>JBAVLA010000367.1:0-14865 GCA_049688595.1 Candidatus Nanopelagicales bacterium | reverse complement strand
GCACTGCGGTCGGCAGCGGGTCGCCCACGCGCACCGGCAGCCGCCCGCGAGGGCGAACCCATACCGCCGCCTGCCCGCGCGGATGCGAACGAGGCCGCGAAGGCAAGCATCGCCATCGCGCACACAGCCATCGATGCATAGACGAACAGGTTGCTCCACTGCGCCAGCGTCACAGCGCCTCCTCGGCGTCGGATCCGCCCAAGCTGGCGACGAGCTGCTGGACCTCCCGGTCGACCTCGCCGGTTTCGGTCCTGGACATGCCTGCCACAGCCACGCGGAAGGCCGCAAGACTACCGGCGCGATCCGACGCCGCCAACTGGCCGGCCGACCCATCCGGGGCTGCGGCTGCGCCGTCCGCTGGCACGGAAGTCACCTGCACCCAGATCCGTCGGCGACGGACGAACAGGGAGAGGCTCAGCCCGATGACCGCGAGGGTCGCAGCTGCCAGGGCCAGGAGCTTGCCCGGGTCGTGCGAGATGGTGAATGACGCCCAGCGGTCGTACCCGACCAGTTGCAGCTTGCCCCGGCCTCCCGGGATCTCCCAGCTCTCGCCGGGCCGCAGCGCGGCTATGCCCAGGCGATCGAGGGAACCGGTGTCCAGCGTGAACACGTTGCTCGGAAGCCCGGAGTCCAGACCGAGGTCACCGGTCCAGACTGAGGCGAACAGAGCGGGGTCGTCCGGAGCCGGGAACGTGGAATGCGGACCGAGCACATCGTCCAGGGCCGCAGTGGGCAGGAACAGCGCCTCGATCCCCAGTTGCGGCGTGCCGTCCGGGGATTTGACGACCCCCGTCGAGGTGAAGTCCCCGTCCTGTGGGAGGAAGACCACGGTGTCGTCGAAGACCACCCTGCCGGTCGAGTCGGCGATCCGAAGGTGCGGCGCGTAGCCGTGACCGACGAGGAAGACCTTGGCGCCGTCCACGCGCAGTGGCGAGTTCACCGAGACCGTTCGGCTCTGCACCGCCTCCCCGGGGGCGGCTCGGTACTCCAGCTGCGCGGCGAAGGAGCGCGGGGCCCCGCGCTGGGACCCCTCCCGCTCGAACGTGGCCTCGAAGTCGGTCAGGGTGAAGGAGAACGGGGGCAACGACTCGCCCGTGGCCAACCTGGCCGGCGAGAAGGTGTCGTACTGGGTCAGGGTGTTGGCGAACCCGCTGCCCTCGCGGACGATGACCGTGCCCTTCCAGCCGAACAGCCCGCCGAGCGCCACCCCGACCAGCAGGAGCACGAGGGCCACGTGGAACAGCAGGTTCCCCGACTCCCGGGCGTAGCCCTTCTCAGCGGCCAGCCACCCCACCGGGCCAGCGGGCGCGCGGACCACCAGCCACCGATCGGCCCGCAGCGCCGCAGCGGCGTTCGTCAGGGCGTCGGGGTCGTCGGTCAGCCAGGACCTGGCGCCGGGCACCCGGTCCAGCCGGCGTGGCGCTGCGGGCGCGGCACGCATCGCCCGCCAGTGGGCGGACGTCCGGGGCAGGACGCAGCCGATCAGCGAGACGAACAGCAGGATGTAGATCGCCGAGAACCAGGGCGACGAGAACACCGAGAACAAGCCCAGCCGGTCGAGCACCCCGGCCGCCCGCGGGTTCGCCGCGATCCAGTCGTTGACCGCCAGGGGATCCGTGGGTCGCTGCGGCAGGACGCTTCCGGGGATGGCCGCAACCGCCAGCAGCAGGAGCAGGATCAGGGCTGTGCGCATGCTGGTCAGCTGGCGCCAGCTCCAGCGCAGCCAGCCGATCAGGCCCAGCCGCGGTCCGGCGGGCATCGTCCGTCGGCGGCGCTCCGGGCCCCAGTCGAGGGTGGCTGCCACCGCCTCGTCCGGACGGCGGAGGCTCTCAGGCTCCCCGCCCGGCTCGGATGGGCCAAGCGCATCAACGGCCGGTCCCGTGCTCACAACGGCACCTCGAAGCCACTGATCCACCCGCGCATCGCAACGACGAGCCAGCCCCAGAGCCCGGTGACCATCAGCACGCCGAGGGCGACCAAGCTAGCCCCGCCCGCCCGCTGGATCGCCAGGGAGTGCCGGCGCGCCCACGCCAGGACCGTCAGTCCGCGCTCCATCGCCAGGCCGACAGCCAGGAAGGGCAGCCCCAGGCCCAGGCAGTAGGCCACTGACAGCAGGGCGCCCCGAGCCGCGGACCCCTCAGTGAAGGCCAGGCTCTGCACGGCTGCCAGCGTCGGCCCGATGCAGGGTGTCCAGCCAAGGCCGAACAGGGCCCCGAGCAGCGGCGCTCCCCACACGCCGCGCCGGGGCCGCCGGTGCAGTCGGGCCTCCCTCTGCAGGGACGGCACCAGCCCCAGGAAGCCCAGGCCCATGACGATCACGACCACCCCCAGCACCCGTGAGATCAGGTCCTGATGGGCCAGCAGGGAGGCGCCCAGCCCACCGAACAGGGCGCCGTAGGACACGAAGACCGCGCTGAACCCGGCCACGAAGCCCAGGGTCCCGGCCACGATGCGCGACCGCCCCACGGGGGCGGCCATCGTGCGCTGCGCTGACGGGAGCCCGCCTGCTGGGACCGGCTGCGGACTGCGATCGGCCAGCCCTGCGCCGGCAAGACCAGTGACGTAGGACAGGTACCCCGGGACCAGCGGCAGCACGCACGGGCTGGCGAAGCTGACCAGCCCGGCCAGGATCGCCAGGGGCACGGCCAGGGCCAGGGACCCGGAGGCCACAACATCGCCGACGGCGCCCGGCACCCCGGCGAACAGGGCGGGACCCACTAGGAAGCCTCGGCCAGGATCGGCTCGATCAGGCCCAGCAGGCGGGAGCGGTCGACCTGGCCGATGGCTCGACCGGCGACGCGCCCCTCCTGGTCGATGACCAGGGTCGACGGGATGGCCGCGGGCGGGAGGGTGTCGTGGAATAGCAGCTGGCGGCTGCCGTCGGTGTCGACAACATTCGGGTAGGAGATGCCGAAGCGGTCCACGAAAGCCCTGGCCGGCTCGGTCGAGTCGCGGGTGTTCAGCCCGACGAACTGAACGCGGGAACCCGCCAGATCGTCGGAGACCGCCTCGAGGTCGGCTGCCTCCGCCCGACAAGGGGCGCACCAGGACGCCCACACGTTGAGCACGACGACTGAGCCGAGATGGTCGGCGAGCCTGAAGTCCTCGCCGTCGAGGGTCTTCCCGGTGAGCTCTGGGGCCGCCGCCCGCTCCGACTGCGCCACGATGGTCGTGGTGCCGTCGCCTGAGACGTAGCCCTGCTCGGCCACGTCCGTTGCGACACGTTCCCCGGCCGTCGGGGATTGCGCGCACCCGCCCAGCAGGATCCCGATCGCCAAGAGCGTCCCTGGGACCAGCGCGGATGCGCGCAGCCGCATCAGGCGCCCTTGACCTTGGACGCCCGCTTGGCCAGATCCGCGGACGGCTCGCTGTAGGAGACCGCCACGAGCCGGTTGTCGCGGAAGCCGAAGGAGGTCAGGGAGGCCAGGCCGCACTGGCGCCTGCGCGGGTCGTGGACGAAGCGGCGCTCCTCGGCGTCCAACCGCGTGATCCAGATGGGCAGCTGGTGGCTGACCAGGACCGCCTCCCGGCCTCGGGCCTCGTCCCGGGCCCGCCGGATGGCCTGCCGCATCCGGGCGGCGATCTGCGTGTACGGCTCGCCCCAGGAAGGCGTCATCGGATTCCACAGGTACCGCCAGTACTTCGGCTGCCGAAGGACGCTGTCGTCCCCGCCGACGCGCTGCCCCTGGAACATGTTGTCCGCCTCGATCAGGTCAGCATCCATCCCGACGGGCACGCCAAACGCCGTGGCGACCGGCTGGGCCGTCTCCTGGGCTCGCTCCAGGGGCGAGGCGGTCACGACGGCCACATCGCGAGTGGCCAACGCCTTCGCGGCGCGGTCGGCCATCTCGCGGCCCAGGTCGGACAGGTGGAAGTCCGGGAGGCGCCCGTAGAGCACACCGTCGGGGTTGTGCACTTCGCCGTGGCGCAGAAGGTGGACGATCGTATGCACAGCCATGGCATATCTCCTGATCGGTCGGCACGCCATTGTCCACCCTTCAGGGCCGCGCGCGCCTTCTCGACGGCGGGCGTGGCCATCAACGCGGGCGACCGGATCAGGTGGCCTTGCGCCGCGACCCTCCGCGCCGCTTGCCGGGCCGCCACACGGTCTCACCGTGTGCCAGCGCGTGCCTGCGCAGGGCCTCGCCGTGAGCGGCCAGCGCCGCGGCCAGACCGGCGATGGTCGGGGTCTCGGGGAGGACGTCCACGCGAAGCCCGTTCTCCTCCGCGGTCTTGGCGGTCTGCGGGCCGATGCATGCAACGACGGTTGACGAGTGCGGCTTGCCGGCGATGCCGACGAGGTTTCGCACGGTGCTCGACGACGTGAACATGACGGCGTCGAAGCCACCGCCCTTGATCGCCTCACGGATGTCCGCTGGCGGCGGGGCTGCCCGCACCGTCCGATAGGCGGTCACGTCGTCGACCTCCCAACCGAGCTCGGTCAGCCCGGCGGCCAGGGTCTCGGTGGCGATGTCGGCGCGGGGCAGGAACACACGGTTGATCGGGTCGAGGCCCTCGTCGTACTCGGGCCAGTCGTCGAGCAGGCCCGCAGTCGACTGCTCACCGGCCGGGACCAGGTCGGGCACGATGCCGAACGAGCGCAGCACCTCGGCGGTCCGCTCACCAACCGCAGCGACCTTCAGCCCGGCGAAGGCCCGCGAGTCGAGGCCGTACTCGTCGAAGCGCACCTTCACGGCGCGCACCGCGTTCGCCGAGGTGAAGGCCACCCACTGGTAGCGCCCCGACACGAGGCCGTGCACCGCCCGCTCCATCTGCTGGGGCGCGCGGGGCGGCTCCACGGAGATCGTCGGCACCTCGACCGGAACCGCGCCAAGGTGGCGCAAGTGGGCAGACAGGCCGTTGCCGTCCTCCTTTGTGCGGGGCACGAGCACGCGCCATCCGAACAGCGGCTTGGTCTCGAACCACGACAACTGGGCGCACTGGGCCACGACCTCCCCGATCACCATGACCCCGGGGCCGGTCTGGCCCTTCGCAGCCCTCAGCGCAGCGGCCAACTCGCCCAGCGTCGTGAGGATGGAGCGCTGCTCCACCGTAGTTGCTGCGCGGGTGATCGCCAGGGGGGTTCGCGGATCCCGCCCGGCGACTGTCAGCGCCCTGCCGATCTCGATGGCTCGCTCGGCTCCGCCCAGGACGACCACGGTCGCGTGCGGGTCGGCCAGGCTGGGCCAGTCGACCTCGGGATCGCTGGCGTCCACCACGCGCACCTCACGGGCCCGACCACCGGTCAGCGCGAACCCGGCGTAAGCTGCCGATCCGGTGACCGTCGACACGCCCGGCGCGATGTCGAAGCCGATGCCCGCCTGTGCGAGGGCGGCAGCCTCGAGGGCAAGCGAGCCATCCAGGACTGGGTCCCCGGCCATGAGGCGCACCACGCTCCTGCCGGCAAGCGCGGGGTCGATCACCAGGCGGACGCGGTCGGCGTGGTCGGCGACATTGCCCTCCTCGTCGACGGTCAGGACGATCTCGGCATCGGCCCTTGCCGTGCAGCGAGCCAGGTGCTCGCATTCGGGATCGGTGACGATCACGTCGGCGTCACCGATCAGCCCTGTCGCGCAGACCGTCAGCAGTCCCGGGTCCCCCGGTCCCGCGCCCACCAGCGAGACCTCGGCGATCGCCAAGTCGAACATGCTCATGTGCTCCTCCCCCCTCTGACAGCCGGAGCCAGCTCAGCCAGCAGGTCGTCGGCGAGCCGCCGACCGATCTGCTCAGCCTCCCCAGCGGGTCCGGCGATTGACGCGCGCACCAGCGAGCCGTCCGCCCTGGCGACGACCGCCCGCAGGTGCAAGTTGGATTCCGAACCCTCGGCGACCTGCGCCAACGCCCCTACGGGCGCCGAGCAGCCTGCCTCCAGAGCAGCCAGGAGCGACCGCTCAGCGGTCACGGCCGCCCGAGTCCGCTGGTCGTCCAGCGCACGCAGGGCGTCCGTGAGAGCGTTCTGGCCTGGTTGCGCGCAGACCAGGTCGGCGCGAACCTCCACCGCCAGGGCCCCCTGCCCCGGCGCCGGCACCATGAACTCGGTATCCAAGTACTCACAGATGGTTTCACGCTTGGCCAACCTCGCCAAACCGGCGACCGCCAGCACCACGGCATCGAGGCCCTGATCACCTACGTCGTCGGGGTTTCCGGCGACCCTGGCCAGCCGCGAGTCCACGTTGCCGCGGATGTCGACGACCTGCAGGTCAGGGCGCAGCGCGGCCAGCTGTGCACGGCGCCGCGGGGAGCCCGTTCCGACCCGGGAGCCCGGCGGGAGCTCGGCCAGCGAGGCCCGGGTGCGCGACACCAGGGCATCCCGGGGGTCCTCCCGCTGCGGGATCGCGATCTGGGCCAGCAGCGGGTCCGGCGCGGTCGGCAGGTCCTTCAGGGAGTGGACGGCCAAGTCGGCACGGCCCGCTACGACCGCGGCCCGGACGGCAGCCACGAACACGCCTGTGCCGCCGATCTGGGCCAGTGACCCTCGATCGCGGTCACCGTGGGTGACCACTGGGACCAGATCGACACGGTGTCCGGTGTGCGCGGTTAGGTGATCGGCGATGAAGCGGGCTTGGGCGAGTGCCAGCGCGGATCGGCGCGTGGCGAGGCGGAGGACAGTCACCGCATGACCCCGGCACCAATCACAGGGCCTCCCGGGGCAGCTGCCGACGTGCCATCACCGACCGGCGAGACGCCACCGGCGAGCACGTGCGAACCGATCGACCTCCGCGCCCAGCCGGGCTGTGCTGCGGAAGAGGGGGACACGCTGCTCCCTGCGGAATGGGCCTGTGGTAATGGGCCGAACGAAACGGTGATGTCAGGCTAAGTCGGGTCCTCCGAACCGGCCAACTCCGACCCAGAATCCGTCCACATAGTGGACAGGACTGGGGCGCGCGAGGCTGCTGCGTCCGCCCGGATGCCCCCCGATGAGGCACACTGTGGACATGACGATCCGGGTCTTCCTCCTCGACGACCACGAGGTGGTGCGCCGCGGCATCGCCGACCTGCTGAGCCTGGACCCCGAGATGGAGGTGGTGGGGGAGGCGGGCACCGCGACGGACGCCCTGCACCGGATCCCCGCCGCCCGGCCCGACGTCGCAGTGCTGGACGTGCGCCTCCCCGACGGCACGGGCATCGAGGTCTGCCGGGAGGTCCGGTCGCTGCTGCCCGACCTCAAGTGCCTCATGCTCACCTCGTACGCCGACGACGAGGCGCTGTTCGACGCGATCATGGCAGGTGCCGCAGGCTACGTGCTCAAGGACATCAAGGGGAACGACCTCGTGGAGGCCGTCCGATCGGTGGCCGCCGGACGCAGCCTGCTCGATCCACGGACCACCCAGCGGGTCCTCGAGCGGCTGCGGCAGGGTGCCCGGTCAGACTCCCGCGTGGACCGGCTCAATGAGCAGGAGAAGAGGATCCTGGTCCTCATCGGCGAGGGGATGACCAACCGCCAGATCGGCGAGAGCATGCACCTGGCCGAGAAGACCGTGAAGAACTACGTGTCCTCACTGCTGGCCAAGCTGGGGATGGAACGGCGCACGCAGGTGGCCGCCTATGCAGCGCGCCTCGACGCCGAGCGCCTGCCCGGCCCGACGACCTGAGCCGGCCCGAGCCAGAGGCCGTTGCACGTCGCGGGGCGGCCGTCCGGGCAGTCATGCGCCCCGCTGTGCCGCCACGTGCTCGCACGCCTCGCACGCGGCGCGGCGGTTCTGCCAGAGTGGGAGCGCCCACCAATCGGAGGCCACGATGCCCATGCCCCGTTCGCGCCGCAGCGCCATCATGGGTCTGGCGGTCGCCCTGATCACGCTGCCCGCCCTGGCATCGTGCACGGTCGAACCGACGGACCGCGGTTCGGCGACCAGCGACAGCGCCGCCCCGCACGAGGGGCCGATCCGGATCGCGATGATCACGCACGGCGACGACGGCGGGTTCTGGTCGATCGTGCGCAATGGTGCGACCGACGCGGCCGCGAACCTGCCCGAGGTGAAGCTGGACTATCAGGGATCGGCGGGGGACGCCAAGCTGCAGTCCGAGATGATCGAGGCCGCACTGAACCAGAAGGCCGACGCGCTGGCCGTCTCAGCTCCCGACATCGGCGCGATCAGCGGAGCGCTGGCCCAGGCCCAGGCGGCCGGCGTGCCGATAATCACCTTGAACTCCGGGTCCGACCTGCTTGAAGAGATGCCCGAGGTGATCACCCACGTCGGCCAGTCCGAACAGGTTGCCGGCGAGGGCGCGGGACGCCGGCTGGGCGAGCTCGGGGCGCGAAAGGTGCTGTGCATCCTGCACGAGGTGAACAACATCGGCCTGCAGGAGCGGTGCAGCGGGGCCAGGACCGGGCTGGCTGAGTCAGGCGGTCAGGTGGTCAACGTCCAGGTGACCGGCAAGGCCGACCCGAGCTCGACGGCCAGGGAGATCGGCGCGGCCATGGTGGCCCAGTCCCCAGACGCAGTGCTGACCCTGGACCCCGACATTGCGATGGCCGCCGCCAAGGAGGTCTCCGCACGCGACGCCAAGCTGGCCACCTTCGACCTGAGCCCCGACGTGCTCGACGCAGTCAGCGCCGGGACGATCGTCTTCGCCGTGGACCAGCAGCCCTACCTGCAGGGGTACCTGCCCGTGATCTACCTGGAGCTGGCGGTCCGCAACCGGAACGAGGTTGGCGCGCACGCGATCTCCGCCACCGGCCCGAGCTTCGTCACCAAGGAGAACGCCGCAACGATCGCCGCGCTCGCCGAGCAGGGAACGAGGTAGTCCATGGCCACCGCCCCCGAACCCATCCCGTCCCAGTCGGCCCCAACTGCGTCCCCGTCCCCGGACCCCAGCTCGGGACCGCGCGCCGACGAGCGCCTGCGCCACACGCCCCTCTGGCGCCGCATGCTCGTCCGGCCCTCCGTCGGCGCCTTCATCGCCGCGGGCGTGGTCTTCGTCTTCTTCAGCGCCGTGGACGAGACTGGCACCTTCAACTCCCCCAGCGGGATCGCGTCCTGGATGGGGGTATCCGCCTCCTTCGGGATCATGGCTTGTGCGGTGTCCCTGCTGATGATCAGCGGCGAGGTCGACCTCTCCAGCGGAGTCATGACCGGATCCACCGGCCTGTTGCTCGGGATCCTCGTCTCGGAGGTGGGCCTGAACTTCTGGCTCGCCCTTCCCGTGGTGGTCCTGTTCGCCATCCTCATCGGATTCGTCAACGGGATGCTGGTCACCTGGACCAAGCTGCCCAGCTTCATCGTCACGCTCGCGACGATGTTCATCCTGATGGGCCTGAACTCCGGGGTCACGCAGGCCATCACCGGCCAGGTCCGGGTCGGCGGGATCGACGAGGCGCCCGGCTACGGGCTGGCCCAATGGGTGTTCGGCTCGCGGCTGGACTCCACCTGGTCGTTCACGGTCGCCGTGGGCTGGTGGCTGCTGGTGATCGCCCTGGGCACATGGGTCCTCCAGCGGACCCGCCAGGGCAACTGGATCTACGCGGTTGGCGGGGACAAGAACGCCGCCCGGAACGTGGGCGTGCCGGTCCGGCGCACCAAGGTGAGCATGTTCATCGTCGTGTCACTGGCCGCGGCGCTGGTCGGCACGATCAACGCCGTCGAGCTCACCTCGGTCAGCGCCGGCCAGGGCGAGGGATACGAGTTCTACTACATCATCGCAGCGGTGGTCGGCGGGACGCTGATGACCGGCGGCGCCGGCTCGGTGATCGGCGCCAGCCTCGGCGCTCTGATCCTGGGCATGACCACGCTGGGCATCCAGTACGCCGGATGGGACTCCACCTGGCGGTTCACGTTCTTCGGCGTGATCCTGTTCGGCGCGGTCATGCTGAACATCTGGGTCCGTGACCGGGCGGGAGGAAGCCCATCATGACCGGTGACATGTACCTGCGGCTCGACACAGTCGGCAAGACGTTCGGAAGCGTCGTCGCCCTCGACGGGGTGTCCATGGACGTCAACCATGGCCGGGTCACCTGCGTGCTCGGCGACAACGGTGCGGGGAAGTCCACCCTCATCAAGATCCTCTCCGGCGTGCACCAGAACGACTCCGGGACGATGAGCGTGGCCGGCCAGCCAACCCGGTTCGGCTCGCCCAAGGACGCCCGCGACGTCGGCATCGCCACGGTGTTCCAGGACCTTGCGACGATCCCGCTGATGAGCGTGTGGCGCAACTTCTTCCTCGGTCGCGAGCCCACCAAGGGGTGGGGTCCGTTCCGTCGCCTTGACATCCCGACTGCCAAGGCGGTCTGCCGTGAGCAGCTGGGCATGTTCGGGATCGACCTGCGCGACCCCGACCAGCTGATCGGGACGCTCTCCGGCGGCGAGCGACAGGCAGTGGCCATCTCCCGCGCGGTCTACTTCGGCGCGCAGGTCGTCATCCTCGACGAGCCCACGTCGGCCTTGGGCGTCAAGCAGTCCGGGCGCGTCCTGAAGTTCGTGCGGGACGCCCGCGATCGCGGCATCGGCGTGGTGCTGATCACGCACAACCCCCACCACGCGTTCATGGTCGGCGACGAGTTCGTGCTGCTCAAGCGCGGCCGCATGACGAACCGCTGGCTCAAGGAGGAGGTCAGCCTCGACGAGCTGGTTGCTGCGATGGCTGGGGGGGCCGAGCTGGCCGAGGTGGCCCACGAGCTCGGCGTCTGAGCGACGGGCGGACCCGAGCCTCGGGGAGGTCAGCGGGTGCGCGCCACGCGGGCAGCCCGAGTCGTGATGGCTCCTGCGCTACGCTGGCCGGGCTGCGCGTTGGAGGTACCCATGGCTGGTCCCGCGATCCTGGAGCCACAGGGCCTGCAGGCGTTGATCGACGCCCTGCGTGAGCGTGGGTATCGGGTGATCGGCCCGACCGTGCGTGACGCCGCGATCGTCCCAGCCGAGATCACCTGCATCGACGAGCTGCCCCGGGGCGTCGGCGATGCCCAGGCGGCCGGGCAGTACCGCACGCGGGCCCGGGACGACGATGCACTGTTCGGGTTCGCCGCCCCCGCGCAGTCGGCCAAGCCGTTCCTCCTCGCCGCCGACGAGGTGCTCTGGCGTGGGACCCGCACCACTGCGGGCTACGACGTCTCGACCGCAGAGGTGGGCGGCGATGCGGCGACACGGAAGGTGGCGCTGCTCGGCGTGCGTGGCTGCGACCTGGCCGCGATCGGCATCCAGGATCAGGTGCTCATGGGTCGCAGCGCGATCGACGCGCACTACGCCTCCCGGCGGGCCGACATGCTCCTCGTCGCGGTCACGTGCACCGATCCGGCCGGGACATGCTTCTGCGCCTCGATGGGCACCGGCCCGAAGCCAGGCCCGGGGGCCGACCTGACGCTCACCGAGCTGCTGGCGGACGGCGAGCACCGCTTCCTCGCCGAGGCCGGGACCGCCGCGGGCGAGGAGCTCCTGGCGGCGCTGCCCACGACGCAGGCATCCCCCGCCGACCTCGCGGCCGTCGACGCCGCGGTCACCGGAGCAGTCGCCCGGATGGGCCGCAGCCTGGACACCTCGGACCTGCGCGACCTCTTGTACGCCAGCGCGGAGAGCCCGCAGTGGAACGACGTGGCCGGCCGCTGCCTGGCCTGCACGAACTGCACCATGGTGTGCCCGACCTGCTTCTGCACCAGCGTCGAGGACGTCAGCGACCTGTCCGGGGAGATCGACGAGCGCCACCGGATCTGGGACTCCTGCTTCTCGATGGAGTACTCGCGCCTGCACGGGAGGGCCGTGCGGACATCGACGGCCGCCCGGTACCGCCAATGGCTGACCCACAAGCTGGCGGCGTGGGTGGACCAGTTCGGATCGTCCGGGTGCGTCGGATGCGGTCGCTGCATCACGTGGTGCCCGGCCGGCATCGACCTGACGCAGGAGGTGGCTGCGTTCCGGCGGGCGAGCCGGCCAGCCGCAGCAACCGCGCCGCCGGGCCCGGACCTGGAGGACACCTGAATGCGCACCCTCGCCGAGTACCTGCCCGAGCACCCGTTCTTCGCGGGCCTGGATCAGCAGGCCATGGACCTGGTCGTCGGCTGCGCCCAGAACGTGCACATGCGGGACGGCCAGGTCCTGTTCCGTGCCGGCGAGCCGGCCAACACCTTCTACGTGATCCGCGCGGGTCGAGTCGCCCTCGAGGTGCACGATCCGCGTCGCGGGACCCTCGTCATCGAAACCGTGGACGACGGCGACGTCATCGGGTGGTCGTGGATGGTCCCACCATACCGGTGGCTGTTCGACGCGCGGGCGGTGTCGCCGGTCCGGGCCGTGGCCCTGGACGGCGCCTGCTTGCGCGAGAAGTGCCAAGCCGACCCGCAACTCGGATTCGCCCTGATGCAGCGCGTGGCCGGGGTCATGTACGACCGGCTGCAGGCGGCCCGGATCCGGCTGCTGGACCTGTACGGCGGCCCGGGATGAGCGCGCCTGCCGCGCCGTCGATCGCCGGCGCGGCCCCGCTGAGCGGCCAGGACCCGATGCTGCCCCGGCTGTTCCAGGTGGTTGGCACCCATCTGGACACCCGCGACACCGTGACCCTTTCACTGGAGCCCGTCGACGGCCCACCGATCAGCCACGCCGCTGGGCAGTTCATGATGCTGCACGCCTTCGGTGTCGGTGAGGTGCCCATCTCGATCTGCGGCGACCCGACCCGGACCGGCCCGCTCCAGCACACGATCCGCGACGTCGGATCCGTCACGCACGCCCTGGTCGGCGCCCGGCCCGGCACCAGGGTCGGCGCGCGCGGCCCGTTCGGCACCGGGTGGGACGTGTCCGACGGCACGGGGGGCGACGTGGTGGTGGTTGCCGGCGGGATCGGCCTGGCCCCACTCCGGCCGGCGCTGATCGAGGTCGCCTCCATGCGCTCCGAGTACAACCGCGTGGTGCTGCTCTACGGGGCACGCTCACCCGAGGACGTCCTGTTCGCCGACGACCTGCGCGCCTGGGCCGCCGCCCACGGGATCGTCGTGGAGGTGACCGTCGACTACGGCCCGCCGAGCTGGACCGGCCGCGTCGGGCTGGTCACCGCACTCGTGGCACGTGCCGGCTTCGACCCGATGCACGCCCTGGCGCTGGTCTGCGGGCCGGAGGTGATGATGCGATACGCAGCCACCGCGCTGGTGGCCCGCGGGGTGCCGCCCCGCAGGATCCGGCTCTCCATGGAACGCAACATGAAGTGCGGCGTGGGGCTGTGCGGGCATTGCCAGCTGCGCGAGCTGTTCCTGTGCGTCGACGGCCCCGTGCTCGGCTACGACCGGCTGGCCCAGCTGCTGGACATCCGGGAGCTGTGATGACCGCGCCAGCACCCACCCCATCGTCGGCCGTGGCCCCCCCGAATCCCTTGGGAGCTCCCGACCGCCCCACCCTGGCCGTGTGGAAGTTCGCCTCCTGCGACGGATGCCAGCTCACCCTGCTCAACTGCGAGGACGAGCTGCTGGCGGTCGCCGACCGGGTGCAGGTCGCGTACTTCCCCGAGGCCACCCGCGCCGTCGTGGCCGGGCCGTATGACATCAGCCTCGTGGAGGGCTCGGTCACGACGCCGGCCGACGCCGAGCGGATCCAGCAGGTGCGCGCCTCCTCCCGTCACCTGGTGACGATCGGGGCCTGCGCCACGGCCGGCGGCATCCAGGCGCTTCGCAACTTCGCCGACGTCGGGCAGTTCCTGTCGATCGTCTACGCCCACCCCGCCTACCTGGCCACGCTGGACCGATCCACGCCGATCTCCGCGCACGTCACGGTCGACTTCCAGCTGAGGGGCTGCCCGATCGACTCCGGCCAGCTGCTCGAAGTCATCGCGGCCCTCCTGGCGGGCCGCAGGCCCAGGATCGCCTCGTACAGCGTCTGCGTGGAGTGCAAGCGCCGTGGGACGACCTGCGTGGCCGTCGCCCACGGCACGCCGTGCCTCGGGCCGGTTACCCAGGCCGGCTGCGGGGCGCTCTGCCCGACGTTCCACCGGGGCTGCTACGGCTGCTTCGGGCCGCAGGACACGCCCAACACCACGTCGCTGGCCGAGCGCCTGCGGGGCCTCGGCATGTCCGAGGCCGACGTCCTGCGCGTGTTCAGGACGTTCAACGCCGGCGCCGTGCCGTTCCGGGAGGAGAGCATCGCGCACGAGCGGGTCCGCGCGGGAGAAGAGCATGCGGCGGCGCCCACGGAGGAGTCCCGATGACCCACAAGCTGACCTCCGGCAGCCACGTGCTCAGCGTGGACACCCTGGCCCGGGTCGAGGGCGAGGGTGGCATGCACGTGCACGTCCAGGACGGCCGCGTGCTCGACGTGCACCTGCGCATATTCGAGCCGCCGAGGTTCTTCGAGGCTTTCCTGCGCGGCCGCGCACACACCGAGCCGCCCGACATCACCGCGCGCATCTGCGGGATCTGCCCTGTTGCCTACCAGATGAGCGCCTGCCTGGCGATCGAGGACGCCTGCGGCGTGAGCATCCCAGAGGAGATCCGGCTGCTGCGCCGCCTGCTGTACTGCGGGGAGTGGATCGAGAGCCACGCGCTGCACATCTTCTTCCTGCATGCCCCGGACCTGCTCGGCTACGACGGTGCCATCGAGATGGCCCGCGACCATCGGGCCCTGGTCGAGTCGGCGCTGCGCATCAAGCGCACCGGCAACGAGCTGATGACCGTGGTCGGCGGTCGACCCGTGCACCCGATCAACGTGCGCGTCGGGGGGTTCCACAGGCTGCCCACCCGCGCCGAGCTGCTCGCGCTGCGCCCGGCGCTGGTCGCTGCCCGGGAGGAGTCGCTCGCAGCCATCCCGATCGTGTCCGGGTTCGACTTCCCAGAGTTCGAACAGCCCTACCTGTACCTGGCGCTCAGCGCGGAGCACGGCTATCCGCTGGAGTCCGGCGCCATGCTGATGACGACCGCGCCAGCCCCTGGGACGGACACGGGGCCCGGCAGCGCGGGTC
>JBAVLA010000366.1:0-11505 GCA_049688595.1 Candidatus Nanopelagicales bacterium | reverse complement strand
GACCCGGACCCTGAACCTGGCCAAGGGCACCTACCGGGTCAAGGTCGCCAGCAAGTACGGCTACCTCGGCGCGACCTCAGCGTCGGTGACGCTGAACATGTAGTCGCATCCACCGCGACACCCGCCCCAAAGCCGAACCACGGCAGCCGGGCAGCCACAGCGGGGGCCGGCCCACCAGGGTCGGCCCCCGCTGTGCGCGCGTTGGGATCACCGGTCACGCCCAGTTGCTCTGGACCTCGGTCAGGATCCGCTCGCACAGCTCGTGGGTGGCCAGCGCGTCTGCCCCGTCGAGGACCTCACCAGCACGCACGGAGTCGAGCAACTGTCCGACCATCGCCACGAACCCCCGCTGGTGGGACACCGAGGCCCAGTTGTCCGGCTGCTTGCGATGGGCAGCCCCGCTCTCGCGATCGACCACGTCAGCCAGGTCGGTGACCTGTCGGGCCCGGCTCGGTGCCATCGCCTCAAGGACCTCAACGGTCTGCCCGCTGTCCCGGTCCATGATCCCGACTCCGAGCCGATGGCCCTGGCGCATGACGACCGCGAGTCGGGCCAGCGTCCCGTCCGGTCCCGGTCGGCTGACGACATCGAGGTGCTCGGGCTCCGGGGTGACCATGAACCGCAGCGTGTCCACGACGTGCACGAAGTCGTCGAAGACGAAGAGCCGCGGGTCGTCCGGCAGCGCCAACCGGTTCTTGGTCAGGACCACCGTGTCCAGACCGGGCCACCGGGCAACTTCGGCGTAGGCGGGAGCGAATCGTCGGTTGAAGCAGACGGCCATCGAGACCCGGCGGCTGCGTGCCCGCTCGACCACGGCGCGGGCGTCCGCCGCCGAGAGTGCCAGCGGCTTGTCGATGAACGCCGGCACGCCCGCCCCGATCAGCGCCATCGCGATGGCCGGATGCGCCACGGTGGCCGCGTGCACGAACGCGGCATCCAAGCCCTCGCCCGTCGCCAGGGCGTCCTCGACGGTGGGGTAGGCGCTGTCGACCCGCCAGGACTTCTGGAGATGGGCCAGCTTCTTGGGGTCGCGCGTGATCAGCACCGGCTCGACGTCCCGGTCGGCGGCCAGCACAGGGAGGTAGGCCTTCGCCGCGATGTCACCGAGCCCGATGAGAGCAACCCTCAGCCGTCGCGAGTGCATGGACCCATCCTGCCCTCCGACGGCCATCTGAGCCCATGGCTGCAGTCGAATCCGACGACCAGTTCGTCAGATTGGACTGCACGCTGCAGCCGGCGCGACCCGCTCAGCCCACACGGACGATGCGCCCCTCGCCACCCTCGGGGTACTCGCCGGCCGGGACCACGCCGCCCAGAACCTCGGTCAACTGCTCCACGAGAGCCTGCTGGTAGGTGATGCCGACGGTCGTGAACGGCAGGCTGGCAGCGGCGAAGGGATACTGGTCACCGCCTGGTGGGCGAGCGAGGAAGTCCAGAGTTGCCACGTCGATCGTTGGGCCGGCCACGACCGCGTAGCCGTCGACCAGGACCGTCCCGTCGTCCAGGACAACCCGCCGCACCCGGTCGCCGGCGGTCGTGATCGAGCCGTCGGACGCGGTCACCTGCGCCGTTCGGGTGGCGTCATACTCGAAGCGCAGTCCAGCCACCTGGGCGAACCGACCGTCAGCGACCGGGATCGTGGACACCGCGTTCTCCAGCGTCTGCTTGATCACCGTGCGCGGCACGTCCTCAACGACGGACACGAAGCTGGCGAACGCCGCTATGTCGAAGGTGTCCTTCTCGGTCAGCCGCCGAGGCGGGATCAGCGAGTTGTTCCGGATGCCGCCCCCGTTCTGGAACGCCACCTGCGGCACGTCAACACCGAACGCGGCGGCTCGGGTCATGGCCGCATTGAGCACGGCATCGGCCATCAGGTCGCCCAGATTCGTCTCGCGATCGCGCACCCCGGGCGACCGCCGCCCGTCGAGGGCAACCTCGGAATCGGCCAGCACGTTGAGATCCAGCGCGGCCTCGTACTCCTTGACCGGACCCACCACGTCGGACTGCAGGAAGGGCTCTGGAGCCACGGCGTCCGGGGCCACCCCCGATACGCGGACCGGACCGCTGCTCTTGTCGACCTCGATGACCCGCCCCTGCTTGTCGAAGCGGACCACCAGACGTCCCACGTACTTGTAGTCGCCAGCGGTGGTGACGACGGGCACGGTGGCACCCGTCGCGTCCGTCACATCCAGCGGGTAGCTGGGCACGTTGACCACGTCCCCGGGGACGAGAGGGGTGCCCGGATTCGCCAGGAGCTCGTCGCCGCCGCCTGCGATCGCCACATCGACGCCGGTGAGCATCCCAAGCAGTGCTTCATCCTCCTGGACGCTCTGCAGGTGGCTGACGAGGACTATCTTCTCCACGCCGCGGCCGGTCAGCTGGTCTACCTCGTCCTGCACGACCCCCGCGACGTCCTGGTCGACCACCACCTTGCGCGGGCTGGAGATGGACGGCAGGCGTGGCGTCGTGGCCCCGATGATGCCCAGCTCCTCCCCGCGGACCTTGAGCACCTTCGACGAGGCAAGGATTCCCCCCTCGCGCAACGCCGCCAGACGCGGCTCCTGCGATACGTCGAGGTTCGCGGACAGGAAGGTCGCGGTGCCGTCGAATCCGTCGATGAAGTCGGCCAGGACGTCGGGTCCGAAGTCGAACTCGTGGTTGCCGATCACCAGTGCGTCATATCCGACCGCCTTGAGGGCGATGGAGTCGTAGAAGGGGACGCCCTTGTCCAGGCTGGCTTGGAACCGGGCACCCGCGAGGTAGTTGTCGCCGCTGGAGATCATCACGGCTGCTCGCTTGACCCCGCGGTCGGAACCGGGCGCGATCGTGAGGGCCTGGGCCTTGAGCTTGTCGACCACGGACTTGAACCTGGCGACCCCGCCGAAGTCCGGCTGCCCAGGGGCGTTGACGAGCTGCGACTCGCCGTCGTTGTTGTGCAGGAGGGTCAGTTCGAAGGCGACGTCGGAGGCTGGCGCGGGCGTCGCCGGCGATCCCGTGGCGGCTGCTGGGCCGACGAGGGCCGTGGAGCCGAGCAGGCCGCCCACGCCCACCGCTGCCGCGAACATCCTCGCCTTGCGCCACGTACGGCCCCGCGACATCACGACCTCTTGAGCGGCCATGAATCCCCCCTCCGGGCGGGCAACCCGCAACGAACTCTAGGGCATGTCCGC
Source organism: Candidatus Nanopelagicales bacterium (assembly GCA_049688595.1). Taxonomy (GTDB): domain Bacteria; phylum Actinomycetota; class Actinomycetes; order S36-B12; family CAIYMF01; genus Prado023. The sequence goes on along the minus strand of JBAVLA010000366.1, from coordinate 8,335 downwards.
CGGACCTGCCACCACTTCCCCCGCCAGCAACCCGGCACCCGATTTCGACGATCTGACGGTCGGAATCGTCTGCAGGCTGGAGCGGGTCGGAATGCCCGCTGATGGCACGGCGTTGACTGTTGGAGGCAACTCGGATCCCAGGAGGCCAGATGCCCGCCGTGACCGCCGACACGATGGCCCTTCCGCGTATCGAGTCCCCCTCGCCCGGGTCCCGGCCCCCGCCCAGTCCGTTCCGTGACGACAGCCCCACATGGTCTGGAGGGCGAGGGATTCCCGGTCCGACGTGCCTTCGCCGGCGTTGACCTGGCCGACCTCGATCCCTTCGTCCACATGGACCAGATGGGCGAGGTCGAATACGGCGTCGGCGAGCCGAGGGGCACCCCGTGGCACCCGCATCGGGGCTTCGAGACGTTCACCTACCTGATGGACGGCACCTTCATCCACCAGGACTCACATGGCGGCGGCGGCGTGATCGAGGATGGCGGCACCCAGTACATGACGGCCGGCAGTGGGATCCTGCACATCGAGACGCCGCCGGAGTCGCTGGTGATGTCCGGCGGGCTGTTCCACGGGATCCAGCTCTGGATCAACCTCCCCCGCGCCCGCAAGTGGCTCCCGCCCGCCTACCAACCGCTGGAGGGCACCGACGTCACGCTCGTGTCGTCCCAGGACGGCGGCGCACTGATCCGGATCCTCGCGGGGACGGTCGCCGGCCACACCGGGCCGGGACGCAGCCAGTCGCCCATCGCCGTCGTGCACGCCACCCTGGCTCCCGGCGCCCGGCTCGAACTGCCCTGGCGGCGGACCTTCAACGCCCTCGCGTACGCCCTCTCCGGATCGGGAAGCGTGGGCGGCAACGGGCATCCCCTGTCCGGCGGGCAGCTGGCCACCCTCGGGTCGGGCGACCACCTGACGCTGCAGGCAGCCGCGTCGCAGTCGCTGCGCGCGCCGACGCTGGAGGTGCTGCTGCTCGGCGGCGTCCCCCTGCGCGAGCCGGTCGTGGCCTACGGTCCGTTCGTGATGAACACCCGGGCCGAGATCATCGAGGCGATCGAGGACTACCAGGCGGGTCGGCTCGGCGTGATTCCAGAGGGCGCGATCATGCCGCATCGAGGGTGAGGTGCGGTGGGACTGCGCGAGGTCCCGTGAATTCGGTGGGTTCTGGTCACAAGAACGACCACGACCCACCGAATTCCTGCACGGGCCGAGTGGGGCGGCTGCGCCGGCGCCGGATCAGGTGCGTGGCCCCAGCAGTCAGCGTCGGCGCAGGATGAGGTCGCGACTGGGCCGACCAGCGGCGATCCCCCGGGCCTCGTAGCCTGTCTCCGGCCGCCAGGCGGGGCGCTCGAGGAACCCCTCGGAGATGTTCTCCAGCAAGGGCTCCGCGGCGCAGACAGCCAGCATCTGGTCGGCATAGTCGGCCATGTCCGTGGCCAGGTGCAGCGTGCCCCCGGGAGCCAGGAGCTCAGCCGCCCGGCGCACGAATGCCGGCTGGATGAGCCGGCGCTTGTGGTGGCGCACCTTGGGCCAGGGGTCCGGGAAGTAGGCGCGGATCCCGGCCAGCGTGCCGGGACCGAGCCGGTCCATCAGGTCGACGGCATCACCCACGCACACGCGCACGTTCGCCAGCCCAAGCCGCTCGACAGCGGCCAGCAGCGCGCCGATGCCCGGCGTGTGCACGTCGACCGCGACGACCCCAGTCGCCGGATCGGCTCTCGCCATGGCGAGAGTGGCCTGGCCCATCCCCGGCCCGATCTCCAGGACCACGGGTAGCGGCGGGTCGAACAGGTCGGCCAGGTCGGCGGGAGCGCCGTGCGCCTGGACCCCCCATGTCGGAAGGAGTCGGCCCAGTGCCGAGGCTGCGCTGGGCGTCATCCGGCTGCGTCGGGGGTGGAACGTACGAATCCGTCGCTGGCCCGAAGGCAGACCGTGGCCGTGCTGCATCGGCCCAGAGTATGGGCTCCCCCACTTGGACTCGAACCAAGAACCTGCCGGTTAACAGCCGGACGCTCTGCCAATTGAGCTATGGGGGATCAAGCCGGACAAGGATACCAACGCCCCGACGCTGAGCCCAAAACGACCAGCCACGTTCACACGCCCATCCGGGACCGCAACTCAGCCAGCGCGCGGTCCGCCGCCTCCCGCCAACCGGGGTCGCGGGTGTCGAGGCCCCGGTCGAACACGATCGCCCACCGGACCTCGCCCGATTCCGGCGATCGCCGCGCGTTGAGCGTGGCTCCCCCGGATCGCCCATCCGGATGCTCGAGATCGGCGTGCTGGGAGGCCAGCACGGTCCACTCGACCCGTTCCCGCACGACCGCCGGCACCTCCCCGGCCTGCCGGAACCGCAGGCGCATCTGCCTTGTCGAGGACCCCGGCGCGGACTGCGCGACGAGGTCCAGGAACTCCTCGGACCACGCGGCCCGGACGACCAGGTCCCAGGGGATCCTTGCCCCGGCCCCGGTGTACAGGGCGTGCTCCGTGCACACCGCGACCGACCCGTCGACCAGTTCCCCCCATGCGAGGGCACGCTCGCCCCTGACCCCCTCGAGCAGCCGAGCCACCCGCGAATCGGGCTCCCGCCGCCACCGCATCAGAGATCCTCCTGACCAGCACGTGCCAGCTCGCGCCGGTAGTTCTCCAGATCCATCAGGTCGGCGAACACGGCGGAGACCTGCTCGGCCTGCCGGACCGGATCCAGCTGCCCCAATGTTCGCTTGAGCTCGGCGAGCCGCCTGCCCGCCTCATCGGAGAGCAGGCGCGCCAGGATCGAAGTCACGTACCTGGCCGAAGGCTCCCCCGTCGTGATCGGCGGCTCCACCGCGAGCTCGCGGACCAGCGCCCGCTCGGAGTCGTCGGCGCATGCTGCGAGCACCGCGTCCGCCCAGCGACCCCCGGCGAGGCCCGGGGTCGGGCCCCCGGCAGCGGTGATCGCAGCCAGCACAGCGGCGTAGCTGGGATGGCTGTAGCACTCAGGCCCGATGGACGCCAACCAGTCCCCCGTGAGCTCGGGCACCTGCAAGGCGCACTTCAACGACTCACGCTCCACGAACAGCGCCGGATCCCGCGGATGCGGCCGGACAGTCCGGGCTGGTGTGGGGGCGGGCGGTGAACCGCTGGACCCACCGGTCCTGGCCGGGCCCGGACGTCCCGCTGCTGACCCGCCCGGACGTCCCGCTGCTGACCCGCCCGGACGTCCAGCCGCAGTCACGGCCGACCGAACCTCCTGTTCCGGGACGCCGACCCATCCGGCGAGAAGCCTGGTGTACTCCGGCCTGAGGGCCGCGTCGCGGATCCTGGCGACCAGTGGGGCCGCGCGGCGCACCGCACCGACTCGGCCCTCGGCGGTTGACAGGTCGAAGCCGGACAGGGCCGACCGGATCGCGAAGGCGAACAGGGGCGTGCGCGTGGCGACAAGCTCGCGCACGGCCTCGTCCCCACGCGCCAGGCGCAGCTCGCACGGGTCCATCCCGTCCGGGGAGACGGCGATGAACGTCTGGGCGACGAACCGCTGGTCGCCCTCGAACGCGCGCAGAGCGGCCTTCTGCCCAGCCGCGTCACCGTCGAACGTGAAGATCACCTCGGCCCCGAAGGCGTCGTCGTCAAGGATGTACCGGCGCAACAGGGCTGCATGATCCGGTCCGAACGCCGTCCCGCAAGTGGCAACCGCGGTCGTCACACCGGCCAGGTGCGCAGCCATGACGTCGGTGTACCCCTCGACGACGACCACCTGCTTGGCCCTGGCGATGTCGCGCCTGGCCAGGTCGATGCCGTACAGCACCTGGGACTTCCGGTACAGCGGCGTCTCCGGCGTGTTCAAGTACTTGGGTCCGTCGTCATCGTCGAACAGCCTGCGGGCCCCGAATCCGAGCACGTCACCGGCGGCGTCCCGGATGGGCCATGTCAGCCGGCCGCGGAAGCGGTCGTACGTGCCTCGGGCACCCTGGGCGGCCAGCCCCGCGGCCAGGATCTCCGGGTCGCCGAATCCGGCCGATCGAAGGTGACTCAGGAGGGCGTCCCAGGACCGCGGCGCGAAGCCGACCCCGAACTGCTCGCACGCGTTGGCATCGAATCCGCGCTCGACCAGGAACTGCCTGCCGACCTGGGCCTCCGCAGAGGCCAGTGCCAGCGTGAAGAATGCGGCAGCCGCCTTGTTCGCCTGAGCCAGCCTGGTGCGGTTCGGTCCCCCGCCCCGGCTTGGGCCTGGTCCGTCCTCGTAGCGAAGCCGCACCCCGGCGCGCTCCGCGAGCTTCTCGATGGCCTCCGTGAAGCTCAGGTGGTCGTGCTTCATGAGGAAGTCGACGACGTCACCGCCCTCACCGCATCCGAAGCAGTAGTAGAGGCCTCGTCCGGGGGTCACGTGGAAGCTCGGCGAGCGCTCCTCATGGAAGGGGCACAGGCCCTTGAGCGACCCGGCACCCGCCGAGCGCAGCGTGACGACCTCGCCGATCACGGAGTCGATGCGGATGCGCTCGCGAACCTCCGCGATGTCGTCTGCGCGCACACGTCCAGCCATTGGCTTCCCTGGGGCACGATGACCGTGTTACGGTCCCGGCTCCCCACCCCCCTTCCAATCGCTCGCGCCGGCCGACTCCCTCAAGCGAGGTGCCCACCGGCCCACCAGACCCGACTGGGTCCGATCCTAGGCAGGGGTCCGACACTCCCGCGCAGATGTCCACAGGCTCCGATGGATCCTTCGGGCGCCATGGGAGGATCCCGGCATGACAGCGCCGGCAATCCTGCTCGAGTGGAGCCCGGCTCGTCCGCAGCAGTCCCGACGACGCCGCACCCGTCGCAGGTTCGCGGCACTGGTCGCCACGGTCACGGTCACGACCATGGTCCTGCCCATCGGTGCCGCGGCAGAGGTCATGCGGTGGGCGACCACTGATGACCGGACACCGACCGACGCCGTCGTCGTGCTCGGGGCAGCCCAGTACCAGGGTGCCCCCTCGCCAATCCTGGCCAACCGCCTGGCCCACGCCCATCAACTCGTCAGCGACGGCGTGAGCGACACGATCATCACCGTCGGCGGGTTCCAGTTCGGCGACATCACTTCTGAGGCGCAGACCGGCAAGGAGGAGCTCGTCGCGGAGGGGCTGCGGCGCCGCCAGGTCATCGCCGTGCCGTTCGGCGACGACACCGAGGAGTCGCTGCGAAACGTCGCGACCATCGCCGCGCAGGAGGGGCTGCGCACCGTCACCATCGTCACCGACCCGACGCACATGGCGCGCGCGCATGCCCTGGCCAACGCCATGGGACTGCACGCCCGGGTCTCCCCCACCGCCGAGGGCCCCGGCACGTCCATCGGGACCGAACAGGTGCTGCGTGAGTCCGTGGGCCTGATCGGGGTCTGGCTCGATCACTGATCGGGAAGGAGCGGAGCGCCCCGGGGCCTCCATCCTGCCGGCGCCCGACGATGAGCAACTCGATCTCCTCGGTGGGTTCGGGCTGGCAACTGTCAGAGGTGCCTCATACGGTGGACGCGTGTCCTCCCCCGGCTACGAACTCGCCGACCTCCAACGCTGGGTCGCCGAGCCGCCGAAGCGTCCTGGCCGCTCCGAGTTCGCCCGGGATCGCGCACGGGTCCTGCACAGCGCGGCCTGGCGCAGGCTGGCGGCCAAGACTCAGGTGATGATCGCCGGCGAGGGCGACTTCCCGCGGACCCGCATGACCCACTCGCTTGAGGTCGCCCAGGTCGGCAGGGAGCTCGGTGCGGCGCTCGGCTGCGATCCCGACCTGGTGGAGGCCGCGTGCCTGGCCCACGACCTGGGCCACCCGCCGTTCGGCCACAACGGAGAGGACGTCCTCGACCAGTTGTGCAGCGGGATCGGCGGATTCGAGGGCAACGCCCAGACCCTCCGAGTACTCACGCGGCTGGAGGCCAAGGCGTTCGGGCAACCTGCAGCGAGCCCCCCCGGGGAGCGCTCGGTTGGGTTGAACCTGACCCGCGCAACGCTGGACGCCGCGACCAAGTACCCCTGGCCGCGTGGGCCGAGCAGCCGCAAGTTCGGGGCGTACCCCGACGACATGCCAGCCTTCCTGTGGATGCGGGCCGGGGCACCCGACGGTCAGCGGTGCTTCGAGGCACAGGTGATGGACTGGGCTGACGACGTCGCCTACAGCGTCCACGACGTCGAGGACGGAATCCACGCCGGCCACATCGACCTGCGTTCCCTGCACGACCGGGCGACGGCTGCGGCGCTGGTCCAGCTTGTAGCAGACGAGTACCTGCCGGGAGCCGATCCAGCAGAGTTGGCCGACACGCTTGACCGCCTCCTCGCCGCGCCGTTCTGGCCCGTCGCCTACACGGCGAGCCTGCGCGACCTCGCCGCCCTGAAGGACATGGCCAGCCGCCTCATCGGCCGCTTCACGGCCGCAGCCGAGGTCGCCACGAGAGAGGCCCATGAGCAGCCGCAGCTGGCCCGCTACCTGGGCACGTTGGAGGTCCCCGACCACATCCGCCGTGAGGTGAGCGTCCTGAAGGGCATCGCCAACCTGTTCGTGATGCAGCGCAAGGGCTCAGCGCAGACCTACCGGCGGCAACATGCGATGGTCCAGGAGCTGGCCGCGACGCTCGTGCTCGCCGCCCCCGCTTGCCTCGAGCCGCACTTCCGGCCCTCCTGGGAGCAGGCCCGCGACGACGGGGCGCGACATAGGGTGATCGTGGACCAGATAGCGAGCCTGACCGACATCTCGCTGGTCGCCTGGCACCGGCGGCACTGCCGGTGAACGGCGAGGCGCACCGCCGGCGAACAGCGAGGCCCTCTCCACCGATTTCCCGGTATCGGCGTATTCCTGCCTACACGACAGGCAGGAGCATCCCAGACCTTAGGTATACTTTAACGTTGACGGCTGTTAGCCGAGTCGCCGAAAGCCCTCAGGCCGAAGGAGTGATGTGGTCCGATGACCCCGCGTGAATACTGGCAGACCCTCAGGTCGTCCTGGCCGATGATCTTCATCTCGACGCTGGTGGGTTCCCTCCTGGCCCTGGGGATGTCCGCGGTGACCACCCCGACCTACGAGGCGACCTCCCAGTTGTTCGCCACAGTCCGGGCCGGCGAGGAGCTGCTCTCGGGCGGCACGTTCGTCCAGCAGCGGGTGAGGTCCTACGTGGAGGTCCTGTACAGCCCCGACGTGCTTGAGCCCGTGATCGAGAGCTTGGGCCTGGACACCACGACTGATGAGCTGGCCAACAGCGTGTCAGCGAACAGTCCAACGGGCACGGTCCTGCTGAACATCACCGCGACGGACACCTCGGCCCAGCGCGCGGCGGACATATCCAACGCCACCGCGAAGTCCCTGGCCCGGGAGATCGTCCGGCTGGAGACCACCCAGGCCGGCACGCAGCCGGTGAAGGTCGAGCTGATCCGGCCGGCGCTGGTGCCCTCCGATCCGGTCTCGCCCAAGACGCTGCTGAACATCCTGCTCGGCGCACTGCTCGGCCTCCTGGCCGGGGTCACCATCTCGATCGTCCGCCAGCTGATGGACACGACGATCAAGTCCGCTGCCGATCTTGAGGAGGCGTCGGAAGCCGTGCCGCTCGGGGTGATCTCCTTCGATCGCGAGGCCAGCAAGATGCCGCTCGTGACGCTGCGTGGAACCCCGCGGGCCGAGTCCTACCGAACCATCCGGACCAACCTCCAGTACGTGGACATCGAGAACCCGCCGCGGTCGGTCGTGATCACGTCGTCCGTGCCGCAGGAGGGCAAGTCGACGACCGCCTGCAACCTTGCCATAGCGCTGGCCCAGGGCGGCACGAAGGTCCTGCTCCTCGAGGCAGATCTCCGTCGACCCAAGATCGCCGAGTACCTGGGTGTTGATGGCTCGGTTGGCCTGACGGACGTGCTGATAGGGCGGGAGACCGTCGACCGAGCGATCATCAGCTGGCAGCGGGGGCTACTGGACTTCCTGCCCTCCGGGGCCATTCCGCCCAACCCGAGCGAGTTGCTGGGCTCTCGGCAGATGACGGAGTTGCTGGAGGAGCTCACGAGGCGCTACGACATCGTCCTCCTGGATGCCCCGCCGCTTCTGCCTGTGACCGACGCGGCAATCCTCACCACTGCAACCGACGGAGCAATCCTGGTGACCCGGCACGGCGTCACCCGTCGTGAGCAGGTCGAGGAGGCCTCGGAGTCCCTGCGTCAGGTCAACGCGCGGGTGCTCGGCACGGTGCTGAACTTCGCTCCGCGACGCAGGCCCAGCGAGGTCGGGTACGCATACGGCTACGGCAGCGTTGCGGAGGACCACGCCGAGCACAAGGCGAATGTCGCCGGCGAAGCGAAGTGACGGCCGCGGGACCCTCCGGGAAGTGACCGGGGCTCGACAGTCCGCGTGA
>JBAVLA010000365.1:0-10485 GCA_049688595.1 Candidatus Nanopelagicales bacterium | reverse complement strand
GCGGTCAACATCCCGCTCTCGCTGCTCCCGCTGCGCGTCTCCGAGCTACCGGCCAGCAAGCCCCTCTACGTGATCTGCCAGTCCGGAGGCCGATCCATGCAGGCCAGCTCGTGGCTGGCACGCAACGGGCGCCGAGCGGTCAACGTCCTCGGCGGCACCGGATCGTGGGTCAGCTCCGGCAAGCCCGTCAATCGGGTGGCTGGGACCTGAGGCCCCGAGTCCACAGGGCCGGCTCAGCGAAGGACAACCTCATCCCCGCGACGCCGGCCCCAGCCGCGCCAACTCCCGGCGCCCGCTACCGTCTGTCCATGACCGATCGGCAACCAGTCCTGGCCAACGCCAACCGGGTGACCGGCTTCCTCTTCGTTGGCGGCGCCCCCGGCAGCGGCCCGACCGTTGACCCGGTGGGCGAGGTCGCGGAGCTGCGCCGCCTGGGCGTGACCGACATCCTGGACTGCCGCGCGGAGGCCACGCCCGCAGCTCGCGAGGTCGCGCAGTCAGCGGGCATCGGCTACGCAACCGCCCCGCAGGAGGACGGCCTCGACGAGCCTGAGGAGGGCTGGTTCGACACCGGCCTCACCCACGCCCGCGCTGTGCTCTCCGACCCGGATCGCGTCCTGTTCACCCACTGCCAGGGCGGCCGCGGGCGGGGACCCTCCATGGGCTTCGCCGTTCTGCTGGAATCCGGGATGGCCCCGGCCGAGGCGTTCGCGGCCATCAAGGCCGTGCGGCCCCAGTCCCTGCTGTCGTTCGCCACCCACGCCCTGGACCACCACCTGGCCGAGCGGGGCATCACGGGCGCGGCCGCGGCCGAACTGCGCGCGGAGCTCGCCCGGGAGATCGCGCGCTGGCCGTGACCGACTGGCCCGGCCGTCCCTCGCCCGGCTGACGCCAGGCACCGCCGCGCCAGCCGCCGTCACAGCCTCCCGGACCGGGCAGTGACGCAGGCCTGGCAGTCCTTGAGCCCCCGGGCAGGTTGGCCACCGCCGTGAGCACAACCAGGCCTGCCCCTGGCGCCCCGGGCATACATCAGGAACGCCCCGGAAAGGCGCGGATCACGTTTCGGCACTGGTCCCGGCGGGCATCCCTGGGACATGAGAAGTCGCGCGCTGAGCCTTGCCGCAGTCCTTGCCGCCCTACTTGGGATGACCAGTGTTGTGCTGATCGCCAATCCGGTGGCCGCCTGGTTCGACGGGGCGGCCCCGGCCGTCGCGTCGGCCCCCGTGGCACCGGAGAAGAAGGTCAAGGACCTGACGATCGAGAGCATGAGCCCCAGCGATGGGACGTACGGCACCGGGATCGTGATCCGCGTCAGGTTCAACCGGGAGGTGCCCGAGGCGGTTCGCGACGCCGCCCTCAGCCACGTCACGATCACGACCTCGAAGTCGATCGGCAAGGCCGGCTGGGCCTGGGTCGATGACCGGAACGCTGTCTACCGGCCCAAGGAGTTCTGGCCGGCCGGCACCAAGGTGGCGGTCGACACGTACAAGACCATGGACGTGATCCCCACCACCCGGTCCTACGACCTGCGGTGGGTCGCTGATGCGCAGCGCGACTTCCGAATCGGCCGCTCCCAGGTCATCAAGGTCGACTCTGCGACGCACATGGCCAAGGTGGTCCGCAACGGCAAGACGATCCGGACGATGCCCATCGCCCTCGGGAAGCCCGGCTGGGAGACCCGTTCCGGAATCAAGGTTCTGATGGAGTCCTACCGGGTCAAGGAGATGACGGGCGAGAGCATCAACGCCGAGGAGGACTACACCCTCGACGTCCCGTACGCGATCCGGATGACCAACAGCGGTGAGTTCATCCACGCCGCCCCCTGGGCCGCGGGGAACCTCGGCCGCGTCAACGGCTCGCACGGCTGCACCAACCTGAGCATGTCCGACGCATCGTGGCTGTTCTCGAACCACCTCTACGGCGACCCCGTCATCACCAAGGGCACGGGCAGGCCGATGGAGACCTACAACGGGGCCGGCGGCGTGTGGAACGTCTCCTGGTCGAAGTGGGTGAAGGGCGACGCCTCCTGACCCCGTGAGGCGTTCGGCGCACCGGGCGATCCCCAGGTGCGCCGGGCTACGGGCCGCTGACCGGACCACATCCGGATCAGCGGCCCGTTGCCGTTGCGCAGACCTCGCAGCAGATGCGGTTGGGACCAGGCCCATGGTAGCCGGGACCGTCAGGTGCGCCAGGGCACCGGACCGCCATCCGGGAGCACGCCGGGCGCGGCCGCTCGTTTCCGGCCGGCGTCGATGGACGCCCCAAGGTATCCGGCGTCGAAGAGCAGGTAGCTCGAGAGCTCCCCGCGCGCCGGCCCGGCCAGGAGGTTGCGCAGGACGCGGATGGCGCCGAGCCCGGTTGCGCGCTTGCAGGAGAGCTCGGCCAGCGTGTCGAAGTCCTCGGGCCCCGCGAAGAGGTACCGGATCAGTTTGGACGGCTTCTTCGTGTTGCGGCTGCGCAGGGTCTGCAGGTCCTGCACGAGCTGGTCGACCAGCAGCTGGTTGACGACCGGGATGAGGGACTCGTCGATCTCAGGAGCTCCTGCGGTGGGGTCGGGCCGACTCGAGCGGTCGTACCGGTCCGGATGCGTACCGACGATGACGAGGTGATCCAGTCCGAGGGTGATGGCGGGCTTCAACGGGGTGTTGAGCCGGACCCCGCCGTCGTAGTACCAGCCCGCCCAGTCGGCCGGCTGGGTGACCTTCCGGGCCGGGAACACGGCGGGGATCGCCGACGACGCAAGGACGTGCTCGGGCTGCAGCCCGTCGGGGGTGTCGACGTAGTCGATGTCGCGCTTGGTGTCCCGCTCCGGAGGGAGCGAGGGGTCGTGCCGGTCGAGGAAGAGCACGGTCCGGCCGTCGCGTGCCGTCGCCGCGGCGCCGACCGCCAGGACGGAGCCGTCGATGACCCGCTCGTGCAGCGCCTCCCAGTCCACGATGCTCGGATCGTGGGCGAGCTCGACCAGCGGTCGAACGTTGAGGGCGCTGGCCAACGGCAGGTGCAGGTGCGGGATGACCCGGGTGATCGCGCCGATCAACCGGCCGCTGGGCAGCGGGCCCAGGACGCTGCCCTCGCCAACGTGCCGCCAGACCGCGGTGACCTCATCCATCACAGCTTCCCAGGCGCTGCGCACCTGTTCGGGGGTGTTGCTTCCAGTCACGTGCGGCGCCCGGCTAGCGATCAGCGCGGTGTTCAGGGAGCCGGCACTGGTCCCGAGGAACGCGAACCGGGCAACCAGGCCCTCCGACTGCGTACGGCTGGCGATCTCGGGCAGCAGATGGGCCAGCAGCCCCGCTTCATACGCGCCGCGCGCACCCGCCCCGGCGATGATCACGCCGATGTCGAGCGTCGATGCTGCGTGCTTCGTCTCCTCGTTCACGAGGGCTCCTTCGCGTTGCGGCAGCCGAACCGGTTCGTCCGCCGGTGTCTTCGCGAGCGTACTGCGCTACGAATGGGCCCCGGAAGAGGCGGTACGCCCGGACCACCCCTGCGCGGCGGCACCCGACGTGGCACGCGACTTGACGTGGGACCTACTCCACCGCCAACCCCACGGCGCCGGCAATGGCTGCCAGCCAGTCTTCGATGTCACGTTCGGACCACCTGAGCACGACGGACTCCAGGGCAGCCGCCACCCAGTTCGAAGCTGCCACATCCTCCTCCATGGTCAGCCTGGTCGAGCCATCCGCAGGCTCGAGCGTCCAGGTGACGACGAATCCGATCGAGGAATTGGACACGATGCGCTCGTTCGGGACGACCTCGGTGTACTCGTGGGTCACCGCCATCGGCATGCCGAGCAGGCGGGCGTGCCAGCGGCATGAGGTGCCGACCCCCTGCGGTTCCCGGTGGACGTCGGTGACCCAAGTGTCGGGGAACGTGCCGAAGGCGTTGGCAGGGTCGGCCAGGAACTCGAACACCTGCTCGACAGGTGCTCCGACGGTTACGGTGCGCTTGACGGCCCGATGCCTGCCCGCATGGACCCGGATCGGGACTCCCGTCTCGAGCTCGGACTTGATGTTGGCCAGCCACCTGTCGAGGTCACCCTCAGTCAGCTTCATCGCGACGGCTCCGATCGCCGATTCCGCCACGTTGGCAGGCAGGTCGTGCACGCCGATCGAGAGCTTCGTGGCGGCTCCCGCCGGCTCGATGGAGCCGGTGTAGACGAAGCCCTTGGAGCTCCTGATCGAGATGCTCTGGTCCGGCTCGACCTCCGTGTACTCCAAGGTGGCTTCCTGATGCAGGCCGAGGACCCTGAACCTCCAGGTGAACGTGGTCCCGACCACGGCCGGTGGCTCCGGAGCCCCGAGCAGCTCCGTGCTGGGATCGGGGTACGCACCCGCCAGCCGCGCGGGATCCCTGAGGAAGGCGAACACCGCCTCGGCCGGGGCATTGATCGTCGTGCTGTGCATGAGCGTCGTCATTGCCGTCGTCTCCCCTGCTCAGACGCCTTGAGGCCAGCAGCCAGCCCCACGGCAGAGCCGGTGGCTCCGGCGATCGACGCTACGCCTGGCGATGGCCCCGACGCGCCCCGACAGCTGGCCCGACAGCCGAGAGCGCCCGGGAGCCAAGCGGCTCCCGGGCGCCGACCGGGCGCGTACCCCGCACCCGGGCTCACACGACTCCGCGGTACTCCGTCACGTAGACCGTCAGCGGCGGGTCGAAGTCCACGATGAGAACCCGGGTGCCGACCTTCAGGACGGCCTCCGCTTCGACGGCGCGCGCGAGGTAGGCCTGCGTGCCGCCGTCGAACGGAAGGGTGACCTCGCCGAGCTCGTCCGGCCCGAGCCGTCCGGTGACCCGGCCGATCCGGCCTATCGGATCACTCGCCCTGCGCCTGGCCACTGACTGCCCGCCCGATGGATGCCGGGGCACCTGCAGGGGCTGCGCCCTTCGTGAGGTCCAGCAGGGCTGGCGCACTCGCGGGGACTGCTCCCTTGGTGAGGTTCAGCAGTGCCGGGACAATCGCGGCGGCCTGCGCAGCGACGTTGGCGAACGTGCTCGTGACGCCCTCGGCGCCGTTGAGGACGGTCATGTTGCTGATGCCGCTGAGTGGCTCCGCGATCGCGCGGACGATGTCGGGCAGGGCCTGCGCGACCTGCTGGGCGATGACCGCCTCCTGGTTCTGAGCCAGGGCGTCGGACCGGGCCTTGATGGCCGCGCCCTCTGCCTCGCCCTTCGCCCGCAGGACGTCCGCCTCGGCCGTGCCGCGGGCCAGCGTCGCGCGAGCCTGGGCAGCGCCGAGCTTCTCGGCCTGGGCCGCCTCGGCCTCAGCCTTCAGGATGGCCGAATCACGCGCAGCCGTCGCCTCGGTCACCATGCGGTAGGCCGCGGCATCGGCGGGCTTGCGAACCGTGGTCTCGAGGACCTTCGCCTCCCGGTCTGCCTCGAGCTCGGCGACAGCCGTCTCCGCGACGACAACCGCCTTCTTCGCCTCCGCGGTGGCCAGCGGGCCGGCCTGCGCCGACATGGCCGAGGCCTTCTCGGTCTCCGCCCGGAAGCCGGCCTGCTTGATCGCGGAGTCCCGCACAGCCTCAGCCTTGATCGCCTGGGACGCAGCCTCGGCCTGGCTGGCCTCCTGGTCGTTCTGTGCAGTTGCGATGCGGGCATCACGCTGGACACTGGCGATGTGCGGCTGCGCCAGGTTCTGGATGTAGCCGGTCGGGTCGTCGATCTCCTTGATCTGCAGGGAGTCCACGATCAGGCCCAGCTTCTCCATCTCTGCACCGCTGGCCGTACGCACCTGCGAGGTCAGCTTCTCGCGGTCCCGGATCATCTCCTCGATGGTCATCTCGCCGATGATCGATCGCAGATGGCCCTCGAACACGTTGAACACGCGCATCCCCATCGAGTCCTGCTTGGCCAGGAAGCGTCGAGCGGCATTGGAGATCAGCTGCTCCTGGTCGCCGACCTTGAAGATCACGACGCCCTTGACCTGCACCGGGATGCCCTGCGTCGTGACGCAGTCGATCGCGAGGTCAGCCTCGTTCAGGTCCAGGTACAGCTTGCGCACGACCTGGAGCCCCGGGATGACCAAGGTCCCCCCGCCGGTCACGATCTTGAACTTCGGGCCCTCACCACCGTCGGCGCCGCGCTGGCGCATGCCGCTGATGATCAGGGCCTCGTTGGGCTCGGCCACCCGCCACATCGACTTGAAGACCACGAAGACCGCGATCAAGGCCGCAACGACGACCAGCGCCGAAGTAAAGAATCCGGGCAATACGCCCACTCCCCCATATTCCATACATTCATGTTGCGCCCTGCAGCCGAAGAGCCAGCATTGCGAAGGGCCCCCTTTCCCGTGACCAACGTCCCGATTGGCTGTGCCGTCAAGACCTCGAAGCGCGACCCGGCGCAGCGTTAGACCGCTGCTCAAGGAGGTCGAGGAGGACCCGACCGCGGTGTTCTGCGGTGACGCGTGGCTTCGGCGCCAACGTGCGGACGAACGTCCGCTCGTTCAGACGTGCTGGTCGAAGAGGATCGTGTTGCCGTCCGGGTCCACGACGATGAGGCTGGCCGGTCCTGAGGTTCCCTCGTCGGCTTCGGTCGTCAGCTCGAGCTCTTGGGCCCGCAGCTCGCGCTGCAGGTCGCGGACGTCGGTGAACGTCGTCAGCCGCTGCGCGTTGACGTCCCATCCTGGGTTGAACGTGAGGATGTTCCGCTCGAACATCCCCTGGAACAGGCCGATGATGCAGTCGCCGTTCCTCAGGATGAGCCAGTCCTGGGAGGCATCCCCGCCGAACTCGGTGAACCCGAGCTTGGCGTAGAAGGCGCGTGAGGCTTCGAGGTCCTTGACGGCCAGGCTGATCGAGAACGCACCGAGTTCCATGGGGGTATCCCTCGCGAAGGCAGGTGGGGATTCGAGCATCGGGCATCGGCCGCGAGCCGTCAACGGTGGTCGCTGCGCACCGCACGGCTCAGGTCGCCCTGAGAGCTTGCCGATGCGCTGGGCTGCTGCGAATCGGCTACGACTTGGTCGGCCAGACGCGCGGCCGCACGGCGACGATGCGGCCTGATCGGGCGTCGTCGTGAGCGGGGAGTCCTGCGGGGTCCTTGAAGAGGGTGAGCCAGACTGGGTCACTGGAGGCGGGTCCGGCATCGCCTGCCGGACCGGCCCAGATACGCCCGTCCCCGGCCTGGGCGCGGGCCTTGGCTGCCAGGGAAGTGCTCGTGGGAGCCGAGTTCAGGGGACTGGGTGACGGGTCCGTGGACGAGCGGGCCCCGGCTCCCTGCCCGCTGGGCGCCGGTTGACTGAGGCGGAGCTCCGAGTCGACCAACCCGAGCAGCTTGGCCAGGTTGCGCTCGTTCTTGCCCCAGTCGTCGCAGCCGGCCAGCAGGGTCGACCTGGCGTTCACGACGATGCAGCCGGGGTCCTGCAGATCCAACTGGACCTCGATGTCCTCGCCGCACGACGCGAAGGATCTCGACGTCTGCAGCCGCAAGCCACCCTTCGCCGGCTCGGCTTGGCTGACCGTCATACCTGCCAGCGCCGCCGCCCGGAGCACCGCCTCGAAGACGGCCCCATAGCCTGCAGCGAACACTTTCCGCGTGCTCGCTGAGACCCCCATGGGCATATTGTCCCATTGATTGGCACGTGCCCGCTACATCGCCAATCCCGGCTATGTCGCAAGTCCGGCTACGACGCACGTCCGACTATGTCGCCCGTGCGCCATCATGGACCGATGACGAAAGTGGCGATCGTGGTGAACCCAGCGAAGGTCGACGACGTGGACGGGCTCCGCGAAGCCGTCGCACGGCGGCTCTCGGAGTGCGGCTGGCCCGAACCGACCGTGCTCACGACGAGCGAGGACGACCCCGGCAGCGCAGTGACGAGGCAGGCCGTGCGCGACGGCGCCGGGATCGTGCTGGCCGCCGGCGGGGACGGGACCGTGGCCGCCGTCGTCAGCGTCCTGTCCGGCACGGGTGTTGCCCTGGCAGTCCTGCCATCCGGCACCGGCAACCTGCTGGCGCGGAACCTGGGTCTCCCCACCGATCTGGGCGAGGTCGTGCGCACGGTGGTCGAGGGGTCGACCTGGCAGATGGACGTCGGCGAGGTCGTGGCGGGGCCTGCCACGGGCAGCAGCTTCGCGGTGATGGCCGGCCTCGGCTTCGACGCCGCAGTCGTCGAGGATGCGCCCGAGCAGCTGAAGGCTCGGCTGGGCTGGCCGGCCTACCTGGTGTCGGCGCTGTCGCACGTGGCAGACGAGCCGTTCGACTGCACCATCCGCCTCGACGGCGGCCAGACCCTGGAGCGGACCTGCCGGACGGTCCTGGTCGCCAACGCCGCAGGGCTGCAGGGCGGGATCGACCTGTCTCCAGACGCAGATGTCGCCGACGGCCTCCTCGACGTGATCGTGATCTCGCCGCAGGGCGTGGTCGACTGGCTGCGCGTCGGGGCCCGGCTGGCCACGGGCTCCGAGGCCCAGGATCAGCCCCTGGAGCGGTTCCAGGCTCGACGGATCGAGATCACCACCGCGACCGACCAGGTCTGCCAACTCGACGGCGACCCCGTCGGCACGACCCACCGGCTCACCGTCGAGGTCCGACCCGGAGCGCTGACGATGCAGGGTCCACGTCCGCCGGATTCAGGGGGCACGTCCGCCGGGCCTGCCCAGTCCTGAGTGCGCCAGCCGGGAGCCGGCACGCGCTCCGGATCATCCCGGTCCATCGGGTCGGTCCGCCACTGTCAAGTCCCCAACGGTCAGGTCTGCAGGTCTCCAACGGTCAGGTCTCCTACGGTCGGGCCCCTGCCACGCTCGACCTCACCTCGTCGCGGTCGTCGGGGTCCTCCCCGGGGTCCTCCCACGTGACCAGCTCGAGCAGTTCGTCGGCCTCCAGCACCTGGAACTCCCCCGCCGGCCACAACGGCCTGCGGTCCAGGATGGGCACGATGAGCGCCCCGTCGCCGGGCCTGCCGGTCGACGGATCGGTTGGCCCTGCCAGCTCGACCGTGCCGGCCAGCGGGATAGCCCCAGCGGCGGGCAGCTCCAGCTCGATCACGCCGATGGGGGCAACGTCACCGACGAGGGGGAACAGGATCAGATGGTCGTCGTCGGCCCAGTCACGGGCCAGCAGGTACCTCAACCTCAGGCCCGGCACCTGCCCGGCCACCCCGCGGGCGCGGGTCAGGGACCGAACGGCGCCCACAACGGCGATCGGCACGAATGCCAGGAACGCGACGAGCCCCCACCGCACGCCGACCTCAACGAACGCCAGCGGTCCGACCAGCAGGTAGTTGATGCACAGCGCGATGAGAGCCGCCACGAAGGCCCCGATGAGGCACGCCAGCACCCGCCAGCGCAGGCGGTGATTCAGCGCCTGCCGCCAACTGCGCGGGTCGACCCGATCGCGTCTGGCCCACGCCTCGTCGGCACACCGAGCAGCCAGCGTCGCCTGCATGCTCTCGTACCTGAGGGGAACTCCGGATGGGGTGGCTCCCGGGAGCAGGTCGGCGCTCCCACCGCCAACGAGTCCCACAGCGGGCCGGCCGGCGGCGACGGTGGCGTTGCGGCTGTAACGGTTGGTGAGAACCAGCTCAGCGCGGCTCTCCCCCATGCGCCTTCCGTGCATCATGAGCACGCCACCGAGCGTGAATGCCAGAAACCACACGCTGCGGCGGAGAGTGGTCTGCGGGTTGCTGAACTCTTCGGCCACCAGCAGCGCGAACCCCAGCCAAACCGCGAGCCGGGGTCCGATCGGAGCGCGTGCGCCCAGCCGAGGACCACCGGCAGGCGGCCCGCCCGCCGCGGTTCGCCGGTTCAGCGCTCCCCGAACCTGCTCGGCGTCGCGTCGACGCACCGTCAGCTCCGCGCAACCGCCAGCGTCCAGGAGCACGCGCAGGGTGATGGGCGTGAGCATCACCCCGAACGTCAGCTCCTTGGGGACCGCCGCGTTGGTCACCGGACTCGGGTCCGGATAGCCACTCAGGCTCACCGGCTCCTGCGTGCCCTCCGCCACCCACCAGACGCCGTTACCGCGAATGCGGAGAGTCCCGGGCATCGGCTCTGAGTACAACCCCGCAGCCGCGCCCCGGACCACTGCCGGCAGCTTGGTAGATCCCCCGAACAAAACCAACACGAAACCGCTACTCCTACTGATCCCACCCCGGCATGCCAGCTGCATCGGCGACCTCAGCGGCCACCGCGTCACCGCGCCAACGCGCCACCACGCAGCCCTGCCAACCCGAGTCTGAGCCACGCACGGGCCAGATCCGGACAGAATGGGACCCGTCCGCCAAGGACCAAGGGCCCTTCTCGGAGGCATGGGCCGACCGCCTCGCAGACGAGCCAGCCGACGTGCGGCGGGGGCCGACCCTGGTGGGCCGGCCCCCGCTGTGGCTGCCCGGCTGCCGTGGTTCGGCTTTCGGGCGGGTGTCGCGGTGGATGCGACTACATGTTCAGCGTCACCGACGCTGAGGTCGCGCCGAGGTAGCCGTACTTGCTGGCGACCTTGACCCGGTAGGTGCCCTTGGCCAGGTTCAGGGTCCGGGTC
>JBAVLA010000364.1:0-35443 GCA_049688595.1 Candidatus Nanopelagicales bacterium | reverse complement strand
CACCCATGCGTCCACTAGAAGGCCCCATGCCCGCACCTTCCCACGCTTCTGCTGAGTCGGCCTCCGCATCAGGGGACCGCGCTTCCCAACCGAAGCTCGTCCCGATCCGGGCTCGACGTCGCCCTTGGCTGTTCGGCCTGGGGACGATGCTCTCCGCCCTCGGCGTGCTCGTCGTGGTGTGGCTCGTGGGCGCAGCCGGGCAACGACAGGAGGTCCTCGTCGTGGGCCGGTCTGTCGAGTACGGGAGAGCCATCGCTGCCCAGGACCTGACCGTTTCTCGGGTCTCGGTGGATCCGGGGGTTCGTGTGCTGCCGGCATCGGCACGTGAGGGGCTCGTCGGCCAGACAGCCGCCACCAGGCTCATCCCTGGGATGCTGATGACCCAGGGGATGGCCGAGCCGGCTGGGGAGCCCGGTCCAGGCCGGCTTCTCGTCCCTGTCGCAGTTGCCGCTGAGCGGATGCCTGCCGGGGGCCTTCGAGCCGGGGATCGAATCCTCGCGGTGAACACCGAGGACGCAGCCGGCAGGAGCCAGTACTCGGCTGCCGTCGTGCGGGTCGGGACCCCCGACGTGAACGGCGTGACGGTCGTTGACGTGACCGTTGCGACGTCCGAGGGAGCTGCGCTTGCCGTTGCCGCCGCCAATGAGAACGTGGCGATCGTCGTGCGGCCCGACGGGGATTGACATGGCGACCATCAGCCTGCTCAGCGCCAAGGGCGCACCTGGAGTCACGACGACGACGGTCGCCCTGGCCCTGGCGTGGCGAGAATCGAACCCTGGCCGATCGGCCATTGCCGTGGACGCCGATCCGATCGGTGGGGACACCGCGGCCGGCGTGCTCTGCGGCGCCCTGGCGCGCCCTGCGGGACTCATGTCTCTCGCTGTGGCGCGCTCCGCTGACCCGATGGGATCCGTCGCCGAAGCGGCGGTCGACCTGCGGCCCGATGGAGCCGCGCGCCTCCTGCCCGGCGTGCCGGACGAAGCGCGCTCCGGTGCGCTGGTGCTCGCGTGGGAAGTCCTCAGATCCGCCCAGCCGGTGCTGGACGATTCGCGCACGGACCTGATCGTCGATGCGGGGCGCGTGGGTCGTGGGGCAGTGCCGGCTCCGTGGCTGGCTGGGTCGGACCTCGTGGTCCTGCTGGTTCGGCCGACCCTGCCGGCCGTCACGGCCGCCCATCGGTTCGCCGTTGCCTGGCCACTGGCGGCCGTGCCGCTGCACTTGGTCGTCATCGACGCCCCCTCGCCCTACCGGCCGGACAGCGTCGCCGAGGCGGTCGGGCTTCCCCTGCTTGGCGGGGTCGCATTCGATCCGGCCCACGCGCGAGTGCACTCGGAGGGAGCCACGCCCGGTCGGGGGTTCGTGCGGAGCGCGTACGCGAGGTCCCTCCGGCGACTCGCCGGGGATGCTGGAGCCCTGGTGGCTGGTGCGTCCGTCTCGATGCGCTTGACCGAGGTGCCCAATGGCCGGGTCTGATGAGGAATCGGGACGCCCTGAACCCTACAGCCGCCCAGGCGGTCCGGCCCTGAGGCTGCACGCCGTCACGGGCGCTGGTGGCCCGGGCGCTGGTGGCCCGGCCCAGTTGGCGGATACCCGCGGACCGGCTGGCATCAGGTTGCCGGGGGTCGCGGTCCAAGCGGACCTGGAAGGGTGGGTTCCAAGCAACGTGGGTCCCGGGTCTGCCGTCACCGACCCGGCAAGCGCCAGCCTGCGCCCAGTCGATCACCTCCTCGTCAACGAGATCCGCCGGGACGTGTCCGACCGGCTGGCGCTGCGTCTCCGGGAGTCACCCGTGAGCGATCCGCTCGCTCGCCGCGAGCTCGCCCGCGCGCTACTGACTGAGGTGCTCGTGGCCAGGTCCAGGGAGCGCGTGCTCGCTGGGCTTCGGCCCTGGACGGTCGACGAGGAGTTCTCGATCGCCGACAGCGTCATGGACGCGATCTTCGGGATGGGAAGGCTGCAGCCCCTCATAGACGACCCGTCGATCGAGAACATAGAGGTGTCCGGATGCGACCAGGTCTGGATCGCCTACGCCGACGGACGCGAGGTCCGGGGCGATCCGGTTGCCGGGTCGGATGCCGAGCTCGTCGAACTCATCCAGGCTCTGGTCACCCGTACCGGTCAGGCGGAGCGCTCGTTCTCGACAGCGAGCCCCTCGCTTCATCTCCGGCTCGACGATGGATCGCGGTTGACCGCGATGGCCTGGGTGACACCCCGCCCAGTTGTGGTGATCCGGCGCCATCGAGTCCGTGATGTCTCGCTGAAGCAGATGGTGGAGTGGGGGTCCATGTCACCAGCGGTCGCGGCGTTCCTGGGAGCCGCGATCCGTGCCGGCAAGAACGTGGTGGTCACCGGACCGCAGAACTCGGGCAAGACCACGCTGCTGCGAGCACTGGCCGCCGAGTTCTCGCCGATGGAGCGGTTCGCAACCATCGAGCGGGAGTACGAGCTTCACCTGCACGAGCTGACGCATCGCCATCCGCGGGTGGTTGCCATGGAGGCTCGGATCGGCTCGTCCGAGCGGGACGCATCTGGTCGTTCCGCGGGCGAGGTCACCCTCTCGGACCTGGTCGTTGATGCACTCCGGATGAACGTGCGCAGAGTCATCGTGGGCGAGGTCCGTGGCCCCGAAGCAGTGCCCATGCTCAATGCCATGAGCGTCGGGGACGGATCCATGTGCACGCTGCACTCCCGCTCAGCCGCGAAGGCTCTCGATCGCATCGTCAACCTGTGCCTGGAGCAGGGCGGGGGAATGACCGACTCATTCGCCTATCGGGCGGCGGCCGACGGCATCGACTTCATCGTCCACCTGTCACTCCGGCACGACGCAGCGAGTGCTGGGGCTCGGGAGCGGTTCGTTGCCGAGATCCTCGAGGTTGACGGCATCGGCGAGTCCGGACGGCCCGTGACCACGAACGTGTTCACTCCGGGGCCCGATGGGCGTGCGGCACCGGCCCACCACCCGCACTGCCTGGATGACCTCGTAGCCGTCGATTTCGATGCTTCCCTGCTCGACCACGGCCGCCTGGATCCTCTCCGCATGGCGAGGAGGTCCGCGCAGTGACAGCCGTCCAGGCCTTGGCTGCCCTGTCAGCGCTCCTTGCCGTCGCCGGGTTCTGGATCATGGGCGCCGCCGCGCTCGGTCGGCCCGTCAGGAGTTGCGGCGGTGAGTCGCACAGAGACATTGGGACCGCGCTCGGCAAGCCGCGGATGCGGCGGAGCCGTTCGTGGTCCTGGCGGACCGCGCAGTGGCCGGCGGCGGCGGCAGTCGGATTCGTCGGCTGGATCGCCACCGGGTGGCCGGCCCTTGGACTCGGCGCGGCCGGTGCGACCATCGGGTTGCCCATCATGTTCACAGCTGGATCTCAGGCACAGGTCAGCATCGCCCGGGTTGAGGGCCTTGAGGAGTGGACTCGTCGCCTTGCAGATGTCCTCGCGATCGGCTTGGGCTTGGAGCAGGCCATCCAGACCGCGGCCCGCACGGCGCCGCCCGGGATCGCCACGGAAGTCTCGACTCTCGCTGCTCGGGTCGCTGCGCGCGCCCCCACGGAGCAGGCGCTCAGGGACTTCGCGGACGACCTGGGCGATCCCGCGGCCGACTTCGTCGTTGCCGCGCTCATCCTTGCGGCGCGGCGCCGTGGGCCGGGTGTGGCCGCTGCCCTGACGGCCATCGCCGAGTCAGTCGGCGAGGAGGTGGCCGCCCGGCGGCGGGTCGAGGCTGATCGGGCCAAGCCGCGCACGACTGCCCGTGCTGTGACAGTGATCACCTTGGGCATCATCGCCCTGGGCCTGGTCAATCGCGGCTACACCCATCCCTACAGCACCGCCCTGGGCCAGGCGGTCCTTGCGGCGACCCTTGGCTTCTTCGCTGCGGCCCTGTGGTGGATGCACTCGATGACGGTCACGGTTCGACCGGCCAGACTCCTCGACTCCCGGGATCCCGGCCGATGAGCGTGGAGGCTCTGGCGGGGATCCTGATCGGCCTGGGTGCCACCTGGATCGTTGCAGCAGTCATGTCGCCCGCGCCGGACCTGCGTGCGGGCGTCGCTCGGCTGACTGGTGAAGCTCTGGCCGATCCGCCAATCACGATGGCCGCCAATCCGATCGAACGTCTCTTCGGCCGCGCTGCGACTCGGACTGCCGATTCACTGGGCCTTGCCCGGCACGGCGCAGACCTTGCGCTGACAGGCGCAACGGCAACGCGGCTGGCTGGCGAGAAGATCGGCTACGCACTGCTCGGGCTGGCGTTCCCCGTGCTGCTGAGCAGCATCCTGACGATCGCCGGGATCTCGTTCCCCTTCGTCGTGCCGGCAGCGCTGTCCCTGGCACTGGCGGTGGGCCTGTCCTTCCTCCCCGAGGTGGAGCTGCGCAGACGTGCCCGGGTTGCCCGGGTGCAGATGCGCCGTACCGTGTGCACCTACCTGGAGCTCGTTGCCCTCGAGCGCGCCGCGGACGCCGGAGCCGTCGAGTCGCTCGAGCGGGCCGCGGCGATCGGAACCGGCCCCGGCTTCAACCACATACAGGACGCCCTGCTTCGAGCCCGGCTCGAGGGTCGCACGCCCTGGCTGCAACTGGCCCGGCTCTCCGATGAGCTTCGAGTCCCAGAGCTCGGTGACGTCGCCGACATCATGCGACTGTCTGGGGAGGACGGTGCTGCGGTGCTCCTCACCCTCCGGGCACGCGCTGCCTCACTGCGCACCGCACTTCTCCAGTGCGACGTGACCGAGGCGAACGAGGCATCCGAACGCATGTCCATACCTGTTGCCCTGCTCGGTGTGGCCTTCATGGTCCTGCTCGGCTTCCCCGCCTTCTTCCGCATCCTGTTCGGCTGACAAACAAGGAGACAACCGATGTACACCTCGATCACGACCGCGCTGACCGTCATGGGAGCCCTCAGTGCTCGCCTTCGCATCGCATGGGCCCACCGGGGCGCTGACAAGGGGGCCAGCACGTTGGAGATGGTCATCCTGATCCTCGGCCTCATCACTGTCGCCACCATGCTCGTGGCGGCCCTGACGTCGGCCGTGAGGTCCCGGACCGACCAGATCGTGTGATGCTGCGGCCGGCCAGCGAGCGGGGCTCGGCGACCCTTGAGATCGCAGTCCTCGCTCCCGTCCTGCTCCTCGCGGTGTTCACGATCATCCAGGTTGGGCTCTGGTCGTACGCCCGGAGCCTTGCTCTGGGTGCTGCGCAGGAGGGTGTCGCCGCGGGCCGTGCGTACCGGGCACCCGCCCAAGCCGGGCAAGCCCGTGCCGAGCAGTTCCTGGCTTCGGCTGCTGGGGACTCGCTGCTGTCGACCCGCGTCTCCACGCTGGCGTCTGCCACCGAACTGAGCGTCGAGGTCACGGGACGCGCCCAGAGCGTGCTTCCGGGCGTCCCGGGACTGCCGGTCCGCCAGCGCGCTCAGGGTCCGATCGAGCGGTACACGTCGCCATGAGCAGGGTCGGCGAGCGTGGGTCGGCGACGATCGAGTTGGCGATCATCGCTCCTGCGCTGCTCGCCCTGCTGGGACTGGTGATCGTCGCCGGACGGGTGCAGGTTGCCGCCAGCGCGGTTGAGCAGGCGGCTGCCGCCGCGGCCAGGGCCGCCTCGATAGCCAGGGATGCACGGTCGGCTCAGGCGCAGGCTTCGCTGGCGGCTCGCGGGTCACTGGTTTCGCAGGGCATCGCCTGTGACCCCGCTACGACAAGCGTGGACACGGGCGGATTCGCCGTGCCCGTCGGGCAATCGGCAATTGTCTCCACGCGGGTCAGCTGCCGGGTCGCCCTGGCCGATCTTGCCGTGCCGGGAATGCCCGGCAGCCGGACGGTTGCCGCTGAGGTCACCAGCCCAATCGATCGATTCCGTGCCAGGGGATGACTCCATGCCACTGATGACAGCATCGACCGCACGCGATGACGGCTCGGTCACCCTCTTCGTCGTGGTTGCCGTCGTCGGGCTCCTGGCTCTGGTCGGCCTTGTCGTGGATGGCGGCGCCAAGGTCCGTGCCGTGCAGCGGGCCGATCGGGTCGCCGCCGAGGCCGCCCGTGCCGCCGGTCAAGCCGTCGACGTCATGTCGGTCCTTGAAGGTGCTGAGGTGAGGGTGGACCACGGCGCAGCTGTCAGCGCGGCCAGTGAGTACCTGCGCGCAGCGGGGATGCCAGGACATGCGTCAGTTACCGAGGACGGCACTGCGATTGCCGTCACCGCAACAGCTTCAACACCCACGGTCTTCCTCGGCCTCGTGGGAATCCACCAGTTCTCCGTCGAGGGGCATGCCGAAGTCGCCCTCGTCCACAGCGTGACAGGAGTCCGTCCATGAGTGCCTCCACGCACGATCCGAGCATCCGGTCCAGATGCGAGCCGAGCAGTCGAACGAGGGGTGCGGTGCTGCGCGCTGCGCTGGCTGCGGTGGTGCTCGGCGCCATTGTCCTTGGCGTGCCGGCAATGCTGATCTGGCTGGGCACGGCGCTGCCCCTCGATGCGCAGGTGCTGCGCCCGGGGGCCCTGCTGCACGCAGACGACGGCCGGCTGCTCCTGCTCGTCATCCTCGGGATCGCCTGGATCGGTTGGGCGGCGACGGCCCTGAGCTTGGCCACTGAAGCTTGGTCGGTCGTCAGGCACGTGCCGACGCCGCGCCTGGCCGGGCTCGCCCTGCCGCAGCGGGCGGCCGCGTCGCTGATCTCGGCGCTGGTCATCGGCATCGGCAGCGGAGCCTCCTTCGGGCCGGTGGCCGCGGACACGCTGCGTGCCGAAGTCGACCTGAGGGACGTCGTGGCAACTGCTTCGGCCCCCGTGCCACAGCCGGCGAGCGGGAGTCCGCGTGGCGTGCATGGTGAACCGCCGGAGCGCTCTGAGGCAGCATCATCTGGCGCACTGCCCAGAGGCGCGGTCACCCAGCCGCCAGCGCCGACCATCACCACGCAGCGACACGACACCCTCTGGCTACTGGCTGAACAGCTCCTCGGGCGGGGGGAGCGGTTCACCGAGATCGTCGACCTCAACCTGGGCATCACGCAGCCGGACGGCCGATCGCTGGGCAGGGACGGGCGGCTGTATCCCGGATGGACCCTGATCCTGCCCTCGGATGCCCGTGTCGACAGCAGCCGGCCCGACCGCCACGCAGTCGCTGCCGGGGACACCCTCTGGAAGATCGCCCAAGAGGAGCTTGGGGATCCGACGCTCTACCGGGAGCTGTTCGAGGCCAATGAGGGTGACCTGCAACCTGATGGTCGCAGGCTGACGGATCCGGACCTGATTCGGCCAGGATGGGTCCTTGAGGTTCCCCTCGACCTCGATGAGATCGCGCCATCTGGTGCCGCTGCTGGGGATGACGCATCGGATCAGGCCGACGCCGCTGATCGCGCTGAGGCGGATCCAGACGGATCGTCCGCCGAGCTCGTCCCGCCCCTGGATCGGGCCCAGGACCCAGCACGTGACCGGCGCTCCGACGAGGGACCGCCCGCGATCGACCGGGGCGAGGCAGCACCGGAGTCCGAGGCATCTGCGGACACGGGAGCTGACTCGACGACGTCGCGGGATCCGGCCGGGGATGGCGCTGAGCAGTCAGGCGCCAGCCCGAGCGCGAGCCCCACGGGCGCAGCTTCCTCCGGAGCGTCGAATGAGGCGTCGGCCGACGCCGACCAGTCGCCGGAATCGTCGGTCGATGATGCCGGTCGCGATGCGACGTACCTCCTGCCGGCCGGCGGTGCCGTGGCAGCCCTGCTCCTTGCCGGGGTTGCCGGCGAGATCGCCCGACGCCGCCGCCAGTTCCAGCGCTACCGGCGACCCGGCGAGCGCATGCCGGCCCTCGGCGCCGATGCTCGATTGATCGAGGATGCAGCGCGCAGCGCAAGCGCGGAGCCTGGCAACGGGCTCCTCGACAGGGCGCTCACCCAACTGGCCCATGAGGCTTGGCAGTCCGGACAGCCGGTGCCTGATGTCAGGCTTGTCCGCGTCTCCGGGACCGGAGTCGTCCTGCAGCTGACGGAACCCGCAGCTCAGGCAGTCTCCCCGTTCATCGCTGTCTCAGACGCCGTTTGGGAACTCGACCGCACGATGCTGGGCGCCGAGAGCCCTGATCACCCAAGGGCTTACCCTGCGCTGGTCACGCTGGGCACCGACGGCGACGACATCGTCCTGCTGAACGCCGAGTCGGTTGGCACGCTCGGTGTCCACGGGGAGTCGGACCATGTTGCCGATGTCCTTCGCGCCTTCTCCGCGGAGTTGGCATTCGGTCCGGCGAGCCGCTGGACGACGCGCACCTTCTGCCTGTCGGACACGACGCTCGCCGATGCCGTCGAGGCCGGTTCAGTCACAGTCGAAGCCTCGGCAACGAGGGCCCGCCGTGCCCTTGAGCACAGGATCACAGCAACCCGGAGGATGCTCGATCGGGAGGCCGCCGTCGATTCCCGCCGCCTCCACCTCGAAGACGCCTTCGAGGCCGAACCCGTCGAGGTCGTTCTCGCTGACGCCCCCGTGGACGTCGACGTGCCCCCGTGGTGCGGGGCCGTACTAATGACGTCGGCGCCCGGCACCGGCGCAGGGGCGATCCTGCACCTGGCTGAAGACGGCAGGGCGCTGCTCACCCCGGACGAGGTCTGGTTGCGGCCGCAGTCCCTGCCAGCGCGGAGTGCCGAGCAGCTTGCCGATGTGCTGCGTGCCACGGATCTGCCAGCCGGCTGCGAGCCAGCGTCCCCCGTCGATGCCGTGATCGACCTGCGGGATCCCTCGCGAAGGCACAACGCGGGAGGGCTCTGCCAGGGTGGGGGGCTCCCTGCCGGGCCGGCGGATGCAGTAGGCGCTGCCAACCCCGGCTCCCACGCCTGCGGATCGGCCCAAGTCGCCGAGGAAGCTCACATCGCTGGCACAGGTCCGGCGGCCAGGGATGCTTGCGCCGGGGGGGTCTCGGCATCCGCCTTCCCACAGGCCACGGCTCCACGGATCCTCGTGCTCGGGGAGGTGCGGGTCGAGAACGCCTATGGAAAGGCGGAATCCTCGCGGATCGGGCGACTGTCGGAGACTGCGGCGTTCGTGTTCCTCAACCCCGGGACCAGGCCCAGCGATCTTCAGGCTGCGCTCTGGCCGGGGCGCCGCTCGAACCCGCAGACCTGCCGGCAGATGATCTCCAGAACCCGGACGTGGCTGGGCCGTACCGATGCGGGCGAGCCCTACCTGATGGCATTCACCGATTCCGACGGGCGGCTGCGGATGCGTCCCGAGGTGACGTGTGATTGGGCGGAGTTCGAGGAGCTCGCTGTCATGGGTTTGGCGGATCCTGACGATGTCGACCACCTCACGTCGGCGTTGTCGCTGGTCAGGGGTCGACCGTTCGGGGCTGTCGCGAGCCGGGAGCTGCCGTGGGCCGACCTGCACATCAACGACATGGTGAGTCTGATCACAGACGTCGCCCACGAGTTGGCGACTCGGCACCTGGCGGCGGGTCGAATCGTGGAGGCGCGCGGCGCAGCCCTGCGGGGACTGCTCACGCAGAGCGAGGCCGAGGTGCTCGAGGAGGTGCTTGCCGCCGCGACAGTGGTGTGATCCCGGCGGGTGAGCTCTGGCG
Organism: Candidatus Nanopelagicales bacterium; assembly: GCA_049688595.1. GTDB lineage: Bacteria > Actinomycetota > Actinomycetes > S36-B12 > CAIYMF01 > Prado023. The sequence continues at coordinate 25,902 of JBAVLA010000364.1, read as the reverse complement.
GTCGGGTCCGCGTCGGGACCGGCGAGCAGTCGAAGCACGAGCCGGGACGTCGACACCCCGCACAGCACTTCCGCCGCGCGCCACAGCGGAGTAGAAGGGGTGGCATGGTCACGCCTGCGTCGGGCAATGCCCCTGTGGTCGTCGTGGAGGATCTGCGCAAGGACTACGGATCCGTTCGCGCCGTGGACGGTCTGAGCTTCACGATCGAGCCCGGCGAGGTCTTTGCCATGCTCGGCCCGAACGGGGCTGGCAAGACCACGACGGTCGAGATCCTCGAGGGTCACCGGCGTCGGTCCTCCGGCAGCGTCCGAGTCCTCGGCATGGACCCCGAGACGGGGGGGCGCGCGTTTCGGGAGCGGATCGGGATAGTCCTGCAGGAAGCCGGGTTCGACGAGGAGTTCAGCGTTCGCGAGCTGGTGTCCATGTACTCGCAGCTGTACCCGCGGCACCGAAGAATAGATGAGGTCATCGAGCGGGTGGGGCTGGCGGACAAGGCCAAGGCGCGCACCAAGACGCTCTCCGGCGGACAGCGGCGCCGACTCGACTTGGCCCTCGGCCTGATCGGCGACCCGGAGCTGCTCTTCCTGGATGAGCCGACCACTGGGTTCGACCCGTCCGCGCGTAGAAGGGCATGGGACCTGGTCGCCTCCCTACGGGATCTCGGCACCACGATCGTGCTCACCACCCACTACATGGAAGAGGCGGAGCACCTGGCCGACCGCGTCGCGGTCATCCAGTCCGGTCGGCTCATCGCCATGGACACCCCGGCCAACCTCGTGAGCCAGGGGGGCGCTGAGGCGATCATCTCGTTCGGCCTGCCCGAGGGAGTCGGGCCCGAGGAGTTGCCGACGGTCGGCGTGAGCGAACCGCGCACGCATGGCACACGGATCGACATCGGATCGTCCAACCCGACCCGCGACCTCAACACGCTGACCGCGTGGGCAGTCGAGCGCATGATCGAGCTTGAGGGGCTGACCATGTCCCGGCCAACCCTTGAGGATGTCTACCTGGACCTCACACAGGAGCACGGCCGTGTCTGACGCCGCGATGCTGCTGGGCCAGGTCCGCTACGTCAATCGGGAGTTCTGGCGCACCCCCGTGTCGGCGTTCTTCACGATCGTGTTCCCCCTGAGCTTCCTGGTGATCCTGTCCGCCATCTACGGCAACGCGGTCGTCGATCCGGCAACCGGCCTTCGCCTGGCCCAGTACATGACGCCGGTCTTCGCGGTCTTCGGGGTGTGCATGGCGTGCTTCATGTCCTTGGCGATCTCGGTTGCCTTCGCCAGGGCGTCGGGCGTCCTCAAGCGGTTGCGGGGAACGCCGTTGCCACCCGGGATGCACATCGCTGGGCGGATCGGCTCGGCCATGTGGGTCTCGCTGATCGCCACGTCGGTGATCGTCGGCACAGGAGTCGCGCTCTACGACGTGCAGATCATCTGGGAGAACGTGCCCGCGCTCGTGCTCACGTTCATCCTGGGAGCCGGCTGCTTCTCCGCGCTCGGGTTGGCCGTTGCCGCCGCGGCTCCAACTCCCGGCGCCGCGCAGGCAATAGGCAACACGGCGATCATCCTCCTGTCCTTCATCTCCGGCATCTTCGGATTCGGGGCCTTGCCCACGTGGATGGACCGCCTGGCGTCGTTTTTCCCGCTGAAGCACTTCGTCGACCCGGTCTCGGCCGGATTCGATCCGCACGTGGATGCCTCGACGCCGAGCTGGCCAGATCTGGCAATGCTGGTGGCCTGGGGGATCGCCGGGGCGCTGCTGACCTGGCGCGCCTTCCGGTGGGAGCCGACGCCGGGGCGGGTCCTGATCCGTGGCCGGCGTCGGAAGGAGTCGTCCGAGGAGTTGTCCGAGGAGTTGGCGTCCGAGGACGTGGCGCCCGAGCAAGTGGCGCGCAAGGACGTGGCCGCCGAGGCGCTCCGCGAGGTGACCGTGCCCCGGGGGCAAGTCGTCCTCGCGCGTGCAGTGGCGGAGCCGGGCCCGCCCAGCTTGGGGAGCGTGATCGCTGTGCAGACCCGGTACGCGACGCGGCAGATCCTCCGCGACCCGATGTCGTCCTTCTTCGCCATCGCGTTCCCGGTCCTGCTGGTCACGTTCTTCTCGCTGGTCTATGGAGACGAGGCCACTTGGGCCGGCCTCCCGCTTCCGCAGTACCTCTCCGCTGCCTTCGCGACATATGGCGTGGCAACCTCGGGGTTCGTCAACCTGCCGGGGTCGATTGCCGACCAGCGAACGCGGGGGGTGCTCAAGCGGATCCGCGGCACCCCGCAGCCGCCGTGGGCCTATCTGGCCGGGCGGGTGCTCGCTGCCCTGGCCCTTGGACTGGCAACAGTCGTCCTGGTGTTCGGGGTGTCGGTGACGTTCTTCTCGGTGACGTTGCCGCCTTCCACGTGGGCGCCGACGCTGATGACCTTCGTGGTCAGCATCGGCTGCTTCGCCGCCTGCGGGCTCGCCCTCGTGGCCGTCCTCGACGGCCCACAGGCGGTCATCGCGGCGGCGCTGGGCGTACTCCTGCCGTTGTCGTTCGTCTCCGACATCTTCATCTACATCGAGGCCCTGCCACCGGTGCTCAATGCGATCGCGTGGGTGTTCCCGTTGCGGCACGCCGTCCACGCTGCCGTTGTCTCGACCAGTGGAGCCCAGCTCGATGCGGCCTTCTGGGGCCATCTGGGCGTCGTGGCACTGTGGATGGCCTTCGGTGGCCTGCTGGCTTGGCGCTTCTTCCATTGGGAGCCCCGCAGGCAGGCGTGAGGGGCTGTCCGGTCCGCCGGGTAGAATCTGGGTGCATGAGTCTTCGAGCAGGGCGGGGCCTTGCTGTCCTCCACGACGGGAGGATCCCGGTGCCGACAAGATCCAGGGCGAGTGCTCGTTGGATGGTTGCACTGGCCCTGGGTGCTGGTGCAGTCTTCGTTGCCAACTACGCAGTGATGGTGTGGACCGACGCTGGTCGAACGCTTGCCGATCATGCCTACTACGGCCGGCCGGTGGGGACCTTGGATGGGGCCGTCCGCGGGAAGCTCCTGTTCAAGATGGGACTCGGGCCCGAGCGGGCGGCGCAGATGGCGGTCGTCATCTTCGGACTTGGCCTCTTCAGCCGCCGGATCGTGGTGGCTGTTGTCGCGGCAGGATCCTTCAGCGTTGCGGTTGCGGCGGCACAGGTCTTCAAGGAGGTCCTTCCGCAGAGTTCCGCTGGGGCGATCTATGGGGTGCCCGAAGATGTACCTGTCCCCTGGTACCCCAGTGGCCACGTCACGACCGTCACGGCGTTCGCGCTGTCCCTTGTGCTCGTTGCCGGCACTCGTTGGCGGCCGGCCGTGGCGGTAGCCGGGGCCGGCGTAGCGAGCATCATGACATCGGCGACCCTGGCCATCGGCGCTCATCGGCCGGAGGACTCAGTGGGCGGCATCGCCCTGGCGACCGCTTGCCTGGCCGGTGGCGCGGCGATCATCCTCCGGGGCTCGGACACTGTGCACCCCGCGCCGCGTGGCGTGTCCTACTTGCTGCCCGGCGGGTTGGTGGTCCTGGTCCTGGGCGGGATCTGGGATGCCCGGCACCTGTTCGGCGAGGACGCCCAGCGGCTCGTCGACGACCTCGCGCCGTGGGCGTACCCCGTGGCCTCGGTGACCCTCCAGGTGTCCGCCGTGGCAGCGGTGTGTGGCTATGCCTGGCTGCTCAGGGACGTATCCCACCGACGCGGACGGGAGTTGGGATCCACCGGGAGTTGATGCGAGCCCGGCCGCTCGGTTCGCGGGATCAGATCTGTTCCCAATCCCGGCACGTGCTTGGTCCGTCCCCTGGCGTCGCTTCGGTGAGGTGGAACGCCTTCAGGATCGAACGTGCGTGCAGCTTCCGGCCTACGCTCACGAGCATGAACACGGCTGCTGCACCGCCCCCAATTGCGGGTTCGCCAGTGGATCCGCCCCCTGCCAGCGTCGCTGCCCTGGTCGAGAAGATCGACCAGCGGAGCAGGGTTGCCGGTATCGGGTATCGGGTGATGCGCAGGTATTCGCACGCGAACGCCGGTCTCCTCGCGTCCGGCACGGCCTACTTCATGTTCCTCTCGCTGTTCTCCCTGCTCGCGTTCGCGTACGGTGCCATCGCCTTCGTGGGGGCAGATGAGCTGGCGGCAACGCTGACCGAGGCGGTCAGCGAGGCGTTGCCGGGCCTCGTGGGCGAGGAGGGCATCGATCCGGAGCAGTTGCGCTCCACAGGCAAGGCCGCCGGCGTCGTCGGACTCGTGATGCTGCTCTACTCGGGGCTCGGTGCAGTCGGAGGGGCAAGCAGCTCCCTGCACCTGATCTTCGGCGCCCCGCCGGATCCTCGGAACTTCGTGCGGGCCAAGCTCCGGCACGCGGGAATCCTGCTGGCCGTTGCGCCGCTGATGGTGCTGTCCTTCGCCGCAACCAGCGTGACCTCCGAGTTGGCACAGCCGCTCCTCGAACTCGTGGGACTCGACTCGGGGATAGCTCTGCGGATGGTTTCGGTTGCGGCGTTCCTGCTCGGATTCGCTGCTGACGTCCTGATCATCTGGGTGCTGATCGGCCACTTGGGCGGGATCCGCCCCCACCGCCGTCCACGGCTCATCGCGAGCCTCGTCGGGGGTGTCGCGATCGGCCTGATCAAGGCACTGCTCGAGGCGATCGTGGCGTGGTCGCTGGCCAAGCCGCAGTACGGGGCCTTCGCGGCTCCGCTGGCGGTTCTCTTCGTCCTCTCGCTGCTGGCAACCGTGCTCTACGCCTCGGGTGCGATTGCCGCTGGGATCAGCGATCGAGACGTGCCGCTTGCCGACCTGCCCCCCACGCCGGTGGACACCGTCGGGTGATCCGCCGGCAATGCGATGTGACGTGACCGGCAACTCAAGACACGTTCCGCTCGATCCGCGGCGCCGCCGCCTTGCCGACCAGAATGAACCACATGGCGCGCACGGAGCAGCAACAGGCCGCCCGGCTGATGTGGCGCAGCCTGTTGTCGCTGACTGGGGTGCTCGTCTTCGGAACGATCGGCTACGCAGTCCTGGGGTTCTCGCTGCTGGATGCCGCCTACCAGACGATCACCACGGTCACCACGATCGGCTTTCGCGAGGTGAACCCGTTCGGGACCCCCGAGAAGGTCTTCACGATGGTGTTCGTGCTGGTCGGCGTGGGTGTCGTGCTGTACACCCTGTCCGCCATGCTGGGCCTGCTCTTCGAGGGGCGGGCCGCTCATGAATGGGGGAGAAGACGTATGGAGAGGGAGATCCAGAACCTCAGGGGCCACGCCATCGTGTGCGGATACGGACGGGTCGGTCGGGCGGCAGCTCATCAGCTGTTCAAGTCCGAGCAGTCGGTCGTCGTCCTCGAGACCGACGCCGAACGCATCGAGGACTGCCCCTATCCGTACCTCGTGGGGGACGCGACGCGGGACGAGGTGCTGCGCCGTGCCGGCATCGAGCGTGCTCGCGTACTGGTGGCAGCACTCGACACGGACGCCTCCAGCCTCTTCGTGACTCTGACGGCACGGGCCTTGAACCCGAATCTGATCATCATCGCCCGCAGCCGTGTGGACGACACCGAGCAGAAGCTCCTGCGCGCTGGAGCCGACCGCGTCGTCAACCCGCAGCGGATCGGCGGCAACCGAATCGCGATGTTCGCACTGCAACCGCATGTCACCGACTTCCTGGACGTTGCCATGCACGACGAGGATGTCGAATTCCGGCTGGAGCAGGTGGTCGTGCACGAAGGATCGCCCCTGGCGGGATCCTCCGTGCGGCAGACCCGGCTCCACGAGGGCGACGCGGCCCTGTTGCTCGCACTGCGCCAGCACGAAGGTGGAGTCTTTCGCACCAACCCCTCTCCGGACGCGGTCGTCCGGCCCGGGGATGTCGTGATCGCGATCGGCACCGCCGATCAGATCAACCGCCTGCGGCGAGCCGCAGGCAGCAAGCGCGTCCCTCGGGTTTGACGGCAAGTTGCGGGTCCTCGGTGCTCGAAGGCGTTGCCGACCCACGCCCGGACCGTGTCGGACTGGCGCTATGCAGTGCGGTGCACGAGGACGACTGTGTCAAGGGCGAGGACCTTGCCGTCCGCCTCGCGGGGCCAGACCGTTGCCACAAGGACATGGCCCAGCCGAGTAGGGTCGAACCCGTGCTGACCGGACGCTTGACGGACCGTGTGCCCGACGATGCCGAGGAGTTCCACGAGCTGGCCGCCTTCGCGGGACTGCGCGTGGAACACATCGTCAGCTCCGCCCGGCCGGATCCGTCCGAGCAGCTCCAGGACTGGGACGAGTGGGTCCTGGTCCTGCGCGGGTCCGCGCGGCTGGAGGTGGCCGGGGAGGGCGTCGACCTGGTCGCTCGTGATTGGATCGTCCTGCCGGCGGGCACGCCGCACCGCGTCGTGCGCACCGATGCCGGAACCCACTGGGTTGCCGTGCACGGACCGCGTCAGTCGCCACCTCGGATTGCCGGAGCGTAGCGTCAATCGCCAGTCCTTCCATACACCACCGAGGGGATGTGGGCCCTGATGAAGGACGAGAACATCAATCACGCGTTCCTCGACGGCGTCGTGGACGGCCGGCACGCAGACGTCTACTACCACTTCGGAGTCGCCAGCGACGACCCCCAGCTTGGACGCTTCCGCGATGTCAGGGCCGTCATCATGGCCGGTGCCGGAGGCCGCATCATCGACTTCGCCCAGTCGTGGAGCAACTTGAGAGGCGGGGCCGAGGTCATCGCCCTGCCCAAGGAAGAACGATTCGTCACGCGCTATTGCGACGGCGTGCTGTTCGCATCACACGGCATGGGCATGCCGAGCGCGTCGATTGCCCTCCAGGAGCTGATGCGCATGGTCTTCTACCTCAAGGGCGGCGACCACGCGGGGATGGATGACGTCTTCTGGGCCCGGGTGGGCACGAGCGGTGGTGTAGGGCTCGACGGGGGCGCCGTCGTCGTGACGACCGAGGGCGTCCTGGCCGACCTCAAGCCGTACCGGGTCCTGAACGGTCGCTCAGGCGAGTTCTGGTTCGACGGACGCTTCCCGGCAGACGTCGCCGAAGCGATCGTTGCCTGCAGTTCCGACTCGGGCATCCACGCCGTGACTGGCAGGACGGTTTCCAGCAACGAGTTCTTCCTCGAGCAGTTCCGCCTCGATGGTGCCGTGAGCATCCATTCCCCCGAGGCCAAGTCGGCGTGGCTGGAGTGGATCCATGGCAACGGTGTGCGCAACATCGAGATGGAGGGCGCCATGATCGCCGGCTACCTCAACCACTGGGGCTTCTCGAAGTTCGCGATGATCTGCACGACGCTGCTCAACCGGCTCGATGGTGACCAGGTGATCGCGACCGAGCAGCAACTGCACAAGTTCAGCGCGGACTCCGGCACGGTATTGATGAACTACTTGAAGTCGACGCTTGTCTAGGGCGTCGGTCGTACTCCGGCGAGGTTGGGGATCTCAGATGGACATCTTCCTGATGCAGCACGGCGAGGCGGTAGCCGCAGAAGTGGACCCTGATCGTCCGCTGACGGATCAGGGCCAAGCGTCTGTGGGCGCGGTTGCCCAGCACGCGGCTGCCTGCGGCGTTCGGATCCACCGGATCTTCCACAGCGGCAAGCTGCGCGCCGAGCAGAGTGCCGCGATCCTTGCCGCATCGCTGGGCAGCGTGGCGGCAGAGCGCAGGCGCGGACTGGCCCCCAACGATGCGGTCGAGCCCACAGCGGCCTGGCTCGGTGGGCTGGGGGAGTCCGGCGCGGTGGCAATCGTCGGGCACTTGCCGTTCTTGGACAGGCTCGCCTCATTGCTCGTCTCGGGGGATCCCGGCGTCCATGCGGTGGCGTTCCGCAACGGCGGGCTGGTGAAGCTGGTTCCCTCGCTCGGCGGCGGATATTCGGTGGCGTGGGTGATCACACCCGACGTGGCTGCGCGCTGAGACCTCGCAGCCCAGGCAACGGCGGGGCGCCTTCGATGCGCAGCGCTTGGGGGCAGGTGCAAGGTGCTCAGTGAGCGATCCCCAACTTGGCGTGCAGCTTGCGCAGGGGCTCGGGTGCCCACCAGTTCCAGTCGCCCAGCAGCGTCATCGTTGCCGGCACGAGGATGATCCGAACCAGGGTGGCATCGATGAGTACGGCGATCGCCAGGGCCACGCCGTTCTGCTTGATCGCCAGCAGCTCACCCAGGACGAATCCGGCGAAGACGATGACGATGAGCAGGGCGGCTGAAGTGATGATCCGGCCGGTCCGCTGAAGCCCCAGGCGTACGGCGTCGTCGTTGCTGTAGCCCTGGTCGTGGAATTCCTTGATTCGCGAGAGGAGGAACACCTCGTAGTCCATGGACAGGCCGAACGCGAACGCGAAGATGATGACCGGCAGGATCGCCTCGATCCCTCCCGTCGCGGCGAACCCGAGCAGGCCCTCGAAGTGGCCGTCCTGGAAGATCAGCACGAGGATGCCGAAGGATGCTCCGAGGCTGAGGATGTTCATCAGCAGGGCCTTGACGGGCACCAGCACGGACCCGGTCAGCAGGAACAGCAGGACCAGTGTTGCCAGCACGACGAACAGCACGGCGATTGGCACATCGTCGCGCAGCTGTTCCTTGAAGTCCACGAGGATTGCCGCGTCGCCGGTCACCCATGTCTGCGGCTCGGCTGGGCGATCCGACCGGATCCGACGCACGACTTCCTCGGCAGCACCCGGCTCGGTGCCAAGGCCGAGCTGTGCGATGTCACCGGTCTCTGCGACCTCGCCGACCCGCTCGACCCCTTGGCTGTCGGCCATTCGATCGGCAAGCTCGCCAAGCTTGTCGGCATCCCCAACTGCCGAGACGACTGTGACATCGGGCTCCGCCAGCATCGGGAAGTCCGTTTGGATCTGCTCGAACAGCGTGCGGGTCGGGTTCTCCGGGGGAAGCAGCTCGACTCCCGAGTTGACCAGGGTCATCCGAAGGGCAGGGATCGACAGGATCACCAGCACGGACGTCACGCCGAGCAGGGCGACCCAGGGCCGACGTTGGACCTTCTCAGCCCACGTGGCGAAGGCGCCGTGGTCGGAGGGGGCCTGAGCCCTGGCCAACCGACGCAGCCCCGGCACCGCTGCCAGTGACCCGGCGCCGACGACATGGCGGGTTGCCAGCACGAGCAGGGCTGGCACGAACGTCGTGGCAACGACGACTGCGATCACCACGACAGTGACCGCGCCGGCCCCGACCGACCGGATGATCTTCATGTCGATGAACACGAGTCCGGTCACTGCGACCGCCACGGTGACGCCGCTGAAGATCACTGTCCGGCCCGCGGTGGCCATCGTCAGGGCCATGGCCCGTTGCCGGAGTCGGGCGGGCACATCGGGGTTCGCCCCTGGCGCGGTCAAGTCCATCAGGTCGTGCACCTGCTCCCGGTAGCGGGAGACGATCAGCAAGGAGTAGTCGATGCACAGGCCGAGCCCGAGCACCGTGACCACGTTGACGACTGTGATGTCCAGCTCGATCACGTAGGTGAAGGCAAGGAGGGAGACCAGCCCGCCGGCAATCGATGCCGCCGCTCCCGCAAGGGGAACACCCGCTGCGGCGAATCCGCCGAAGATGAGCACCATCACGAAAAGGCTCACCGGCAGCGCGATCCCCTCACCCGTGCGCAGGTCGGCCTCGACCTGTTGGGTGATCGTTTCGATGACTTCCTGCTGGCTGCTTATGTGCACGGTTGAGCCGGGGACATCGTGCGGCAAGTCCCGAAGGCGGGCAACCACGGCCCGCTCTGCGGTGCGGAGCTCCTCGCCATCCAGTTCCGGCTCGAGGACGACCGTCACCAGGGCCGAGTCCCCGTCCGTCGAGATGGCCGCAGGGCCCACGGTCATTGGATCGATGACGCTATCCACGCCGGGCAGCTCGACGAGGTCCTCGTGCGCGGCGAGAAGCCCAGCCTGGAAGGGCCACGACTGGGGGAAGGCGTCGTTCCACAGGGCCTGCACGCTCGAGCCCGCTGGGTCGTTCTCGTCCAGCAGGCTACGGCCCTCGAGCGCCTCGCCGGAAACGCTGGGATCGCCGAGCTCCAGCCGCGAGAACAGCGACGGACCTCCGACGCCGAGGGCTGCGACGAGATAGCCGGCAACCGACAGGAGCACCACGACCACGGCAACCGGGCGCGCGTGCCGAGCCATCGCCGCCCCGTGCCGGGCCAGCACCCCGGTCGGCGAATGCGAGACGTCCGCGACATCCGTCGAGGCGTCTGAACGCACGTGCCCAGTCTGTCAGCGCATCGTCACTGACGTGGTGGCAAGGCGCTGGGGGGCCGGGCGGGATCGCGCGGCATGGAGCTGGGCTGTCCCGGCCCGGCGGGTCAGAGCTGGACAGCCTTTGCCTGGTTGATCCAGTCCGCGCACTCGGCGACGCTGAGCCCGATCACATGTCCGTGCCGGGTCTCGATCATCTCCATGAGTTTCTCCGGCTTGCGGTGCCGGAGCTCCTTGATGGAGTCCACGCCGATGCTCTTGAGCATCTCTGCGTACTTGGGTCCGATTCCTTTGATGTTCGCGAGGTCGTTCTCCACGTGCGCCATTGCACGCCTCCTCCGGGGCGGGGTCCGATTGCCGGACGCTGGCATCGTAGAGGCTCGGCTTCGTCGATGGGCGGAGACGGCGCTCAGCTCGATCCGGCAACGGACTGCGCATCGCGCATCACGCGCAGGATGTTTCCCCCTGCGATGGACCGGAGCTCGTCGTCGTTGTAGCCGCGGCGACGCAGCTCGTGGAACAGCGCGGGGTACTTGGACACGTCAGGGAGTCCCTCGGGCAGGACCGACACGCCGTCGAAGTCGCTGCCGATCCCGATGTGGTCGACCCCGGAAACGTCGCGGACGTGATCGACGTGATCGGCGACCTGGGCCAGCGTCGCCGTCGGTGCGGGGTGGGCCGCCCGCCAGGCCTCGATCCGGGCGGCAACCTGAGCTGGGTCATCGGGATGCTGGACTCGCAGCAGTCCTGCCTCGCAGTCTCCCGCCAACCAGATCTCAGCGATTGCCGGGTCGATGAAGCCGGGCACGAAGGTGACCATGCAGACGCCTCCGTTCCGCGGGAGCTGGGCGAGGACATCGTCGGGGACGTTGCGGGGATGGTCACACAGCGCCCGGGCGCCTGAGTGACTGAAGATCACCGGGGCGGATGAAGTCGCCAATGCGTCGTGCATCGTGTCCGGTGCCACATGCGACAGGTCGACGAGCATCCCCAACCGGTTCATCTCGCGGACCACCTCGTTGCCGAAGGGGGTCAATCCGCCATGTCGGGGGACGTCTGTTGCCGCGTCGGCCCAATCGGTGCTCGCGTTGTGGGTGAGGGTCATGTACGCAGCGCCGAGTCGGCGCAGGATCCGGAGCACTCCGAGCGACCCGGCGATCGAATGCCCGCCTTCCACGCCGGCCAGGCAAGCGATTCGGCCCCCGGCGGCAATCCGCTCGATGTCGTCGGCGGTCCTGGCAAGGGCCAGATCTCCCGGGTAGCGAGTGATCATCCGATGGAAGGCGTCGAGCTGCTCGAGGGTGGCCACGACGGCAAGGTCCCCGGGGATGTCGGCAGGCACCCACACGGACCAGAACTGCCCGCCGACCTGGCCCTGCCGCAAGCGTGGGAGGTCGGTTCGCACAGTGGGGCAGTGACCGGCCAGGTCGATCCGATCGAAGTCGTACCCGACCTGCGTGCGAAGCTCCCAGAGCAGGTCGTTGTGCCCGTCGACCAGCGGCGCGGACCGCAGCAGGTCGTGAAGCGCCGCTGCGTCCCCGACGCCCGGGCTTGGGGATCCCGGCATGTGCGCACTGTAGGCCATCTGCCGCTGCCCGTGCGCCGTCCGATCACGGGCCTCTCCGCCAGGGTCGGCGACGACCACACGTTGCCGGTGGTGGTGCACGGGGACTTCCGGAATCGTTCGGCGAGTCGTTCGGCGAGATGGCGTGGTGATCCGTCGGGGTTCTGGCGCTGTCGTTCCCCGGCGGCGCTGCTGGTTGCCGGTCGCGCCGCGACGCTGCGCTACTCCGGGCGCGCAACTGATCGAACCGGCCACCACCAGCAGCCCCGCGATGAGGGTGGCTGTGCGCGGGGATCGTCCGGGCGCGGTTGGCGTCACGGGCCCAGGGCAAGCGTCAGTTCCAGCACTGTCCGGGGGTCCTCCAGCGCATCGCCGAACAGCTCCCGCAGCTGACCCATGCGGTAGCGGACGGTCTGCGGATGCACGTACAGGTCCGCGGCAACGTCCTCCCGGCGCCCTTGGTGGAGGAGCCACGAGCGCAGTGTCTCCTCCAGGCGTTTGGCCGTTGCCGGTCGCAGGTCCTGCAGCGGCGCCAGGGCCCGAGCGCGCAGGTCGGCGAGAGCCTCGGCATCGGCGCCGATCACGAGCTCGGGGAGGTGCTCCTCAGTGTCGATCGGACCGTCGCCGACCCGCAGCTCGGTGCGTGCCCGCAGTGCCCGGTAGTAGGAAGCGCTCACCAGGGTCCATTCCCGCGTCGGACCCACCACCCCGGGCACCCTCTTCAGCGCTTGGAGGATGCGCGCACGACCGGTGGGCGGCTCGACGGGCACGAGGAGCACGCCATCAGCCGTGGCCAGCCCCGGAGCGTCCTCGGCCGGCTGGAGGGTCCGGGGATCGAGGCGGGCCAAGGCCTTGTCGAGCGCCCGATCCGGGAGGATCACGGCCGCCAGCGCGCCGGGCGGCTCCCATCGCGCGCGCTGCGCCGCGGCGACGAGCGACTCCGCCGGCGCGCCGGTGATCAGGCTGTGTCCCAGCCGCTCCAGGTGGCGCTGACGGACGCGGCCTTCGGTTGCCAGCTCGTCGGCGTGCCCGGCAACGCTGGCCGCGGAGAGCTGGTCGATGTAGGCGAAGACCAGTTCGGCGAATCCGACGAGACCATCTGCTGGGAGCCCGGCCTCGGCCGCCTTCCCGGCAAGGCCACGCCACGCAACCCGGGCGCCCACCCGGTAGGCGGCCAGGAGGGCATCCATGGTTCGACCGCCCCGGGCCTCACCGCGGCCCAGGCCGTAGGCACCCTGGAGAGCGGGGGCCAGGGGAGCGCTCGGGTCCTGCTCGTCTGCCGCCAGGGAGAGGAACCCGCGCAGGGCCAGCTCGACGGCCGTGGCGAGGTTCGCCTGCTCCCGTTCCTCGAGCCCTCGATAGCCGGGGACCTCCAGAGTCACGGCATCGATGGTTGCCGCGGCCACTTGATGGAGGTGGGAGTGCATCGCGGCCAGCACCGGCGCCGGCAGCGCCACCTGCCCGGCTCCTGGCGAAGCGAGGTTCGGCATCACGCCTGCCCAACGTCCCAGCTCATCGGATCACGTCCGCACCTCCACTTCCGGCCCGACCAGCGGCGGGGCGGCCGCCGGCAACCCGACCGCGGTGCGGCACGTGCAACGCCGATGCAATGGCGGATCCGTGTCGCACCAGTCATCTCAACAGCACCGATCTTGTCTCCGTCGAACAATCCGATGTCTCAGATTCACTCTGAGAGGTCACGAGATTACACCGGAAAGCGGGAACCATGGAAGCATGACGATGACTGGATACCGTGCAACGACCGCCCACCACAGCCCGGCCGCGCCTGAGCCGGTCCTCCCGGAGCTTGGGCGATCCGGCGCGCGGCTGGCCGCGACCGTCAAGGACGGGCTGATGCGGGTGGCGGAGGCTGTGACCACACCCCTGTTGCCCGCGGACTACCTTGACTTGATCGACCCCCTGCGCATCGGCTCGGACCTGCGTGGCCGGATCGTCGCGGTCGAGCCCGAGACAGCCGACGCGGCAACGGTCGTCATCCGCCCGGGCCGCGGCTGGAAGGGCCACATCCCCGGCCAGTACATCCGCATCGGCATCGACGTCGATGGTGTCCGGTTGTGGCGGGCGTACTCGCTCACCTCCGGTCCACGTGCAGACGGTTGCCTGACCATCACGGTCAAGGCCATCCCCGACGGCAAGGTGAGCAACCACCTCGTGCACCAGGCGCGGCCCGGCACAGTGATCCAGATGGATCAGGCAGCAGGGGACTTCCACCTCCCGGTGGACGTCCCGGAGCGCGTCCTCTTCGTGACCGCAGGCAGCGGGATCACCCCCGTGATGGGCATGCTGCGCCACGGCCTGGCCAACTCGAAAGCCTCCCAGCCGGTCGCCGGGGACCCCCGGGAGTACCTCCGTGACGGGGCGGCGACGCTGCATCGCCTGGGCGCCTCCCCCTTGCGGGACGTCGTGGTCGTGCACAGCGCGCCGACCGCTGATGATGTGATCTTCGGCAGGCAGCTGCGCGACATGCACCGCGCAGGAAGGATCCGGCTCGTCGAGCGGCACACCGATGCCGACGGGATGCTCGACGCGGCGGAGCTGGATGCGATCGTCCCGGACTGGCCGGAGCGGGAGACGTGGGCCTGCGGTCCGGCAGGCCTGCTCGATGCGCTCGTGGACCGATGGGCGGCCGCTGGTGTTGCCGAGCGGATGCACACCGAGCGGTTCCGGCCGCACATCGTGGTCACCGGCGAGGGCGGGTCGGTGTCGTTCGCCAGGTCCGGGATCACTGTCGAGGCCGACGCGGCAACGCCGGTGCTGGACGCCGGCGAGGCAGCCGGGGTGCTGATGCCCTCTGGATGCCGAATGGGGATCTGCTTCGGCTGCGTGGCGCCACTGGAGTCAGGTGCCGTGCGCGACCTGCGCTCGGGCGTGGTCACGACTGCGACGCCCGGTGATGGGGTGAAGATCCAGACCTGCATCAGCGCCGCCGCTGGACCCTGCGAGGTGGGCCTGTGACGAGCATCGAATGCTGACCCGTCGGCAACCCGCCTGATCACCCCGTACTCGAGACCAACCCAGAGGAGCACCTCATGACCGTCATCCAGAAGCAGGCCGAGAACCCGATCGCCCACTTGACCCCCGAGGACATCGAGGCCATCGGCCGCGAGCTCGACGCAATTCGGGACGAGGTGTTCGCCACCCTCGGCAAGCGGGACGCCGACTACATCCGCAGGGTGATCAAGTTCCAGCGGCTCCTGGAGCTGGGGTCGCGCGGCGTGCTGCTGTTCGCGATCTTCCCGCCCGCGTGGATCGTCGGGACGGCGGGCCTGTCGGTGGCCAAGATCCTCGAGAACATGGAGATCGGGCACAACGTCCTGCATGGCCAGTGGGACTGGATGCGCGACCCGAAGATCCACTCGACCACCTGGGAGTGGGACATCGTGGCCCCCGCCGCGATGTGGAAGCACTCGCACAACGAGATTCATCACCGGTACACCAACGTCGTCGGTCGGGACAACGACCTCGGCTACGGGATCATGCGCGTCGACGAGGACCAGCGCTGGAAGCCGTTCCATCTTGGCCAGCCGGTGTGGAACTTCATCAATGCCTGCTTCTTCGAGTACGGCATCGCTGCGTACGACCTGGAACTGGGCAAGTTCTCCAAGGGTCGCAGGAACCGCAAGAAGGTCGACGAGGCCTTCAAGCGCGACGTCCGCCGAGTCCTGGGCAAGATCGGCCGGCAGTTCCGCAAGGACTACCTGCTCCACCCTGCGCTGGCCGCCCTCGTCAATCCGCTGTCCGCGCTGCCGGCGTACTTCGCCACGCTCACGGCAAACGCCGTTGCCAACCTCGCTCGCAACGTGTGGACGCATTCGGTCATCATGTGCGGGCACTTCCCCGAGGGTGTTGCCACCTTCGCGAAGACCTCCATCGAGGGGGAGACCCGCGGCGAGTGGTACGTCCGCCAGATGATCGGCTCGGCGAACATCAGTGGCGGCCGCCTCACGCACATCATGACCGGGAACCTCTCGTTCCAGGTCGAGCACCACCTGTTCCCGGACCTGCCAAGCACCCGCTACCAGGAGATCGCGCCGCGCATCCGCGACCTGTTCCAGCGGTACGGGTTGGACTACACGACCGGTCCGCTGCCCAAGCAGGTGGCGTCGGCGTGGAAGAAGGTGATCCGGCTGTCCCTGCCCAACGACCTGTTCGGGCGGATCAACCGCAGCGGGTCGGGGCCCGAGGTGAAGCCGGCCGAGCTGGCCGAGGCGGCGGAGCCGGCCGGCCGTCCGGAGACGTCGCGCCTTGCCGAGGGGCCGAAGCCGGCCCAGCAGCGTCGGGTCGCCTGACGAAGGGGGCGCGCCGCGCAACTCACCTGCAACTGGCCGTACCCACCTCGCGAGGGGGGTGCGGCCAGTTGGCGTTCCCGCCGTGCGACTGGTAGGCAAGGCAGGCAAGGCGCTGTGACAGGGTAGGCACATGAGTGCTGCCACAGCGCCCCCGCCGGCGTTCACGCCGGACGAGGGCGTCATCGAAGTCGCACACCTGTCCAAGTCGTTCGGGGCCGTGCGCGCGGTGAGCGACCTGAGCTTCGCCGTCCAGCCGGGCCGGGTCACCGGCTTCCTGGGGCCGAACGGCGCGGGCAAGACGACCACGCTGCGCCTGCTGCTCGGCTTGGCAACGCCCGACGCCGGGACGGCAACCATCGGAGGCCGCAGGTATGCAGACCGGCCGAATCCGTGGCGGCATGTCGGCGCCGCGCTGGAGGCCTCATCCTTCCACCCCGGCCGGACAGCTCGGGACCACCTCCGCGTCTTTGCCCCGCAGGTTGGCGTTGACGACTCGCGATGCGACGAGGTGCTGGCAACCGTCGGCCTCTCCGACTCGGCGCGGCGTCGGACGGGCGGATTCTCCACTGGCATGCGCCAGCGGCTGGCCCTTGCCGCGACCCTGCTCGGGGATCCACAGGTGCTGCTCCTGGACGAGCCGGCGAACGGCTTGGACCCCGAGGGGATCGCCTGGCTGCGCCAGTTCCTGCGCTACCTGGCTGGTCAGGGCCGGACCGTCCTGGTCTCCAGCCACGTGCTGGCTGAAGTCGAACAGACCGTCGACGACGTGGTGATCATCGCCCGCGGCCGACTCGTCCACGCGTCCTCCCTGACGGCGCTGGAGGCGCTGGCACGTCCAGCGGTGCGAGTCGCGTCGCCGGACTCCCAGGCGCTTGCCGCGCTCGTCACAGAGAGCGGGTGGGGTGCGGTCACGCATTTCCAGAGCCCGACCACGGCTGTCGTGCACGACCGGACGTGCCCCGAGGTGGGGGCTGCCGCGTTCGCCCGCGGACTGCCGCTGCATGAGCTGTCCCCGGCCGGCACCAGCTTGGAGGCCTTGTTCCTCAAGATGACCGCCGACCAGGACGCTGGGGAGGTGACCCGGTGACTGCTGCGCTCGTCACGGAGTTCCGCAAGATGGCGACGACCCGGCTCTGGTGGATCACGACCCTGCTGATGCTGGGCTACATGGCCCTGATGGCGGTGATCATGGCGTCCTCCATGGTGCTGGGCGCGCGTCAAGCGGAGAGCACCGGCGGGGCGGACGAGGGCGGGGGGTTCGGGTCAGCAACGATGGCCCTGGACCCGCTGTCGATCGCCAACTCGGTGTACACGCTGTCCCTGGCGCTGGGCTACATCTTCCCGGCGATGCTGGGGGCACTGGCAGTCACCGCGGAGTTCCGGCACCGCACCATCACTCCGACACTTCTTGCAGAGCCGCGGCGGGGCCTGGTCCTCGGGGCCAAGATGGCAGCGATCCTGCCGTTCTCGGTCGTGCTGGCGCTGGCCGGCACGCTGGGAACGGTCCTCGGGGGGGCCGCAACGTTGGCCTTCATGGGCGAACCGACCATGCTCGACGACAGCGGCGTCCAGCGCACGATCGTGCTGTCAGTCGTGGCGCTGACGATCTGGGCACTCGTCGGGGTCGGCTTCGGATCCGTGCTGCCCAACCAGGTCGCGGCAATCGTCGTGCTGCTGGCGTTCACGCAGTTCGTCGAGCCGCTCCTTCGGCTGCTGCTCGGTCAGTTCGATGCCACGGCGGAGGTCAGCAAGTTCCTGCCCGGCGCTGCGGGGGAGGCAATTGCCGGCTCCAGCCTCTACTCCAGCTCGGGGCTGGCCGAGCTGCTCACGGCATGGCAGGGCGCACTCGTGCTCCTGGGGTACGCGGTCGTGCTTGGGCTGATCGGTCGGCTGACGACGTTCCGCCGCGACATCGGCTGAGCGGGGCATCCGAACGGGCGGAATCCGGACTCGGCACGGCGCCCGTACGTGCTCGCCCAGGCGTAGCGTGTGATCGTGGCTGACGCCGTGATCGATGTCCGCGGCCTGGTGAAGTCCTTCGGGCCGACCCGGGTCCTTGATGAGATGAACCTCAGCGTCACGCCCGGCGAGGTCCACGGGCTGCTTGGCCCCAACGGCGCCGGCAAGACGACGACGCTACGGATCCTGCTTGGCCTGCTGCGCGCTGACGCCGGCCAGATGCGCATGCTCGGGGGCGACCCCTGGCGGGACGCCGTGCAGCTCCACCGCAGGCTCGCGTACGTCCCGGGCGACGTGACGCTGTGGCCGAACCTCACCGGCGGTGAGGTGATCGACCTGCTGGGCCGATTGCGTGGCGGGCTGGACCGTGCCCGGCGCGACTCCCTGATCGAGCTGTTCGGGCTTGACCCGACCAAGAAGGGCCGCACGTACTCGAAGGGCAACCGGCAGAAGGTGGCCCTGATCGCTGCTCTGGCCAGCAAGGTTGAGCTGCTCCTCCTGGACGAGCCGACGGCGGGGCTCGACCCGCTCATGGATGCGACCTTCCGCGACTACATCGGCGAGGTCCGGGCGGCTGGGCGCACGGTGCTCCTGAGCAGCCACATCCTGTCCGAGGTGGAAGCGCTGTGCGACCGGGTCAGCATCCTGCGCGAGGGGGTCGTCGTGGAGACGGGCTCGCTGGCGCAGTTGCGACATCTCACGCGCACCTCAGTGGTTGCCGAGGTGAGCGCCGCGCCGCGGGGCCTCGCGGAGTTGCCGGGCGTCCACGACCTGGTGATTGCCGGGACCCGAGTCACCGCCTCAGTGGAGTCCGAGGGCCTCGCGCCGATGATGGCCGCGCTTGGGGCCAGCGGCGTGGTGAGCCTCACGACCCAGCCGCCCACCCTCGAGGAGCTGTTCCTCCGGCACTACCGGGACACCCTGCCGGCCGGTGGAGCGCGGAAGCGGGGGAGGCGATCGGCATGACCGCCGGACAGGCGCCTGCTCCGATGGCGGCCATTGGAGCAGCGACCCCGGAAGCCGGCGCGGGTCGCGGCTCCACGATCACCGGATCCGGCCTGCTCCTGCGCCTGGCACTGCGTCGCGACCGGATCCTTCTGCCCGCCTGGGTGCTGGGGCTCTCGGCGATGGCGACGTTCTCGGCACGGGCAACCGTCGAGCTGTACCCCGAGATCCCGACCCGGGTCGCGGCGGCGGAGGCAGTCAACGGGTCTGCGGCGCTCGTGGCGCTCTACGGCCGGATCTACGACCCGACGTCCCTGGGCGAGCTGTCGCTGTTCAAGATGACCGCCTTCGGGGCAGCCATGGTCGGTGCAGTGACCATCTTCCTGGTCGTACGGCACACCCGGGCCGAGGAGGAGGCCGGCCGCCTGGAGCTGGTGGGCGCCGGAGTCGTGGGACGATCTGCCCCACTGGTGGCTGGCCTGCTCCTGGTCCTGATCTGCGCCGTCGGGATCACCGTGCTCACGGCCGCCGGGCTGACCTGGGCCGGACTGCCGATGGCCGGCAGCATCGCGTTCGGCGCGGCTTGGGGCGCCACTGGGCTGCTGTTCGCGGCTGTGGGCGGGATCGCCGCCCAAGTGACCACCAGTGGTCGGGCGGCAACGGGGCTGGGCATGATCGCGCTGGCTGTCGCCTACGTTGCCCGGGCTGTCGGCGACCTGGCAGAGGAGGGCCCCGGGTGGCTCTCCTGGCTGTCGCCGATCGGATGGAGCCAGCAGGTGCGGGCCTTCTCGGGAACCCGCTGGAGCCTGCTCGCGCTCCCGGTCCTGGCCACCGCAGTGCTGGTGCCCGTGGCCTTCCTGCTGCGCAGCCGCCGGGACCTCGGCGGCGGCATGGTCGCCGACCGGCCCGGACCGGCGGAGGGCCGGCTTGGCACGCCGTCGGGCTTGGCCTGGCGGCTGCAGCGGCCGACGTTGCTCTCGTGGGTCGTGGCCACCGCGATCCTCGGGACGATCCTGGGCAGCGTTGCCAGCAACGTGTCCGGGTTCCTGGATTCGCCGCAGATGAAGGACATCCTCGAGGCGCTCGGCGGCAAGCAGGGGCTGACTGACATGTTCCTCGCAGCTGAGGTGGGCCTGATGGCCACGATCCTGGCCGGGTACGGGATCTCCGCGGTTCATTGGCTGCCTGCCGAGGAGGAGGGCGGCCGGGCGGAGATGGTGCTGGCGACCGCGGCCTCGCGACGAGCGTGGGCGACCAGCCACGCGGTGCAAGCCCTCCTCGGCGTGGCGGTGCTGCTCACCGTGATGGGCTTGGCGATCGGGGTCGGCCACGCCGTGGCTGTGTCCGATTCCGCGCAGGTGCTGCGACTGGCCTCAGCGGCGGCCGTGCGCGTCCCTGCGGCTTGGGTGATGGTCGGCCTGGCAGTGGCGACGTGGGGGTGGCGCCCGGGCGCTACGTGGGTGGCGTGGGCGCTGTTCGTCCTGTTCCTCGTGCTCGGGGAGTTCGGCGCGCTCTGGGACCTGCCGGACTGGGTCATGGACCTCAGCCCGTTCGCGCATTCCCCGGTGATGCCCGGCCCGGACCCGTCCTACGTCTGGGTCCCCGTTCTCCTGGTGATCGGCCTGGGGCTCGTCGCGTTCGGGATCGGGCGGTTCATGCGCCGGGACGTGGTGAGCGCCTGACGCCCTGATCGACCTACGATCTGGGGGATACCTGGGCGGATCAGGAGGTGCCATGTCGACCGAGTCACGGGATGACGCGGCTGTAGCGCATGAGTCAGCAGCGGTTGCCGAAGCGCTTGCTGCCCTGGCGCGTCGGCGGCCGGAGGCAGCCGACGGATTGGACGCGCGCGCCGTGGCCCGGCTCAAGACGGTCGTGTCCGACCCCGGCGGCCAGACCTGGATGGAGGCCGCGGGGCTCCTGGGCAGCGACTCCTGCGGGTACCCGGTTGCGGGAGGGTACCAGGATGTGCGCGGGGATCTGGGCGCGCTGCCCATCGTGGCCCAGCGGCCGGAGGTCGGCGACCGGGTGATGGAGCGGCTCATCCAGGAGTGGGCCGATGACTACGTGCTCACCGGTGAGGCCCGCTTGGATCGGCCCTGGCGGTCGTATGTTGACCAGTTCGTGCCGTAGCTCGGTCCTGAGCCGTCACCCGCTCGCGTCTGGCGCCAGCCACCGCTACCCCGGTGGGCAAGTGGCAGTATCTGGCCATGGCCCGATCGTTGTCATGGACCCCTGTGGACTCCGCGCCCGCCTACGAGGGGTTCATCCGGATCGAGTCCCGTCGCTACCAGCTCCCCAACGGCAACACGACGAGGTGGGACATCCTGGCCGGGGGCCGCACCGTGGCCATTGTCGCGATCACTGACAACGGGACGGTGGTCCTGGCCCGGCAGTACCGCCCGGGACCAGGACGAGTGCTCGACGAGCTCCCCGGCGGCATGGTCGATCGTGGCGAGGGGGTGCTCGAGGCAGCGGCGCGGGAGCTGCTGGAGGAGACCGGCTACTCGGCCGAGGCCCTCGAGGTCGTGGGGCACTCGTGGCTGGCGGGGTTCTCGACGATCGAGCGGTACGCGGTCCTGGCTCGGGGCTGCCGTCGCGTGGCCGACCCAGCGGGTCACGACGACGAGATCATAGAGCCGGTCGAGCGCGGCCTGATCGATTTCATCGAGCAGGTCCGTGCCGGGCAGCTGACCGACTCCGACTCCGCGCTTCGCTGCCTGGATCGGCTCGGCGCGCTGCAGTAGGGCGGCCTGCTCTGCGGCGACCCCGAGGGCGGGCGGGGGTTCTCATGCCCCTGGGGGCTCCTCACTCCTGGGCGACGCTCGTGAACCGGCGCAGCCGAAGGCTGTTGGTCACGACGAAGACCGACGAGAAGGCCATGGCCGCCCCCGCCAGAAGCGGGTTGAGCAGGCCGAGCATGGCTGCCGGGATCGCCGCCACGTTGTAGGCGAAGGCCCAGAACAGGTTGCCCTTGATGGTCGCCAAGGTGCGCCGGGACAGCCGGATGGCGTCGACGGCGGCCCGCGGATCGCCCCGGACGAGCGTCAGGTCGGCGGCGGCAATTGCCACGTCCGTGCCGGTTCCCATGGCGATCCCGAGATCGGCGCCAGCCAGCGCGGCCGCATCGTTCACACCGTCTCCCACCATGGCGACGACGCGTCCGGAGGCCTGCAGCCCGCGCACCGCGTCGAGCTTGCCCTCCGGGAGCACCCCGGCGATGACGTCCGCCGGAGCGATCCCGACCTCCTCGGCGATGGCGCGCGCGGCCCGCTCGTTGTCCCCGGTGAGCAGGACCGGGCGCAGACCCAGGTTCCCCAGCTCGCGCACCGCCAGCGTCGACGTCGGCTTGACCGTGTCGGCAACCTCCACGACGCCACGGGCCTGGCCATCCCAGGCCACGGCCACGGCAGTCCGTCCCGCGGCGTGGGCCTGGCTCACCCGGGCAGCCAGGTCGGTTGGCAGTGCCAGGGCCCACTGCTGCTCCAGCCACTGGGGTCGCCCGGCCACGACGAGTCGCCCGTCCACAATGCCCTCGACGCCAAGGCCCGCGGTTGCGCGGAAGCCCTCGACGGTGCGCAACGCGTTCGGGGGTCCGGAGCCACTTGTTCCATGGGCCAGCGCGCGGCTGGACAGGGCCTCCCGCGCGGCATCCGCGATCGCCTCGCCGACGGGATGCTCGGAGGCGTCCTCGACAGCCCCGACGAGGGCCAGCAGTTCGGCGGGGTCGCCGCCTTCTGCCGGGTGCACAGCGACGACCTTCATCTGGCCGGTCGTGATGGTGCCCGTCTTGTCCAGGACGATCGTGTCGACCCGCCGCGTCGACTCGAGCACCTCGGGTCCGCGGATGAGGATGCCCAATTGGGCGCCGCGGCCGGTCCCGACGAGCAGGGCCGTTGGTGTGGCCAGCCCCAGCGCGCACGGGCAGGCGATGATCAGCACGGCTACCGCGGCGGTGAACGCCGCCTGCGCCGAGTGGCCCGTGACCAGCCATCCGACCAGGGTCAGCAGGCTCAGGCCGATCACAACCGGCACGAACACCGCGGACACCCGATCGGCCAACCGCTGGACGGGGGCCTTCCCGGACTGGGCCTCCTCGACCAGGCGGGTCATCTGGGCGAGCTGGGTGTCGGCGCCCACCCGAGTCGCCCGCACGACCAGCCGCCCCCCGGCGTTGAGCGTGGCGCCCACGACCAGGTCCCCGACTCCGACCTCCACCGGGATGGGCTCGCCGGTCAGCATCGAGGTGTCGATGGCCGAAGTGCCCGCCACGACCACTCCGTCGGTGGCCACCTGCTCACCGGGCCGCACCAGGAAGAGCTCGCCGACCCGCAGGTCGGAGATCGGGATCCGCTGCTCGACTTCACCTCGGATCACGGCGACCTCCTTGGCGCCCATGGCCACCAGGGCTCGCAGCGCCTCGCCCGACCGCCGCTTGGCCCGGGCCTCGAGGTAGCGGCCCAGCAGGATGAAGGTCGTGACGGCTGCGGCCACCTCGAGGTAGATGTGCGGCGTGCCGTCGCCCTCCCTGGGCAGCAGGGAGAACTGCATCGTCATGCCGGGCATCCCAGCCCCGCCGAGGAACAGCGCCCAGAGCGACCACAGGAACGCGGCGCTCACGCCCATGCTGATCAGGGTGTCCATCGTCGCCGCGCCGTGGCGGGCATTGACAACGGCCGCCCGGTGGAACGGCCACGCCCCCCAGACGACCACGGGTGCTGCCAGCGTGAGGCAGGCCCACTGCCAGAAGTCGAACTGGAGCGCGCTGATCATCGACAGCGCGACGACCGGCAGGCTGAGGGCGGCGCTGATGACCAGCCGCTGGCGGAGCGCCGCCAGGGTGTCACCAAACGCCCGGTCCTCGGGAGCCGAGGGGCCCGCGCGACCACCGGCGTCCCGCTGGCCGGCGCGCTGTTCGCGCTCTCGCAACATCGCGGTGTAGCCAGTTGCCTCGACGGTTGCGACGGCCGCTGACGCGTCGGTGCCCTCGGGCAGGACGACGCGGGCGCGCTCAGTGGCGTAGTTGACGCTCGCCTCGACGCCGGGCATCCGGTTGAGCTTCTTCTCGATGCGTGCCGCGCAGGACGCGCAGGTCATCCCGCCGACATCCAGCTCGATAACCCGGCGAGCCTCCGGTGCTGAAGCGGTCATGAGCGCACCAGCCTTGCGATCGCATCCGAGGCCTCGCGCACCTTCAGGTCGGCGGCCTGGCCCCCTTCGGCGATGGCATCGGTCACGCAGTGCGTCAGGTGATCGTGCAGCATGAGGAGGGCAACCGACTCGAGCGCCCGGGTCGTGGCCGAGACCTGGGTGAGCACGTCGATGCAGTAGGTGTCCTGCTCGATCATCCGGCGCAGGCCGCGCACCTGGCCCTCGATCCTGGCAAGGCGGCGAAGGATGGCGTCCCGGTCGGTTGCGTAGCCGGGGTGATGCGCGCCGGCGTGACCGCCGGTGGCGGCCTGCCCTCCGGTGGCGGCCTGCCCTCCGT
This sequence comes from Candidatus Nanopelagicales bacterium, assembly GCA_049688595.1. Taxonomy (GTDB): domain Bacteria; phylum Actinomycetota; class Actinomycetes; order S36-B12; family CAIYMF01; genus Prado023. Next base: position 1,441 of record JBAVLA010000364.1, on the reverse strand, counting down.
TGGCGTCCGGATGAGGCTCGCCGAGGGTCTGCTCGATCCGAGCCCGATCGCCGCGGGTCTGGATTGCGTTCATGGATCCCTTCTACCTCGCAATGCCGGTGAGCGCAACCCCTACCCCCCATGGGTATACTCTTCGTCGAGTGCCCGACACGTGAGCGAGCTGCGCACCGGAGCAGCCACCCACCGCGTACCTTCGATCCGTGAAGGTCATGACGCGGCTGGCTGGCGTGCTCCTGGTCCTCGGTGTGGCAGCCTGCGGGGGCGGGGATGGCGCATCCCCGAGCGAGGCGGGCTCCGGTACGCCCACCCCCGCGGTCCCGACTCCGTCCGTGCCGCCGACGCCCACCATCACGGCGACGGAGAGCGCCGCCGGGTCCACCACGTCAACGGCGGCTGCCTGCAAGCGCTTCGATTCGACCGATGACGTCGAGTCCGGGAAGCCGAACAACCTCTCCGACTTGACCGGCAGGCGCATGCGAGTCGGTCGCCACGACTGCTACGAACGCTTCGTGTTCGAGATGCGCGGCAAGGGCAAGGTGCCCTGGTGGTCGGTCGGCTATCGCGACCCGATGGTCGGCGACGCGTCGGGCCTGCCCATCGCCCTGCGCGGGGGCGCTGACCTGCAGGTCCTGATCGGGGTCTGGACCGTCACCGACTTCCCTGGCCGGCCGGACGAATGGCCGCCCTTCCAGGGCCCCGATGACATCGTCACCAAGGGCTACGAGGCGATCCGCGAGGCTCGGAACCTCTACGCATTCGAGGGGCAGACGCAGATCGGCCTGGGCATCGACCGGAAGCGTCGCTTCACGGCCTCCTGGATGGACGACCCGCCGCGACTCGTGGTCGACGTCTACACCGGAGTGAGCGTGGAGTGAGCCGCGACCCACGCCGTCGAACTGGGCCGCTCCCGGACCGTCGCGTGTACCGACGCCCGGTGCCGTGCCCCTGAGCGCGAGCCGCGCGCCTGGCCGCGGCTAGCTGGGCAGCGTGACCCTCGCTGCCAGCGCTGCCAGGGCCTTGGTCTGGGCCGCGGCGATCACCCCGCCGAGGACGAGCGCGATCGCGGGGCGGTTGAGCTTCCCTCGACCGCTCTCGCCGAGCACGACGTCGGTCGCGATGACGATCCCGCTGGCGGCGGCTCCGATGGACAGCTGGGTGCCGAGGATGCGACCGGCCTCGACGACCGGGCCCCGCAGGCCGCTGTGGTTCAGGGTCCGCTGGATGGCCATCCCGGCGACCATCGTCGTGGCAGTCCCGCTCAGGATCATCCACCGGTGCGCGTTGACTTCCGCAGGTGTCGTGGGCCTGCCGAGCCAGGCGTCCGTGGTGCGCTCGATCGCCACCAGGGGTCCGGCCGTCATGACGATGTGGAACCCCCTGACAGTCCCAGCGAGCGCGAGGCCGGCCAGGGGGAACTTCCGGATCGTGCGGGCCTGGGGGT
>JBAVLA010000363.1:0-3002 GCA_049688595.1 Candidatus Nanopelagicales bacterium | reverse complement strand
TTCCTGGTGCTGGACGCACCCTTCTTGTGAGCCATGGCTACTTCCCGATCTCGATGCCGGTGACCTTGAGCTGGGTGAGGGCCTGGCGGTGGCCCTGGCGCTTGCGGTAGCCGGTCTTGTTCTTGTACTTGAGGATCTGGATCTTCGGGCCCTTGGTGTGGGCCAGGACCTCAGCGGAGACGGTCACACCCGCCAGCGACTTCGCGTCCGAGGTCACGGTGTCCCCTTCGACGAGCAGCAGGGCGGGCAGCGAGACGCTGCCACCGGGCTCGCCGACCACGCGATTGGTCTCGATGACGTCGCCTACTGCGACCTTCTCCTGACGGCCGCCGGAGCGGACAATGGCGTACACGGGAGGCACTCCTGAATGGTCTGGGCTGTACGGGCCCGATACCCGGGCACGCACATGCGTGCGGCGCTCGCGCGCCAAGGTCTTAGGTTACGAACACTACCGGTTCGGGGTCAAACTGCGTCCCTGACCCCCTCCTCGCCCTCAGCCGAGCCCTCGGGACGCAGGTCGCGAACCTGATCGCCGGGCGTCGCCAAGTGCGGCAGCTCCTCGGCACCCCGACCCTCCGAGATCACGTCGACCGGCTCGTCCTGGGCCTGCTCGAAGTGATGCGGATGGCCCTGCGCTGGCGGGGCCTCAGCGGGCTCGTGCGCCTCGATGGCCGTGTGCTCCTCACCCGGGACGTGCTCCTCGCCTGGCACGTGCTCCTCGCCTGGCACGTGCTCCTCGCCTGGCACGTGCTCCTCGGCGGCGGCGTGCTCCTCGGCGGGGACGCCGCCCTCATGTGCGTCATGCCCGACGTCGACCGCTGGGGCTCCCTCGGCCGGGACGGCCGCACCAGCCTCGGCTTCCCCAGCAGCGGCGTGGGGCTCGCCGATCGAGGGCTCCTCGGCCCCCCGGCCCTCATTGACCACCGCCACCGGGACATCCTGGGGTCGGTCCACCATGTGACCGTGCTCATCGAACAACGGCGGCGGCGGCGTCTTGCCGGTCTGCTTGCCGCCCAGCCGGACCGAAGCCTGCCGCGGGGCCCGCCGCCCGTTGTTGCGCGACTCGCCCCGCCGCGACTCCTCCTCGACCGCCTCGACCTCCGATGGCTCGGTGTGGATGACGTGGCCGCGGCCGCCGCAGTGCTCGCAGGGCGTGGCGAAGACCTCCAGCAAGCCCTGACCGATGCGCTTGCGCGTCATCTGAACCAGCCCCAACGACGTGACCTCAGCGACCTGGTGCTTGGTCCGGTCCCGGCCCAGGCACTCGACGAGCCGACGCAGGACGAGGTCGCGGTTGCTCTCGAGCACCATGTCGATGAAGTCCACGACGATGATCCCGCCGACGTCGCGCAGCCTCAGCTGACGCACGATCTCCTCTGCGGCCTCGAGGTTGTTCCGGGTGACCGTCTCCTCGAGGTTGCCCCCTTGGCCGGTGAACTTGCCGGTGTTCACGTCGATCACCGTCATCGCCTCAGTCCGGTCGATGACCAGCGACCCGCCCGACGGCAGCCAGACCTTCCGGTCCAGGGCCTTGGCCAACTGGTCGTCGATGCAGTACGTCGTGAACAGGTCCGTGGGCTCGACCCACTTGACCAGCTTGCCCTGCAGGTCTGGGGCGACCCAGCCGATGTAGTCGTCGAGGGTCTGCCAGGTCGACTCCCCCTGCACGATCAAAGAGGTGAAGTCCTCGTTGAAGATGTCGCGGACGACCTTGATGGCCAGGTCGGGCTCCCCGTACAGCAGCGCCGGCGCGGTCGCCGTGCGAGCCTTCTTGGTGATCTCGGTCCACTGGGCGGTGAGGCGGTGCACGTCAGCCGTCAGCTGGGCCTCAGAGGCACCCTCCGCCGCGGTGCGGACGATGACGCCGGCTCCCTCGGGGACCACGTTCTTGAGGATTCCCTTGAGCCGCGCGCGCTCAGTGTCGGGCAGCTTGCGCGAGATCCCGGTCATGGACCCCTCGGGCACGTAGACCAGGAACCGGCCGGGCAGCGAGATCTGGCTGGTGAGCCGGGCGCCCTTGTGGCCGATCGGGTCCTTGGTCACCTGGACGAGCACCGACTCACCCGACTTCAGCGCCAGCTCGATCCGCTTGGGCTGGCCCTCGAGCCCGGCCGCATCCCAGTTGACCTCACCGGCATAGAGCACGGCGTTGCGGCCGCGGCCGATGTCGACGAATGCTGCCTCCATCGACGGGAGCACGTTCTGCACCCGGCCGAGGTGGACGTTGCCCAACATCGCCGAGGACTCCGCACGGTTGACGTAATGCTCCACGAGCACGCCGTCCTCCAGCACGGCGATCTGGGTGCGGTCGCCTCGTTCCCGGACGCACATCACCCTGTTCACGGACTCCCGACGGGCGAGGAACTCCGCCTCGGTGAGGATCGGCGCCCGGCGGCGACCGGCCTCGCGGCCGTCCCTCCTGCGCTGCTTCTTGGCCTCGATCCGAGTTGACCCACGCACCGAGGTGATCTCATCGGAGGGCCGGCGGACCTCGCGGATCTTGACCACGGTGTTCGGCTGGTCCTCTGCGGACAGGTCCTCCATCTCCTCAGCGACGCCCGCGCGGCGCCGACGGCGACGACGCCGCCGCCCACTGGTCGCATCCTCCTCGGATTCGCCTGGGGCCTCGGCAGCCTCACCCGACGCTCCGCCGGACCCCGGGCCCGCGGATTCGGTGGTCTGGCCGCTCCCCTCGCCCCCGGCGCCCTCGGCGCCCTCGGCGGATCCGGGCTCCCCGAGCTCGAGGTCCCCTTCACCCTCGTACTGGCCAACGCGACGCCGCCGCCGACCACCGCGCCGACGGCGGCGCCGTGGAGTCGTTGCGTCCTCATCGAAATGGTCCTCGTCGGAGCGGTCCGCCTCCTCGGCGCGACCCTCCTCGTCGGCGCCCACGAGAGCAGGTTCCTGGCCGGCGGCCTCCGCCGCGGTCTCGACGGACGCGCCAGCGCCCGCCTGCTCCTCCTCCGCTGCGGGCAGGCCCGCGCCAGCCGGCGCCTCAGCCG
>JBAVLA010000362.1:0-2680 GCA_049688595.1 Candidatus Nanopelagicales bacterium | reverse complement strand
GCCCGACCCCACGCCCGCTGCAGACCGCCGCCCAGATCAGCCACCGCGCCCGCAGCATCCCCGCCCTGCTCTGGGCGGACTGGGCCAAGCTGCTGCTCCCCGGGCCCCGCCCGCCCAGCCCCGCGGCCCGCGCTGCCCTGGCCGCCGCGCTGCTGCTGCCGGGCAACCCCGAGCGCCGCCTGGCCCGGGCCAGGGCCATCCTCGGCCAGGGTCACGGGCTGGAACCCAGCCACCTCCTGAGCCGCCGGCCCGCCCACCAGCACCTGCTCGCCACACTCTGCCTGCTCGCCGACCACCTCGACGCCCACCCCGCACCCATCGACTACCAGCAGCGGCGCGCCCTGGACTACCGCGACCTGCTCGACGCCCAACAGTGGAAACGCGCCTGCGCCGAGGCCGGCCACCACCCCGGCACCCGCACCCGCCACCAGCACGCCCGCCGCCACCTCTACCAGCGGCTCACCGGCAACCCCGCCACCCAGGCCGCGGCAGCCCTGGGCATCCCGGAACGGTACGACCGGGCCGCGTCCTGCGCGTTCAGCCGGGGCCTACCCGCCGACCTCAGCGATGGCCTCGACCGGATCGCCAGCGCGTTCCTCGCCGCCCACGGCATCGATGAACCCGTCACCTGGCAGCCCAGCCCCAACCTGATCGCGGACCTGACCGGCTTCCCATCCACCCCGGTAAGCCTGCCCGTGGCGGCCGATCCCCCACCGGCACCGCCGCCGGCTGGACGCACCCCGAACTGGCGAACCCACCAGCGGCTCACGCTCACCCTGACCGCCTACACCCTCGCCGACCTCCTGGCGCGCGGGGGAACCCTGCGCCAGTTCGCCCGCGAGACCGGCCACAGCCGACATGCCATCACCAGCAGGCACGCCGACGCCGGCATCCCCACCCCCCAGCCGGGTAGACCAGCAGCCCCGATCGACCCCGACTGGCTGACCCGCCGCTACCTGACCGACCGAGCCAGCACCCGGCAGATCGCCGACGAACTCGGCAGCAGCCCCAGCACCGTCCTCAGGCACCTGCACGCCCACGGCATCCCAGTCCGCCCCCGCGGCGGAGCACGACCAATGATCTGCACGGGCCCTGTCCGCAGGGCGTGAGGCCCAGCCGGGTGGGAACTGGAGAGGCTCGTCGGGCCTGCACGAGCCTCGTGTGGTCGGAGGTCCCGACCGACCGTCGATAGGTGAGCTCACGGCCGTGCGTGCCGCCTCGCACACCCTCAAGCGCCGCTTGGACACGATCCCCAGCCATCATCGATCACGGGGACGGGGATCTCTCCGAGGCGCCCCTATCGCCCAGATCGACGCAGGGCAGCAAACCTGGGGCGCTTCACCCGCAGGGTCATCGCGGGGTGTTGGGGACGCGGGTCTGGTGGCCGATCGGCTGCGGTGAAGCGGTTCAGGCGCCCGCGGGTTGGGTGACCGTGGTGGCTGCGGTCTCGTCGCGGCGGTAGTAGCGCAGCAGCATGATCACGCGGGCGAAGGACTCGACGAGCAGGAAGCCGAGGAGTGTGGCGATGATGACGCGGAAGATGTCGCCGTCGGGCAGCAGGTTCTGCTCGGCCACGAGCTTGATGACGATCAGCAGGCCGAGTGCGACGAACGACTCCAGGCTGTAGCGCAGGATCACGCCCTTGTGGGCCGGCACCGAGGAGACGTAGGTCGTGCGCGCCCGGTAGGCGCCGAACGCGTATCCGGCGATGCCGCCGACGACCGCGACGATGGAGTGCAGGGGGCTTCGCTCCAGGTCGCTCACCAGCAGCGACCGGACGACCACGAGAGCAAGCAACGGCTCCAGCATCTGCATCGTGAGGGTACGGAAGCGCTGGCTGCTCTGCAGTTGGATGCTCGGGTCGGACTTGACCACCTTCGCACCGCGCCGGTTCTCCCGCACGATGAGCACGAGAAGGACCAGGACGATGAGGGACGAGATCCGCTCGACAGACGTCAGGGATTCCATTCGGGCTTCTCCTCGCGGTCGGAGCGGAAAGTCAGGCAGCCCCCCGTGGGGGCACCTGCGGAACTGTTGGATACACGATGGTCTCGCAGCGGAATCCCGCAACCGCGCTGCTCACGGTCACCCGGCTGCACCCCGTGGACGAGCCCCTAGGTAGCCGCCACCCCGCCCGCCGCGCCGACCCTCTGCAGGTAGGCGAAGTTGATAGCCCACACAAGACCCAGTGCCAGTGGGAGATCCACGCTCTCGGCGAGATCGACTGGGTACTTCTTCTTCAGCGCCAGATCCGTCAGATCCAACTTCGCGATGGGCACATCATTCTCGAGCACGGAGTAGATCTGCTTCAGCGCACCGGACTGGACAACAGCCCACTCAGTCCCATCGGCCAGAGTGAACTCTATGCGCTTCTTGCTGAAGATCGAGTTGGTCTTCAGGTTCCCGGCCAGACTGCCGTCGGGATTCGTGTACTCAATCTTCGCAGGGATTGCCTTCTTGACAACGGCTGTCATCACCACGGTTCCGCTGGCATCCACGATCTCGGCACCATGCTTGTCCCCGGCAATGGTGAGCATCGGGTCCTCGAAGGATTCCAGATGTCCTGACATGGGTGCCGGTGCCGTGCGTGTCGGGGGTGTTTGGTCGTTCCTGGGCTGAGATAATCTCTGGGTGACCAGAGGTGGCGTTTCGGCGGGTCGGGTGAGCCAGCCGGTGCTGC
>JBAVLA010000361.1:0-2702 GCA_049688595.1 Candidatus Nanopelagicales bacterium | reverse complement strand
GACCGACACCGAACACATCTGGGACGTGGTTCGCCGCGGGCTCGCGGCGTCGGAGGGTCTGCCGTGGCCGGAGGAGGCCTCGACGGCGATGATGGGGATGGCGACGCAGCAGTGGTCGACCTATCTCAGTGACGTCGTCGGGCTCAGCGGCACACCGCAGGACGCGGCGCGGCGGACCATCGAGGGGATGCAGCTCGCCTATCGCGCCGGGATCGAGCTGCTGCCCGGGGCCCGCGAGTCCGTCCGGCGGATGGCGGCGCGCTGGCCACTCGGGCTGGCCAGCTCTTCACCCCGGGTGCTGATCGACGCGGCCCTGGAAAACATGGGCGTCACCGACGCCTTCGTCGCCAGCGTGTCCACCGAGGAGCTGGGCGGGGCCGGCAAGCCGGCACCTGACGTCTACCTCGAGGTGTGTCGCCGCCTCGGGGTCGAGCCCAGCACATCGCTGGCCGTGGAGGACGCCCCGAACGGGATCCTGGCCGCCCACGCCGCCGGCATGGTCGTCGTCGCGATCCCACCCCACTTCCACCCCCCGTCGCCGGACGTCCTGGCGCTGGCGGACGTCGTGATCGACTCCCTGGACGAGCTGACGGTCGAGCTGGTCAGCGACCTGCTGGGGAGGCGCTGAGATGCTGCGCTCCGTCCTACTGGCGGCCTCCCGCACCACCCGGCTGCGCGACGTGATCTCCGCGCAGCCGCTCACCCAGCGGGTCGTCCAACGGTTCATCGCCGGCGAGACGCTCGCGGACGGCCTGGCCGCGGCTCGCCGGTTGGCCGACGACGGCCGGTATTCGAGCATCGACGTGCTCGGTGAGGACATCACCGACCTCGCCCAGGCCGAGGTCGCGACCGGTTCCTACCTTGAGCTGTTGCGCGAGATCAGCGCCGCCGGTCTCGGCGAGTGGGTGGAGGTCTCGGTGAAGCTCTCCTCGTTGGGCGGGGCCCTGCCGGGCGGGGCGGACGTCGCCACCCGGCACGCCCGCGAGATCTGCGAAGCCGCCCGCGCGGTCGGCACCACCGTCACCGTGGACGCCGAAGACCACACCACGACCGACCAGACCCTGGGCATCGTCGAGGAACTGCGCGCCGACTTCCCCGAGTTGGGGGTCGTGCTGCAGGCCGCCCTGCACCGCACCGTCCTGGACGCCGAGCGGATGGGCGGAGGTGGCTCACGCATCCGGCTCTGCAAGGGCGCCTACGCCGAGCCGCCCTCGGCCGCGCTGCAGGATCTCGGCGAGGTTCGTGCCGCCTTCGTCGCGGTGCTGCGGCAGCTGTTCGCCAGCGGGACGTTCGCGATGGTCGCCACGCACGATCCGGAGCTGATCGCTGCCACGCTGGTGTTGGCCGAGGAAGCGGGGATCGCGCCGGGGGACTACGAATTCCAGATGCTGTACGGCATCCGGGCCGACGAGCAGCGGCGGCTGGTCGCGGCGGGACACCGCGTGCGCGTCTACGTGCCGTGCGGCACGGATTGGTGGGGGTACTTCCTGCGGCGGCTGGCGGAGCGTCCGGCGAACCTCATGTTCTTCCTGCGCGCCCTCGTGGGGCGCTGACCTGCGCGCCCGGCGAAGCTGACCTTCCTGCGCGCTGTGGTCGGGCGGTGGGCCCGGGTCGTGCTCGGCTGGCGCCGACGTCCCGCCGGACTCAGCTCCGGTCCAGGCCGGCCCGCAGGTCGGCGACCAGGTCGGCGGCGTCCTCGACCCCGAGGCTGAGCCGCAGCATGCCGGGGGTGATCCCCGCGGCCGCCTGCACCTCCGGGGCCATCGCGGCGTGGGTCATGGTCGCCGGGTGCGAGATCAGCGACTCCACCCCGCCCAGCGATTCGGCGAGACAGAAGTAGCTGAGCCCGTCCAGCAGGGCCGGAACGCCGTCGGCGTCCGCCACTTCGAAGGTGACGATGGCGCCGAACCCGTCCTGCTGGGCGGCGGCCAGTTCGTGGCCAGGATGGTCGGCCAGCCCGGGGTAGTGGACGCGTGCCACCGCCGGGTGGCTCAGCAGCAGGTCCACCACCGCGGCCGCGTTGCGCTGCGCCTCGGCCATCCGCAGGTGCAGCGTCCGCATCCCGCGTAGCGTCAGGTAGGAATCGAAGGCCCCTCCGGTCGCGCCCAGACAGTTCGCCCACCAGGCGAGTTCGCGGTGGTGGGCCTCGCTGGCCGCCACGATCGCCCCGCCCACGACGTCGCTGTGGCCGTTGATGTACTTGGTCGTCGAATGGACGACGACGTCCGCCCCCAGCGCCAGGGGCCGCTGCACCACCGGGGACGCGAACGTGTTGTCGGCCACCACCACGGCGCCCGCGGCGTGGGCCGCCCGCGCCAGCGTCCGGATGTCACTGATTCGCAGCAGCGGGTTGGAGGGGGTCTCCAGCCAGAGCAGGTCGACGCCGGCGGCGATGGCCGCGGCGGCCTTGTCCGGATCCTCCAACTCGACCAACTCGAGGTCGAACGACCCGCGACGGGCGAGCGCGTCGAACAGTCGCCACGAGCCGCCGTAGCAGTCGTACGGCGCGACCAACCGGCCACCGGCGGGCAGCAGCGCATGCAGGCAGGTCGTCACCGCGGCCATGCCGCTGGCCGTTACGACGGCCCCGAAACCGCCTTCGAGCTCTGCCAGCGCCTGGGCCAGCATGCGGCGGGTGGGGTTGCCGGAGCGGCTGTAATCGAACTCGCGCGGCGTGCCGAAAGACTCGAAGGAGTAGGTCG
>JBAVLA010000360.1:0-12180 GCA_049688595.1 Candidatus Nanopelagicales bacterium | reverse complement strand
CCTCGCCGGTGGGCCTCGCCGGTGGGCGGCCCAGCGACCGGATGGCTGGCGAGCCGGTGCGCTCAGGGACCTGCGCGATGAGCGACCCGGGGCTCGGCCGCTCGGCCGAGGCGCAGGGCGGTCCACCACAGCGCGGCGAAGACCGCGCCGAGGCCGAACATCATCGGCACGAGCAGTCCCGAGGCGATCACCAGTCCCTGCAGGACCCACCCGGCCGCCACGAAGCCAGGGCGTCCGAAGCAGGTCGGCAGGAGCAGGCAGGCCAGCGCCAGCGCCGCGAGCAGCCAAGCGGTACCGGCCGAGCGGCCCCCGACCACCAGCGCGACCGGGATCGCGAGCCCGACGACGATGGCCTGCAGGATCAGGACGCTCGAGGTGAGGGCCCTCATCCGGCGTCCTGCGGCGGGCGCCCGCGCGGGGCGGTGTGCTCCGGCCGGGTGGCGCCCGCATCCTGGCCGGACTCCGCACCGAGAAGCAGCCGGGCCTCCCCCGCCATCGTGACCGATCCGGTGACGAGCACGCCGGCGCCGACCCCGGCCGGGGCGCCCGCCTCGGCGAGCTCCACGGCCCGGTCCAGGGCCAGGTCCAGCCTGTCGACCGGGGTGACCCGGGCGCCGCCCAGGACGTCGACTGCGATGGCCGTCAGGTCGGCGACGGGCAGCGCCCGCGGGGAGCTGGAGCGCGTGATCACCACGTGGTCGACCACCGGCTCGAGGGCGGCGAGGATCCCCGCCGCGTCCTTGTCCGCCAGGATCCCGACAACTGCCACCAGGTGCGTGAAGGCGAAGGAGTCGGCAACCGCCGCGGCCAGCGCCGAGGCGCCGTGGACGTTGTGTGCAGCATCGACCACGACGGTTGGAGCGCGCCGCACGACCTCCAGCCGCCCGGGGGACGTCACCGCTGCGAACCCCTGCCGGACCAGCGCCTGGTCGAGCCGCTGCGCACTCTCCGGCGCCCGGTTCCCGCCGGCTCCGAAGAACGCCTCAACCGCTGCCAGCGCAACCGATGCGTTCTGGGCCTGGTGCTCTCCGAGCAGGGGCAGGAACACGTCTGCGTAGTCCCCGCCGAGCCCGCGCAGGGTCAGCATCTGGCCGCCCACCGCAAGGCTCCGGTCGACGACCCCGAAGCCGATGCCCTCGACGGCCGTCCGCGCCTCCATCTGGCCGGCAGCCGCGACCAGGACCTCGGCAGCCTCCGGCGCCTGCGCGGCCAGGACGACCGAGGCAGCCGGCTTGATGATTCCCGCCTTCTCTGCTGCGATGTCGGACAACGAGTTGCCGAGGTACTTGCAGTGGTCCATCCCGATGGGGGTGATGACCGCGACCTGGCCGTCGGCCACGTTCGTCGCGTCCCAGGCGCCACCCATGCCGACCTCGACGACGGCGACATCGACGGGGGCATCGGCGAAGGCCGCGTAGGCAAGGGCAGTCATCACCTCGAAGAAGCTCAGCCGCGGTCCACCGTCGAGCTGGCTCGCCTCGTCGGCCATCGCCAGGATCGGGGCCACCTCGTCGTAGACCGACAGGAACGCCTCAACGCTGATCGGCTCACCGGAGAGGCGGATCCGCTCCCGCAGGTCGCACAGGTGCGGCGAGGTGACCAGGCCGGTGCTCAGGCCGAACGCGCGCAGCAGGGACTCGATCATCCGCGAGGTCGTCGTCTTGCCGTTGGTGCCGGTCACGTGGATCACCGGATAGGCCCGCTGCGGGTCGCCGAGGTACTGCGTCAGCGTCCGGATGCGGGCCAGCGTCGGGGAGATCCGCGACTCGGGCCAGCGCGCCTCCAGCTCACGACGGAGGGCGCCGAAGCGGACCAGCGGATCGGTGGTGTCGTTGCTCACAACCACCATGGTCGCATCCGGGGGGCGGTCGCGGTGCGTGCCTAGCGTTCCAGCACGCTATGCGCACGTCGCGTTCCGGCACCGGCCGCTCGACAGCGTCGCATCGCTGGTGGGACGCTGGCCGCACCACGAACAGCGATCCCTCGGTGCCGATGCCCGGTAGTTCCGGCGCGGCCCTGCCCGGCCCGGGGCCCTTCTCGCGCCGATCATCCGGCCACTCCCGGCCGTCCCAGTAGAATCGCGGCCCATGAGCCAGACTCCGGCCGCACCCACATCGCGCAGCCCCAAGAAATCGCCGATCGACGGCATCGAGGCGGCCTGGGCTGCGCGGTGGGAGGAGCAGAGCACATACCGGTTCGACCGGAGCTGCCCGCGGGCTGGCGTCTACTCGATCGACACCCCCCCGCCAACGGTTTCGGGCTCGTTGCACGTCGGGCACGTCTTCTCCTACACGCACACCGACCTGATCGCCCGCTACAAGCGGATGCGCGGCCTCGAGGTCTTCTACCCCATGGGGTGGGACGACAACGGTCTGCCCACCGAGCGGCGCGTGCAGAACTACTACGGTGTGCGCTGCGAGCCCACGCTGCAGTACGACCCGGACTTCACACCGCCGGCCAAGCCCGATCCCAAGCACCAGGTCGCCATCAGCCGACGCAACTTCATCGAGCTGTGCGAGCAGCTCACCCTCGAGGACGAGAAGGCCTTCGAGGCGCTCTTCCGCCAACTCGGGCTGTCGGTGGACTGGACGCAGACCTACCAGACGATCAACGCCAACGCCCGCGCGACGTCGCAGAAGGCCTTCCTGCGCAACCTCGCTCGAGGCGAGGCCTACCAGCACGAGGCCCCGACGCTGTGGGACATCACGTTCCGCACCGCTGTGGCCCAGGCCGAGCTCGAGGACCGGGAGATGCCCGGCGCATACCACCGCCTTGCCTTCCCATACTCCGACGGAACCGGCGCGGTGCACATCGAGACCACGCGACCCGAGTTGCTCGCCGCGTGCGTCGCCCTGGTCGCCCACCCCGACGACCAGCGCTACCAGAAGCACTTCGGCACGAGCGTGACGACACCCGTCTTCGGCGTCGACGTGCCGGTCGTCGCCCATCACCTGGCCGACCCCGAGAAGGGCTCCGGCATCGCCATGATCTGCACCTTCGGCGACACCACCGACGTGACCTGGTGGCGTGAGCTGAACCTGGCGACCCGGCCGATCATCGGCTGGGACGGCCGGATCCTCCCCGAGACCCCGGACTGGATCACGCGCGAGTCGGGACGGGCTGCCTACGCGTCCCTGTCCGGCATGACGATGTTCTCGGCCAGGCAGCGGATGGTCCAGCTGCTTGCCGAGTCGGGGTGGCTCGAGGGCGACCCCAGGCCGATCACCCACCCGGTGAAGTTCTACGAGAAGGGCGACCGGCCGCTGGAGATCGTCACCACGCGGCAGTGGTACATCCGCAACGGCGGCCGGGACGACGACCTGCGCGTGGCGCTCCTGGCCCGCGGCGAGGAGCTGGCGTGGCACCCGGCCGGCATGTCCGTCCGGTACGCGAACTGGGTGTCCGGGCTGGCCGGCGACTGGCTGATCAGCCGACAGCGGTTCTTCGGCGTGCCGATCCCGTTGTGGTACCGCGTGGACCCGCACGGCAACCCCGACTACCACCAGGTGCTGGTCCCCGATGAGGGCTCGCTCCCGGTCGACCCGTCGGCCGAGCCGCCGGCGGGCTTCGCCGAGGCCCAGCGCGGACGGCCCGGCGGGTTCGTCGGCGACCCCGACGTGATGGACACGTGGGCGACCTCGTCGCTGAGCCCGCAGATCTGCGGCGGCTGGGAGCGCGACACGCAGCTGTGGGCCGCGGTCTCGCCGATGGACCTGCGCCCCCAGGCCCACGAGATCATCCGCACGTGGCTGTTCTCCTCGGTCGTGCGCTCGCACCTCGAGGACGACCGGCTGCCGTGGGCCCACGCCGCGATCTCGGGCTGGATCCTGGACCCGGACCGCAAGAAGATGTCGAAGTCCAAGGGCAACGTCGTGACCCCGGTGGACCTGCTGGACAAGCACGGCTCCGATGCGGTGCGGTACTGGGCGGCCTCCGGCCGGCCGGGCACCGACACGGCCTTCGACGAGGGCCAGATGAAGATCGGCCGCCGCCTGGCGATCAAGATCGTCAACGCCAGCCGGTTCGTCCTCGGCCAGGGCGTCGACGCGGCCGCCGCGAACCGTCCGGAGGCGGTCACGCACCCGCTGGATCGCGCCCAGCTCGCAGCGCTTGCTGACGTCGTCGCCGAGGCCACGGCGGCCTTCGAGGACTACAACTACACGCGCGCGCTGGAGGCTGCCGAAACCCACTTCTGGTCCTTCTGCGACGACTATCTAGAGCTGGTGAAGGACCGGGCGTACGGGGGCCGCGGCGAGGCTGCGGCGGCTTCGGCACGGTCCGCGCTGGCCACTGCGCTGAACGTCCAGCTGCGGCTGTTCGCCCCGTTCCTGCCGTTCGTGACCGAGGAGGTCTGGTCGACGTGGCAGGTGGGCTCGGTGCATCGAGCTGCTTGGCCCACCGTCGAGGAGGTCGCCCGGATCGCCCAGGACGGTGACGCGACGCTGGTCGCCGACGTGGCCGCGGTGCTCGCGGCCATCCGGAAGGCGAAGTCCGAGGCGAAGGCTGCGATGAACGCCCCTGTTGCAGTCGCGCGGCTCTCGCTGGACCAGGGGGCGCACGACCGGGTGGCCCGCGCCGCGGACGACGTCGCGGCGGCTGGCCGGGTGGCCGACCTGCAGCTTGCGGTCGGGGAGCCGGCCGTGCGTGTGGAACTGGCCTAACCCGCCCCGGACGTACGTTCGGACCCGGGACGCACGTGCCCGAGCCCGGACTCAGTTGACTCGCCGGTCCGGCTCGGCCGGGGCGCCTCTCAGCGGGCGCCGGTCATGCGCTCTTCTCTTGGCGGGACCGGCGCGGCGATGGGCTGGGCGCCTCCCGGGGAAGGAGGGTCGGGTTCACGTTGTCCTTGACGACCTCGGCGGTGATGACGACGCGGCCCACGTCCTTGCGCGACGGGACGTCGTACATGACATTGAGCAGGACCTCCTCCATGATGGCGCGCAGCCCCCTGGCGCCGGTGCCGCGGAGGGTCGCTTGATCGGCCACCGCCACCAACGCTTCCGGGGTGAACTCCAGCTGGACGCCGTCCAACTCGAACAACCGCTCGTACTGACGGATCAGAGCGTTCTTCGGCTCAGTGAGGACCCTCACCAGGGCATCTCGATCCAGGCTGCTGACGGAGGTGAACACCGGAAGACGACCTATGAACTCGGGGATCATCCCGAACTTCAGCAGGTCCTCAGGCATGACCTTCGAGAAGACCTCCGCCGGGTTCGTGTTGCCGGCCTCTAGCCGGGAGTCCAGGAGGTCGGGCACGAAGCCGATCGACTTGTGGCCGATACGCGACTCGATGATCCGGTCCAGCCCGGGGAATGCCCCGCCCACGATGAAGAGGACGTTCGTGGTGTCGATCTGGATGAACTCCTGATGGGGGTGCTTCCGGCCGCCTTGGGGAGGCACCGACGCCGTGGTGCCCTCCAGGATCTTGAGCAGGGCCTGCTGCACACCCTCGCCGGAGACGTCACGCGTGATCGACGGGTTCTCACCCTTGCGGGCGACCTTGTCGATCTCGTCGATGTAGACGATGCCGGTCTCGGCCTTCTTGACGTCGTAGTCGGCGGCCTGGATCAGCTTGAGCAGGATGTTCTCGACGTCCTCCCCCACGTAGCCGGCCTCAGTGAGCGCGGTGGCGTCTGCGATGGCGAAGGGGACATTCAGCATGCGGGCCAGGGTCTGTGCCAGCAGTGTCTTGCCCGATCCGGTGGGACCCAGGAGGAGGATGTTGGACTTCGCGAGCTCGACTTGCTCGTCACGCTGCCGAGCCGTGACCGTGGCGCACGCCTGCACCCGCTTGTAGTGGTTGTAGACGGCTACCGCGAGGCTCTTCTTGGCCGCATCCTGGCCGATCACGTACTGATCGAGGAAGTGGCAGATCTCGCGCGGCTTCGGCAGCTCGTCGAAGTGCAGGTCCGAGGACTCGTGCAGTTCCTCCTCGATGATCTCGTTGCACAGGTCGATGCACTCGTCGCAGATGTAGACGCCCGGGCCTGCGATCAACTTCTTGACCTGCTTCTGGCTCTTCCCGCAGAACGAGCACTTCAGCAGGTCACCACCGTCACCGATGCGGGCCACGTCGGTTCCTCTCCTTGACTGTCACAGACGCTACCTCCCGGCTCTGACATTGCACAGGCCCCCCGCCGTCGAGGCCCTTCCTGGCGTTACGCCTTCGGCGTACGTCCGTGCCGCTTGCGCACGTGCCCGGTGCTACTGGACCGAGGCCACCTTGCGAGATGCGATCACCGCATCGATGGCGCCGTACTCCTTGGCATCCTCGGCCGTGAGGATCTTGTCGCGCTCGATGTCCTTGGCGACCTGCTCCGGGGTCCGGCCGGTGTGCTTGGCGATTATGGTCTCCATCTCCAGGCGCATCCGCAGGATCTCGTTGGCCTGGATCTCGATGTCCGAGCCCTGGCCGCCGCCCTCCGTGTAGGGCTGGTGGATCAGCACCCGGGCGTGCGGCAGGGCGAACCGCTTGCCCTTGGTCCCGGCCGCCAGCAGCACTGCTGCCGCCGACGCAGCCTGGCCAAGGCACACGGTCTGGATCTGCGGCTTGACGAACTGCATGGTGTCGTAGATCGCGGTCATGGCCGTGTAGGAGCCGCCGGGCGAGTTGATGTAGATGGAGATGTCCCGGTCGGGGTCGATCGACTCCAGCGTGAGCAGCTGGGCCATCACGTCATCGGCCGAGGCGTCGTCGATCTGAACGCCGAGGAAGATGATCCGCTCCTCGAACAGCTTCGTGTAGGGGTTGTGCAGTCGCTCGCCGTTGGCCGTACGCTCCCGGAACTCGGGCAGGATGTAGCGGGCTGCCGGCTGCTGGATGGGGATCACGCGGGCTCCTGGGTTCTTGGGTCGGTCAGCGCCTCTTCGGCTGGTCCTCGTCGGCGCGGGCTGGGTCGGCGGGAGGCTCGCCTGGTTGGTGTTCTGCTGGGGGCGTTCATGCATTCGGGGTGCTCGTGCGCCGGTCGGGGATCGGACCGCCACCCGGGAGGGATCGGCTCAGGCCGTCCCGCCCTCCCCGGACACGTCGCGAGCGCTGTGCACGACGTGATCGACGAAGCCGTACTCCTTGGCATCAGCGGCAGTGAACCAGCGGTCACGGTCGGAGTCCGCCGTGATGGTCTCGAGGGACTGGCCAGTGTGCTTGGCGATCAGCTCGGCCATCTTCTTCTTCGTGTAGAGCATCTGCTCGGCCTGGATCTTGATGTCCGAGGCGGTGCCGCCGATGCCTCCGGAGGGCTGGTGCATCATGATCCGCGCGTGCGGCAGCGCGTAGCGCTTGCCCTCGGCCCCCGCGCACAGCAGGAACTGACCCATCGAGGCTGCGAGGCCCATGGCCACAGTCGCGACGTCGTTCTTGACGTACTGCATCGTGTCGTAGATGGCCATGCCTGCCGACACCGAGCCGCCGGGTGAGTTGATGTAGAGGTAGATGTCCTTGTCCGGGTCCTCAGCGGCGAGAAGGAGCATCTGGGCACAGATCGCGTTGGCCATCTGGTCCTCGACCTGGGATCCGAGGAAGATGATCCGTTCGCGCAGGAGCCGCTGGTAGACCGAGTCGTCGAAACCCGGTCCGGTGGGCTCAGGTCCACGCAGCTGCGGGGACAGTGCGGGAGCGGGCAGCGGGTTCATCGGGGCACCTCCACGTCTCTCGGCGACCACGTCCGCAGGGCTCCGGCCCCGCACTGGATCGCATCTGGCATGACCATAACCCGGGGGTCCGACAGCGGCTCCCCCGGCGTGGGTGTTGTTCGCTGAGGGCGTGGGAGCGGGCCAGTGACGGCCCGACCACTTCGCCAACCGCATCGGTCGAACTCTCCGTGTGAGCCGGCTCGGCCATGCGATCTGGCTCGGCCACCGGTCGGATTCCCCGGCTGTCAGCCCTCGACGTGACCCGGGATCGAATCCAAAAGGGCGGCCAAGTCGGCCTGAGTGGCAGCGAGGTCAACGGGAGCACCCGACGCATCGGTGATCTTGGCCCGGTCCATCACGTGCGCCAGGGCCTTGGCGCGGCGCACCTCGGTCACGGCGACCTGGACATGACCGGCGCGTACGAACTCGTTGGCGAACTGGTCCGGCGTCAGGCCGTATCGCGGAGCCTCCGCGACGAGCCAGGCCGACAACTCCTCCTGGCTCACGGAGAGCTCCTGATCGTCGGCGATGCGATCGAGCAGGATGGCGCTCTTGATCTTGCTGCGGGCATCAGCCTCGAACCCGGCGCGATGCTCCTCATCGCCGTGAGGGTCCTGGAAATGATCCTCGATCTCCTGGGCAACCAGGGATTCGGGCAGGGGGAAGTCCACGGAGCTGACCAGCGCCTCGTGCACCCGCGTCCGCGCCTGCATCCCCTGCTGCAGCTGCTTCATCCGGGCGATGCGGGCGCGCACGTCAGCTTCGAGCTCGGCGAACGTGTCGAACTCACTGGCCAGCATGGCGAAGTCGTCGTCAGCGGCAGGCAACGAGCGTTCACGCACCTTCTTCACGGTGACCTTGACGTCGATGGTCTTGCCCACGTACTTGCCGGCCTCGGCTGGGAAGGACAGGCTGCGGATGTCGTCGACGACCGCGCCGCGCACCGCCTCGTCGAACCCGGGCAGGGCCTCCTCCTTCCCGCCCATCTCGAGGCTGAGAGCCGAGGCCGTCAGGTCCTCGATGTCCTCGCCCTCGCATGATCCGGACAGGTCCACGACCAGCACGTCGCCGTCCTGCGCGCCCCGGTCGACGTCGACCAGCGTGGAGAAGCGCGTGCGCAGCGAGTCGATCTGCTCGGCGACCTCGGCGTCGCTCGGCTCGGCGGCGTCGACCTCGATGGCGAACCCGTCCAGGTCGGGCAGGTCGAACTCCGGGGTCACGTCAACCTCAACGGTGAAGGCCAGGTTCTCGCCATCGTTGAGCTCCTTGATGTCGAACTCCGGGGAACCCAGAGGCTTGAGCTTGTTCTCCGCGACAGCGGAGTCGAACGCCCGGGGCACGGCCTCGTTGACGGCCTCCTCCAGGACCAGGCCCCGGCCGAACCGCTGGTCGATGATGCGCGCGGGGACCTTGCCCTTTCGGAAGCCCGGGACCGTCACCTGCGCAGCGATCCGCTTGTAGGCGGCATCCAGATGCGGCGCCAGCTCCTCGAACGGGACATCGACGGTCAGCTTGACGCGGGTGGGCGAGAGGGTCTCGACGTCGCTCTTCACGGCGGCGCACTCCTACGGGTCGGGGATGGGACCGGACTTGCGTGGTCGGGGCGGGGAGATTCGAACTCCCGATCTCCTGCCCCCAAAGCAGGCGCGCTAGCCACTGCGCTACGCCCCGTGACTACGGGTTGCAGTCTAGTCCAACCGACGCGATACCCTTTCCCGTGTTCGCCCCGGTGCCGGACGGCCCCGGGCTCCGGATCGTGCGGGTGTAGCTCAATGGCAGAGCTCCAGCCTTCCAAGCTGGTCATGCGGGTTCGATTCCCGTCACCCGCTCCACTGGAAAACCGCCCCTGACCTGCGTCGACGCGGGTCGGGGGCGTTCTCATGTGTGCACAGACAGTGTCCGATAGTGACCGTTTCGTGCTGCGAGTGGCATGCCGTGACAGCACGCTCGCAGCACGCCAGGGGTGCCCCGGGGGGTTCCCGAGTTCTCTGCAGGCCGCAAGTCTCAACCGTTGGTTGAGGGTCGTGCTGCGAACGTGCTGTGAGCCGACTGCACACGTGACGGGAAGGGCCAGGGGATGGCGCGCAAGTTCGGGTGGGTCCGCAAGCTGCCCAGTGGCCGGTACCAGGCCTCCTGCATCAGCCCCGACGGCGTCCGGGTGAACGCCCCCACGACGTTCGTCAAGGAGGAGCACGCCGAAAAAGTGGCTGGCCGCCCAACGCACCGACATCGAACGTGAGACCTGGAATGGGCCCCACGGTCGGGGTGGCCCCCCTGCGCGCTTACGTGGTGCCCTGGCCTGCCCAGCGCACCGTTGAAGCCGCCTGCAGCCGCCCGGTCGGGGTGTACAGCCAGCGGCGCTGCGACCACGCCGTACCCGCCTGCGGGTTGGCGGCGCGCGTAGCCGCCTCGGTCAACGTGAACCCGAGCTCAGATCCCGGCAGATGATCCGCACCACGCTGCGCCGCACACCCCGATGCTGGCCCGGCTCGGGGAGCACCGCGACCGTCATCCCGCGTCGTTCCGCGGTCCGCAGGATCGAGTCGACCAGCGCGACTGCGCGTGTGACCTGAGCGCGGGAGACCGCCACCGGGACGACCCCATCCCCCGTGGTGTGGAGCATGCCCGCTCGTACCGGCGGCCGGCCCGCAGCGCCGCGCGGGTCGCCGCCACCACTGTGGACCGCACCGAGTCCCGATTCGGCGACGGGGTTCGGGCGCGGGTTCGGACGCGCGCCGGTGGGGCCTCGTCCTCGTCGGAGGGTACGGGCGAAACCACACCTGGCTTGTTCAGCTCGGGCTCGGTCACACCCGGTTGGGCCGTCGCGCGGGCGCGGCCCCGTGGCCGGGGCAGACGCTCGGGAACTCGCCCGGTCGAAGCCGCCTCCCGCCCGACATCAGTCAACTCGACGACCCAGCCGCCCCCGGACCTGCGCGGGGTGAGTGGCATCCGTCCCACGCCGGACCTACCTACCGACGGTGACCGAGCTCGCGGCGTAGCCGGCGTCGGCCAGCCAGGCCCGCGCGCGTCCGCGTTGCCGGTCCTCGGCGAAGGCGAACCAACGGGCCATCAGGTCCGGCCACGCCGACAGCACATCCTTGAACCGGCGGAAAGCCCCACGCCCACTGATCGCCCTGCTCAAACGGTCCGCGACCCGGTCGTCGTCGAGGCCGGCGATGAACCACTCCATGTCCCGGTACCCGGCACGCGAGCCTTCGCATTCAACCCACATCCACCGGGCCGGGTCGTCATCGTCCTCATCGATCTCGCCGGACTCGATCGCGTAGTCCAAGGCCGACTGCGGCCACACCTCCCCCGTGGACAGGTCGATCCGCCCGCCACATTGGACCGGGTCGCCCTCGAGCACCATCGACAACTCCTCCAAGTCCACGACCAGCGGCTTGAGAAGCTGGGCCGGCGCCTCACCCAGCTGGGCCTGCAGCGCGTCGGCCAACTCGTCATCGCCGTCCCACCCACGGTCGCGCAACAGGGCCACACACTCACGGGCGAGGTCATCGGCGCCCCCGATGTGTTGGCGCAGCGCGACCCGCAGGCCATCGCCGATCAGCTGCATGCAGTCCGCCGGCCACGACCCACTGCCCAGCAGGTGGACGACTGCGCCTCCGTCACCGCGGGCCAGAGCCCCGCGCAACTCCCGGTGCTCCTCCCGCGCTGGCATGCGCCCATTCTCCCCGGACCGGCGACGCAGTCACCTCGGCGTCCCGCTGGCGTACTCGCCAGCGATCCAGATACGTCGTTGCCTCGTGCTCCAAGAGTCCTTCGCGACGGAATGCTGCGGGTCCTGAGAGCAGCGCGAGTGTTCGTGGTAGGCGAGGACACGTACCAGCCTCGAGCGAGGCGCGAGGGCCGAATGGCTCTGGCTGGCGGTTGCGCCGCGCGGGACAGTGGAGTCGTGGGTGAGGCACGTCGGCATCGCAGGTGGCCATGGATTCTGCTGATCATCGGGGCCTTGCTGGTGGGCCTGTTCTACATCGGCGGCGGCTGGTACTTCTCGAACGTCGTGTACTCGGATGCCTTGAAGGCCAACCCGTTCAACCCCGAGGGGCTGTGGCGGGGAACGGTGCAGCAGTTCGGGGGGGCCACGGTCACGGTCCTGCCCGGTGAGGAGCATCGCGACGAGACGAAGTTCGACGGGGCCGTGATGGGCCTCACGCTGGACGACGGATCCGTGGTCGTGGTGGGCCCGGCGAGTGTGGCGACGGACGGGACGCGCACCATGCCCGTTCTGGACGTGGTGGGTGAGCCTCCGACTGGTGGCGATTCGTACCGGCTCACCCCCTCGGTCTGGCTGACCCCCGAATCGGCCGGGCTGGATGCCGCCGACGTCACGATCAGGACACCGGCAGGGGAGGAGTTCCCCGCCTGGGAGGTGACCGTCGCTGGATCGGACAAGTGGGCGGTGCTCACGCACGGCAAGGGCGGCGATCGGCCCGACATGCTGCGGATGGCCCGCCCGCTACAGGCGGCCGGCTACAACCTGCTGTTCACGACAGTCGCCGGTGACACCGGCGCGCCGCCCGCCGAGGA
>JBAVLA010000359.1:0-2547 GCA_049688595.1 Candidatus Nanopelagicales bacterium | reverse complement strand
CCATCACCGTCCGGTACGGGAATGCGGCAGGCGTGACGCCGGCGACCTGGTCGGGCCGGGCGATTGACCCGCCGCCGACGCGAGCCTGGCTTTCCGATGCGAACGGGGACTCCGTCACGATCAACTTCCAGAGTTATGAGGCGGGGAGGTGGCTGATTCGATGCTGGGCCGCCAACACCTATGCGGAGCACAACTGGAAGGTGGACGGCTACAACTTCGGCGGGGAGGTTGGGACCAGGTCAGTGCCCGCGACTGGACAGGTCAGGGTGACCTGCCCAGACCCGTTAGGTGTTGTCAACGCAGGCGGGCCCCTGAGTCTCGAACTGGTTGGGAAGGACTGGATCGGACCGATCACCGTGTCTTGATCTGATGAGGACAGCATGAATGAAAGAAGGCAGATGACCATCACCCAAGAGCAGTCCCACTGGTTCGCCGATACCTTCCAGCGACTCAGCCAGAACGTCGGGCTGGCCGTCCTCGGCAAGCCCGAGGTGATCCGGCTGGTGCTGACGGCGATGTTGGCCGAGGGCCACGTGCTGCTGGAGGACGCCCCGGGCACGGGGAAGACCCAGTTGGCCAAGGCGCTGGCCAACACCGTGCAGGGCACGCAATCGCGAATCCAGTTCACCCCCGACCTGCTCCCCTCCGACGTGACCGGCGTCACCATCTACGACCAGGCCTCGCACAAGTTCGAGTTCCACAAGGGACCGGTCTTCGCCTCGATCGTGCTGGCCGACGAGATCAACCGGGCCAGCCCCAAGACCCAGTCGGCGCTGCTGGAGGTGATGGAGGAGGGCCGGGTCACCGTCGATGGCGTCCGCCACGGCGTCGGCCGTCCCTTCATGGTGATCGCCACCCAGAACCCGATCGAGCAAGCCGGCACCTACCGGTTGCCCGAGGCCCAGCTGGACCGCTTCCTGATCAAGACCAGCATCGGCTACCCCGATCTGGCAGCCACCGAGGCGATCCTCAGTGACGTCAAGACGCGCGACCGGTCCCGGCTGGTACGCGAGCTGATCACCACCAGCGCGGTGGCCGACATGGCCGACTTGGTGGCGGGGGTGCACATCGACCCGGTCGTGCTGCGCTACACCGCCCAGATGGCCGACGCGACGCGCAGCGACCCCAGCACGCGGGTCGGAGTGTCGGTACGCGGCACCATGGCGATCCTGCGCGCGGCCAAGGTCTGGGCCGCCTCCGAGGGACGGACGTTCGTGCTGCCGGACGACGTGAAAGCGCTGGCGCTGCCGGTCTGGCACCACCGGATCGTGCTCGATCCAGAAGCTGAGTTCCGCGGGGCCACCGGCGACGCTGTCGTCTCTCGCGTCCTCGCCGACGTCCCCGCCCCGCAAGCCCGGCAGGCGATGGCCTGAGCCGATGTCCACCGTCCTCAGGCCCCAGAGCGTGTCCGGCAGCACCCCACCGGACGCCCCGCGCCGCGCCGCCACTTCCCCGGAGGTCCGGCGGGTGTCGCGAATCCGGCAGTCCCTGTCACGGTTGCCGGCCGGCCTGCGCCGTCGGCTCGGGGTCGGCCGGAGTTGGCTAGCCCTGGTCTTGGCGCGGCTGCGGCGCCTGGTCGCGCCGCTGACCGATCGGCTGTCACCGTCGTGGTCGGCGATCACGCCGCTGGGCCGCTGGGCGCTGCTGACCGCCGCGGTCTCCGGGATCTCAGGCCTCTGGCTGGGCTGGGCCGAACTGGGAGCACTCGCCGTGGTGCTGGTCCTCGCCGTGCTGGGCGGGATCGTCTTCGTCCTCGGCCGCCCGGCCTACCAGGTCAGGGTCGACCTCGCGTCGCTGCGAGTGGTCGTCGGCGAGCGCGCGCTGGGGCAGATCTGGGTACGCAATGCCGCCGAGCGCTCCCTGGCCCCCTCACTGATCGAGCTCCCGGTCGGGCGCGCGGTCGCCGCCTTCCCGCTGCCGAGGCTGGATCCCGGGCAGGAGCATGAGGAGCTTTTCACCATCCCCACCCAGCGTCGGGCGGTCCTGCGGTTGGGCCCGGTGCGCTCGGTCCGGCAGGATCCGCTGCAGCTCCTGCGACGGGAGGTCGCCTGGACGGAGCCCGAGGAGATCTACGTCCACCCTCGGACGGCTCGGTTGGACAACGCCTCGAGCGGCTTCGTCCGCGACCTGGAGGGCCTGGCCACCAAGGACCTGTCCAACGACGATGTCTCGTTCCACGCGCTCAGGGAGTACGTGCCTGGTGACGACTTGCGCCACGTGCACTGGCGGTCCACCGCGCGCACGGGCCGGGTGATGATCCGCCAGTTCGAAGAGACCAGACGATCCCAATTCGTGATCCTGCTCGCGACCCGGTTGGCCGACTACGCCGATGCGGACGAGTTCGAATTGGGGATCTCGGTCGCCGCGTCGCTGTCGGCCAGCGCCCAAGCCGACGGCAAGGAGGTCACGGTCTTCACCTCCGACGCCCGGCTGCCCGGCCCCACCCCCGCGAGCCTGTTGGACGCGTATTCCGCCATCGAACCGAGCCGCAGCCTGGAGCCCTTCGGCGACCGGGCCAGGGTGGTGGCCGCCGACGCTCCCGGCGCC
>JBAVLA010000358.1:0-7534 GCA_049688595.1 Candidatus Nanopelagicales bacterium | reverse complement strand
GTGTCGGAGCCGTCAGCGCCGCCGGGGTAGGCTCACGGCCGGCCGTGGCCGCCAAGGAGCAGGGTTCGCACCCGCTCAAGCGCACCAGGTCGAGGCAGGCAGCCGGCGCCGAGGGGCTGGTTGGCGTGGCCGAGCCGGCCCGCAAGGAAGCTGCGCCCGCGAAGCGGGCGTCGGCTGCCAAGGAGGCCTCGGGCACTGCGGGGACTGCCGCGGCCACGAAGTCGCCCGCCGCGTCCGAGACTGCAGCGGCGAAGAGGACTGCCCCAGCGAAGAAGACTGTGGCGGCCAAGAGGACTGGCGCGGCCAAGAGGACTGGCGCGGCCAATCCGCCCCTCACGCCTGGCGCGGCCGCCCCGACCAAGGTCGATAAGGTCCACGGGACGGGCCCGGACGAGGAGATCGTCGAAGAGGAGCTGGAGCACCTCGAGGAACTGGTTGATCTGGAGGTCGTGGTCGGCGACGCTGAAGTCGACGTGGACGTCGACGAGATGGACCCGGTGGAGGCCGCAACGGAGTTGGCCGATGCCGAGCGCTTGGAGCACCTGCTCGAGGAGGACCTGCAGAAGGACCTCGAGCAGGTCGGCGTCAAGTCCGAGGACACAGGCGAGACGGAGGCGTTCGAGATCTCGGACGCCGACGTCGAGGACGAGCCCCAGCAGCAGGTGACAGTCGCCGGGGCCACGGCCGACCCGGTCAAGGACTACCTCAAGCAGATCGGCAAGGTCGCCCTTCTCAACGCCGAGCAGGAGGTTGAGCTGGCCAAGCGGATCGAGGCGGGCCTGTTCGCCGAGGAGAAGCTGAACTCCGGCATGCCCCTGGACCCGCAGCTTCGACGTGACCTGGAGTGGATCGCGGAGGACGGTCGCCGGGCGAAGAACCATCTGCTGGAGGCGAACCTGCGCCTCGTGGTCAGCCTGGCCAAGCGTTACACCGGCCGCGGCATGCTCTTCCTGGACCTGATCCAGGAGGGCAACCTCGGCTAGATCCGCGCCGTCGAGAAGTTCGACTACACCAAGGGCTACAAGTTCTCCACTTACGCCACATGGTGGATCCGACAGGCGATCACGCGGGCGATGGCCGATCAGGCCCGGACCATCCGGATCCCAGTCCACATGGTCGAGGTGATCAACAAGCTCGCCCGGGTGCAGCGGCAGATGCTGCAGGATCTGGGCCGCGAGCCGTCGCCCGAGGAGCTGGCCAAGGAGCTGGACCTCACGCCAGAGAAGGTCGTGGAGGTCCAGAAGTACGGCCGGGAGCCGATCTCGCTGCACACCCCGCTCGGAGAGGATGGCGACTCGGAGTTCGGCGACCTGATCGAGGACTCCGAGGCGATCGTGCCAAGCGACGCAGTCTCGTTCACGCTGCTGCAGGAGCAGCTCGACGGGGTGCTCGAGACGCTGTCGGAGCGCGAGGCGGGGGTCGTCCGGATGCGGTTCGGCCTGACCGACGGGCAGCCGAAGACGCTCGACGAGATCGGGAAGGTCTACGGCGTGACCCGCGAGCGGATCCGCCAGATCGAATCGAAGACCATGTCCAAGCTGCGCCACCCGAGCCGGTCGCAGGTCCTCCGGGACTACCTGGACTGATCGCAGGTACCTGCCCGACGAGTGCGACCCGGTCCCGGCCCGCCGCGGGACGATCCGGGCGAACCACCTGCGGCGGCACGCCGCTGGTGACCCGGCCCGCGCGAGGCTAGCGTTCCGGTCATGCGCTTCCTGCATGAGCTGCCACCCCACGACCTGACCTACGACGATGCATTCCTGGTGCCGACGCGCTCAGCGGTGGCGTCGCGGTTCTCGGTGGACCTGACCGCGCCCGACGGGTCCGGGGCGATGATCCCGGTCATCGTGGCGAACATGACGGCTGTCTCGGGTCGACGGATGGCTGAGACAGTGGCGCGCCGCGGTGGGCTTGTGATCATGCCGCAGGACATCCCCGTGGACGTCGTAGCGGGGGTGATCGCCTGGGTCAAGCAGCGTCACCCCGTGTACGACACCCCGGTGCGCCTGGCTCCGGACGACACGGTCGGTGCGGCGCTGGCGCTGATCCACAAGCGCTCACACGGCGCGGTGGTCGTCGAGTCGGACGGCGTGCCGGTTGGGATCGTCAGTGAGTCCGACTGCGTCGATGTCGACCGGTTCGCCGGGGTCGCTGACGTCATGAGCCATGAGGTCTTCACGCTGCCGGCCGGGGTCGACCCGCCTGATGCGTTCGACCGGCTCAATCGGGCTCGGCGGAGGATAGCCCCCGTCGTCGACGACAGCGGCGCGATGGTGGGGGTCCTCACCGCCGCCGGGGCGCTGCGCGCAACGATCTACCAGCCCTCCATCGACGGGGACGGCCGGCTGCGGGTCGGGGCAGCCATCGGCGTCAACGGCGACGTCGGCGGACGTGCTGAGGCACTGCTCTGCGCGGGAGTGGACATACTCGTCGTCGACACCGCGCACGGCCACCAGGAGAAGATGATCGAGGCCCTGGGTGCCGTTGCCCGGGTCCGGCATGTCGCCCCGCACGTACCCGTGGTCGCCGGCAACGTCGTCACCGCGGCGGGGACACTCGACCTGATCGAGGCCGGCGCCGACATCGTGAAGGTCGGCGTGGGCCCAGGTGCCATGTGCACGACCCGCATGCAGACCGGGGTCGGCCGCCCGCAGCTCTCGGCGGTCCTCGAGTGCGCCTCAGCCGCTCGTGAGGCGGGCCGCTGGATCTGGGCCGATGGCGGGGTCCGACATCCCCGCGATGTTGCGATCGCGCTTGCAGCCGGGGCCGGTGCGGTGATGATCGGCTCGTGGTTCGCCGGCACGTACGAGTCGCCGGGCGACCTGCTCGTGGACCCGAACGGTCGGGCCTACAAGGTGAGCTTCGGGATGGCGTCAGCCAGGGCGGTGCGAAGCCGGACGGCTGAGGAGTCCGCATTCGATAGGGCCCGCAAGGCGATGTTCGAGGAGGGGATCTCCCACTCCCGGATGTACCTCGACCCCCAGCGACCCGGCGTGGAGGACCTGCTGGATGCGATCACCTCAGGGGTCCGCTCGGCGTGCACCTACGCCGGGGCCACTTCCCTGCCGGGCTTCCACGAGCGCGCCCTACTGGGCGTCCAGTCGGCGGCCGGATACGCTGAGGGTCGGCCGCTGGAGCGTTCCTGGTGACCCTGGCTGGCCACGCGTCGGCTCGCTCTGTGGCAGCCTGTGTCCATGCAGATCGAGGTGTCGCGGATGGTCGATGCCCCCGCGAGGCGGGTGTGGCGGGTGATCACCGACGTCGAGTCAAGCCCAGGAGTGATCAGCGCGATCCAGTCGGTCGACATCCTGGCGGGTCCGTCACCGCTGGCGGTGGGCACGCGTTGGCGGGAGACCCGGACGATGTTCGGCCGGCAGGCGACCGAGGAGATGACCGTCACCCGGTATGAGCCGGGCCGTTCCTACACAGTTGCCGCGAGTGGCCAAGGGACGGACTACGAGTCGACCCTTGAAGTGCTGCCCGACGGGAACCGATGCACCCTGCGGATGACGTTCTCGGCGGTGTCGGCATCAGCCATGAGCCGCGTCCTCTCGGCGACGGTGGGGCGACTGTTCCTGGGTGCGACGCGTCGCTCGATGGAGCAGGACCTGTCGGACATCGCCTCAGCGGCGGAGGGCGCGACGAGCTGAGCCATGCACCTGGCCGTCCCCGCGCACCTGCCGATCGCCCAGCACGTCGAGGCGATCGGCGCCGCCCTGCGTGCGCACCAGGTGGTCGTCGTGGCTGGTGAGACCGGGTCGGGCAAGACCACCCAGCTGCCCAAGATCGCGCTGGCGGCGGGGCGGGGTGACCGGCGGATGATCGGGCACACGCAGCCCAGGCGGATCGCTGCCCGCAGCCTGGCCGCCCGGATCGCCGAGGAGTGTGGCGTGGAGCTGGGCGCGGAGGTCGGGTTCGCGGTCCGGTTCACCGATCGCACGGCGCCCGGCACCCTGGTGAAGGTGATGACCGACGGCATCCTGCTGGCTGAGCTGCAGCGCGACCGGGACCTGCGTCGCTACGACACGATCATCATCGACGAGGCCCACGAGCGCAGCCTGAACATCGACTTCCTGCTCGGCTACCTCAAGCGGCTCCTGCCCCGGCGAGCCGACCTGCGCTTGATCGTGACCAGCGCGACTATCGACGTGCAGCGCTTCTCGGAGCACTTCGACGGCGCCCCCATCATCGAGGTGAGCGGGCGCACGTACCCGGTTGAGGTGCGCTATCGACCCACCGAGGACGTCGCGGCGGACGACGTGGACGCGGTGTGCGAGGCGGTCCTGGAGTGCCTGACATCCGGCGACGGCGACGTCCTGGTGTTCCTGTCCGGCCAGCGCGAGATCCACGACGTGGCCGATGCGCTGCGCCCGCTGCTGGACGCCACCACGACCGTCCTGCCCCTGTACGCGCGGCTGAGCGCCGCTGAGCAGCACCGAGTCTTCGCCCCGGGCGGCGGGAGGCGCGTGATCCTTGCGACGAACGTGGCAGAGACGTCGATCACCGTCCCCGGGATCCGGTTCGTCGTGGATCCGGGGACTGCCCGGATCTCCCGCTACAGCAAGCGGCTGAAGGTGCAGCGGCTGCCCATCGAGCCGATCTCGCAGGCGTCGGCCAACCAACGGGCCGGACGGTGCGGTCGGGTGCGTGACGGCATCGCCATCCGGCTGTACTCCGAGCAGGACTTCCTCGACCGCCCGCGGTTCACGGACCCGGAGATCCTGCGCACGAACCTCGCCTCGGTCATCCTCGGGATGGCAGCCCTCCGGCTGGGGGACGTCGCCAGGTTCCCGTTCCTGGATCCGCCGGACACCCGACAGATCCGGGACGGGATCGCCCTGCTGGTGGAGCTGGGAGCGCTGGAGCCGGCTGCCGAGGGCGGCCGGCCACGGCTCACGCCACTTGGGCGCCGACTCGCCCGCCTGCCACTGGATCCAAGGCTCGGCCGGATGGTCCTGGCCGCAGCCGAGGAGGGTTGCGTGCACGAGGTCGTCGTGGTGACCGCGGGGCTGACCATCCAGGACCCCCGGGAGCGCCCCGAGGCCGAGCGGGGTAGGGCCGACTCCGCGCATGCCCGGTACGTCGACCGCCGCTCGGACTTCGCGACCCTGCTCAACCTGTGGGACCACGTACGCGACCTGCGCGCCTCCACTTCGGCCAACGGGCTGCGGCGAGCCTGCCGGGAGCAGTACCTGAACTACCTCCGGATCCGGGAGTGGCAGGATCTCGTGGGCCAGGTCCGCGAGGTCCTGACGGGGTTGGACATCGCGTGGTCCAGCGGGCGCGACGACATGGACGGCATCCACCGGGCGCTCCTTACCGGCCTGCTGTCGCAAGTGGGCCTCTGGGATCCGCTGCGCCGGGACTACCTGGGGGCCCGCGGAGCCCGCTTCGTAATCTTCCCCGGATCTGCGTTGGCCCGGACCAGTCCGGAATGGGTCATGTCCTCCGAGCTCGTTGAGACCTCGCGGCTGTTCGCCCGACGCGCGGCTGCAATCCGGCCGGAGTGGATCGAGGCGGCGGCCGGGCATCTGGTGGCGCGCACCTACTCCGAGCCGCACTGGTCGGCCAAGCGGGGGGCGACGGTCGCGGCGGAGCGAGTGACGCTGTTCGGGATCCCCCTGGTGGTTGGCCGCTCCGTGGACTACGGGCGGATCGACGAGGGGCTCAGTCGCGAGCTGTTCATCCGCGGGGCCCTGGTCGAGGGGGAGTGGCGAACGCGGCACCGGTTCTGGCATGCCAACGCCGCCGCCCTCGCGGCAGCCCAGGACCTGGAGGAGCGAAGTCGGCGTCGCGGCCTGGTCATCGACGACGATGGCCTCTTCGCCTTCTACGACGCCCGGATCCCGTCTGACGTGACGTCGGTGCGCCACTTCGACGCGTGGTGGAAGAAGGCCTCACGCAAGACCCCGGACCTGCTCACGCTCACGCCGGACGACATCCGGGTGGCGGGGCTGGACCTGCCCGGAGATGCGGACTTCCCGCTTCGCTGGAGTGCCGGGCCGGATGTGACCCTGGACCTGAGCTATGCGTTCGCCCCCGGCGCGGACTCCGACGGCGTGACGGTGGACGTGCCGCTGCCTGTGCTTCACACGCTCGACCCGGCCCAGGTCCCCGGATCGGCGCCCGGACATCGTGATGAGCTCATGCTCGCCCTGTTGCGCAGCCTGCCCAAACCTATGCGAAGGCAGCTGGGCCCCGCGACCAACCTCGTCGCCCCAACCCTGGCCGCACCCGAGTCCCGTGAGCAGTCGCTGCTGGCCGGGCTCGCCGCGGCCGTCACCCGCCTGACTGGCGTCCGGGTCGATGCCGGGGACTGGGACCTGACCCGGGTGCCGACGCACCTGCTGCCGAGGTACCGCGTCCTGACCGAGTCAGGTGCGGTGCTGGGGGAGGGGCGCGACCTCGCAGCGCTGCAGCTGGCGCACGCACCGGACCGCGCCGGGATGCTCGCCCGGGCAGCTGATGACCTGGCGGTGCGCGGGGCGCGCTCGTGGACGTTCGGCCAGATCCCCCAGCGGGTCGAGCGCGTGGTGTCCGGGGTCGCGGTGACGGGCTTCCCGGCGCTCGTCGACCAAGGGGACTGCGTCGATCTCGTCGTGGTCCCCGGAGCCGAGGAACAGGCGCTCATCCACCCGCGCGGCGTCCGCAGGCTCGTGGCCCTGACCGTTCCCAACCCCGGCCCCCGTGGCTTCGACTCGTTGGATGCGCGTGCTCGCCTGGCCCTCGGACGCTACCCGCACGGTGGCGCCAAGGCCCTGCTGGCCGACTGCGCAGATGCGTGCATCGATGCCCTCCTCGCCGGTTCGCCCATCTGGGACCAGGAGTCCTTCGACAGCGCTACGAGCACCATCACAGTCCTGCTGCCGAGCCGGTTCGCGGTGGCCCTCGGGCAATTGGTCGCTGGGCTGGATTCGGCGTGGTCCGCCGACAGAGCCCTGGCCGACGCTGCGAGCCCGGCTCTTGCCGAATCCCTGGCTGATGCGCGAGCCGAGCTGGACCGGATTCTGGGGCCGGCGCCCGCCAGCCGCATCGGGGCCCATCGCCTGCCCGACCTGCGCCGCTACCTCCAGGCGCTCGCCTGGCGGGCAGAGCGGATGCCCGACGATCCGGCTGGCGACGCCAGGCGACTGATGGCGGCCCGCGCTGCCGAGCGGCGGATGGCTGCGCGGATCGAGGCGTGGCCGGTAGATGACCCGATGGGCGCGTCCGAGGTCGCACGCCGGGCCCGTCAACTGATCGACGAATACCGGGTGAGCCTCTTCGCCCAGCACATCCGCACCGCGATGCCGGTCTCACCGCAGCGGATCGAACGCTTCCTGGACAGCGTGTGAGCAGTCCCGCCGCACGCCCGCGTGTTCGACGCCCTCGACTCCTGGGCACGAAGTGCTGGCTTCCAGTCAGCGGGCGAGGGCAACCTCCTGACCCCGGGTGACCAGCGCCTCGAAATGCTTGCCCGCAAGCTGCACGGTGTCGATGCCCACGTGGATCAGCACGTCCACGCCCTCGCGCGAAGTGCCGCCGACCGCGTGAC
>JBAVLA010000357.1:0-2624 GCA_049688595.1 Candidatus Nanopelagicales bacterium | reverse complement strand
TGCGCCTGAACCGGGCCTGGCTGATCATCGAGCCCACTTGGCGAAACAGCTGGCGGCCCGCGGCACCGACGTCCGCGGGGCGTGCCTGGCCCGCACCAGCCTGGGCGGGCGACTGCAGGCCCTGGTCGACGAGGCCGGCTCGGTGTTCCACTACCAACTCACTGACGGGCGCTGGCAACGGTCGGCGTGCCTGCGACTCCAGGACGAACAGCCCTTCGACGTCGAGCCGGTCGAATCGACCCGGATCGCCCAGATCAGCGGCGAGGTCGACCTGCAGCCGACCCCGTGGGGCGAGCCGCGTCCGACGCTGAGCCGCTCGGTCTCGACCGCGGGGGTGCGCGGCACCGACCTCGGGGTGCGCGTGGAGCATGCCGGACGCAGCTTCCTACTCTGTGGTGACACCCACTGGCAGGGACGCCCGTGGCTGGCGACCCGCGACGCGATCGCCGAAATCACCGACCAGGAGCCGCTGCCCGGCCTGCCGGGGGTGCGGTTCCACGGCGCCCCGCTCAAGCTCAGCGGGCCGTGGCTGCGCGACCGAGTCACCATGCGGGAATACGACGTGCCGCTCGACGGCTTCAGCCTCGACGGCCAGTTCTACGCGGTCTTCTCCTCCAACCACTTCCAGCGGGGGCGAGTGATGGGACGCAGCGTGCTGGCCCGCGCCGAGGATCCCGCGCTGCCGATCGACCCCGCCGCCCGCCACCGGCCGGCGCGGTTCCGGGTGCTCGGCACGTTCTCGTCCGACGCGTTCATCAATGTCTCAGTCCAGGTGCTCGGGGACGAGTTGTGGATCTGGGGGACCGGGCCCTACCGGGCGGGTGACCTCAGCCTGGCGGTGCTCGATCTGCGTCAGGCGGCCGGGGTGCTCCCGACCGCCCGGCGCATCACACCGTCCGAGCTTGGGGTGCGCTACTGGGCTGGTTTGCGCGATGGTGGGCCGGTCTGGTCGACGCAGGAACTCGAGGCTCGGCCGCTGGTCACCCCGGGGGCGTTCGGGGAGCTGTCCGTCCGCTGGGTGGAAGAATGCTCACGCTTCCTGCTGTTGGCCGGGGCCGGTCCGGAAGACCCGATCGGGCCCGCGGTGACGCTGCGGACGGCCGAGCACCCCTGGGGTCCCTGGTCACCGCGGCGGCGGCTGCTGGACTGGGTGACCACCGGCATGGCTCCCGACGAGTTCTCACGCTTCATCCGTGCCTCGCACGACGACCCGATCGCCGACCGCATCTTCGCCGCGCAGGCCGGAATGACCGGGGCTGCGTACGCGCCCTACTTCTTCGCTGCGGCCTTGGACGGCGACGACGTGGTGCTGCAATACACGCTGTCGACCTGGAACCCGTACCAGATCGTGTTGTTGCAGCACCGGCTGGCCGTCGCCACGCTGTAGGTTTCCCGGGCAGCGAGGGACGGCCGGCCAGGCTCTCGGTAGGCTGGCCCGGGTTTGTCGGAGGCATCGGAGGGGTTCGTGAACGTCCGCAGGGGAACGACCATCGCGGGACTGGCGTTGCTGCCGCTGCTGGCCGCCCTCTACGTCGGCGGCACCCAGATCCCCGGCGGCGGCCTGTGGCCCTGGCATCCCGGCATGATCGACCTCGAGGTCTATCGCCGCACCGGGACGCTGGTGCTCTCCGGTGGCGACTTCTTCGGCGCCGAGGGCCTGCCGTGGATCTACCCCCCGTTCGCCGCGCTGCTCACCGTCCCCTTCGCCTGGATGTCGTTCGAGGTGGCCGCGGTGACCTGGCTGGCGCTCAGCGTGGCCGCGCTGGCCGCGGTGCTGTACCGGCTGGGGTTCACCGGGTGGCGGCTCAGCCTGGCCACGACGCTGGTCGTGCTGATCGTCGAGCCGGTCCGCGAAACCCTGGGATTCGGCCAGTTGGCCATCTTCTTGGTGGCGGCGGCCGTGCTCGATTCGATGCCGGGCCCGCGGGTGTTCAAGCGCCGGGTGCTGCCCGAAGGCTGGTTGACCGGCGTCGCGACGGCCGTCAAGCTCACCCCTGCCGTCGTGGCCGCGTACAACTTCTTCGCCGGACGACGCAAGGCCGGCCTGGTCGCCTTCTTCGCGTTCGTGGCGGCCACAGCGCTCGGCTTCGCCCTGCTGCCAACGGCGTCGCTCTACTACTGGACCAAGCTGGCGATGGGCGACACCGGGATGAACTCGGGGATCGTCTACGCCACCAACCAGTCGATCATGGGGGTCTGGACTCGGATGCTGGGCTACACCGGCCGGGGCGGCCTGCTGCTCTCGGTACTGGTCGTCGTGTTGGGCATCGCGGCCGCGGTCGCCGTCCATCGTCGCGGCGAGGTACCGCTGGCGCTCTGCCTGGCCGGCGTGACCAGCCTGCTCGCGTCCCCGATCTCGTGGTCGCACCACTACGTCTGGATCGTGCCGCTGGGCATCGTGTTGTGGCAGGCCCGGGACCTGCCCGGTTGGTATCGCTGGTTCGGACTGGCTTACGTGGCCTGGGGCGTGGTCGCGCCGTTCAAGTGGCTGCCACGCGGGGACGACGTCGAACTGAGCTACGCCGGGTGGCAGCAGCTCGTCGACAACATTGGAGTCGTCGCCGGGGTTGGGCTGCTGGTGGGGGCGGTGGTCATCTCCTGGGGCTCGTGGGGTCGCGGGCGTC
>JBAVLA010000356.1:0-15413 GCA_049688595.1 Candidatus Nanopelagicales bacterium | reverse complement strand
GGCGTGGCATCCGGATCGGAGTCGCCGCGCCGGTCCCGCCCGAGGCCAAGGTGTTCGCCGAGGGTGGCCCCGGGCCCGGGCGCCGTGAGCGGGGCGCAGCATTCGCGCCGGTCGTCGGGTGTCGGCTTCGCGTCGACCAGGGCAAGACCGGTCTTGACCGCGGACGCGAACTCGCTCAAGGCCTCGCGTGTCGTGCGGGAGCCGATCGCGCTGCCCTGCCTCGGTTCGGCGACAGCGGTCACGAACGCCTCGCGCAATTCACCCAACGCCCGCACGACACCGGCGTGTCCCTTGTCACCGAGGCGGACCAGGCTCGCTACACCGGACACCGCCGCATCGTGCCGGCTGGCACCGGAACCGAGTGCCTCCAGCGCGCGCGACAAGGCCCCGAGGCAGGCTTGGCACGGCTTGCCGGGGGTCAGGGCCCGGTGGTCGCTTCCGGCCTTCCCATCGGCTTTCTGGGGCCTGCTGAAGGCCTCCACCCACGCTACCGGCAGGACCGGCAGCGTGTCGACCGGCGGGAGGGTGTCCAGCACTTCACCCGTGGCCTCATGCCACGAGCGGTAGACCGTCTTGAGCGTCGGATGGACCGACCCGGGCGCCACGAGATAGCGGTGCCCATGGCGGATCACGTCGACACCCGCGAGGCCACCACCGAGTCCCGACTCGCTCACGCCATCCGGCAACCGGAACAGGTGGATTCCGCTGGCCCCGTCGCTCCGGGCGGACACGACCACGGTGGGCGGTGGCGCCCCGAGCCGGTCGACCAGGGACGTCCATGTGGCCTTGCCGGGCTTGCCGTCGTAGCTGTCGACGTCCAAGCCGACCACGCCCTCGGGCAGCCGAGCGGCGGTGTTGGCGTTCGCATGCCGCGGGTCGTCACACCACGCTTGGACGTCCGCGAAGCTGGGCATGGGTGCGGCCGCGCCGGTCCATCCGTCGGGCGGTGGGGCCTTCGCTCCCGCGGGCAGGGGCAGCGGGCCGTAGCCGGCTGCCCACAATCCCGGCGCCACTTGCGGATAAGGGCGCGGCTCGGTCACCACGGGATCCCACACTCTGGGTTGGCCCCGCCATCCTCGAGGAAGTGTGCGAGCTGTTCCCGCTCGGATGCCTCGTAGCCAGCCACCGCCTGCCATGCCCGCTGGTCGATCCGGACCGCGATCGACTGGTCGACCAGCTCCCGCAGCGCGTCCGGCGGCATGGCCTCGGTCTCCACCGCCAGCACCGGCAGCCCGTGGGATCGGCACAGCTCCTCGAAGTGCCGGTAGTTCGGGTCGGTGCGCTTTGCCGGTGTCCCGAGCAGCGACATGGCCGTGATCTGCTCGGGGACGATCCCGATTCGTTCAATGTCGAGCTGGGCCGTGCCGTACCGGCGGTACCGCTCGGCAACCGACTGGTCTATCCGTACGCCGGTCGGGTCCCAATCGCCCAGGTACAGGACGTGGACAGGCTTGCCGAGCCGTTCCGCGGTCTCGGCTGCCCCGTGCACATAGGACTTCGAGGCCTGCCCCTTGCACACGAACAATGGAACGCCGTGACGATCGACGATGCGACCGAGGAATGAGGCGATCGAGTCGGACTCGACCCACAGTTCTAGCCGCTCCGGCTGGCTGGCCCAGTAGTTCCGGCGGTAGGTCGCCTGCCATTCGGCCAGGGCGTCCCAGAGGGACCCGTAAGTGGTCGCCTCACGGACCCATCGGGTGTTATCCGCTATCCATGACCAGGGCAGGGCGCCCGACTCGCGCATGGCCGACAGGCGTCGGATGATCCGGCGGTAGCCGTTGTCATCCTTGGCCGTGAGGCCGCTGCCGACCGCCATGTAGAACGTCTGGCGCGCGGTGACCGGCGGCTCAGCGGCGTAGATGAGTCCGAGAATCGCCGCGTCGAAGGCCGCGACCTGCTCCCGTGTCATCCGCCCGCGGCTTAGTGCTCTAGGGCCGTAAACCTCCGAGGGCGCAGCCTCCGGCCCACTGTCCGAGCTCGCCGGTACCATGGGGACCGGCCTGCCAGCCATCTTCGCGTCGCCCGGTTCCCCAGCCGGGCGACGTTCCACGTTCGGGCTCACAGTGCGTCGCCGGAGGCGGGCTGCCGGCGGGTCGCGGGACGTGGAACGGTTCGAATCACGGGCTTGCCGACCAGCTCGGGCCTCGCGAGCGAGGTTGCCCTCACCAGCGAGTCCAGCTCGGGCTTTGACCAGTAGGTCAGTCCGCCCAGCCGGAACACGGTCAGCTCGCCAGC
The DNA here is from genome assembly GCA_049688595.1 of Candidatus Nanopelagicales bacterium. GTDB lineage: Bacteria > Actinomycetota > Actinomycetes > S36-B12 > CAIYMF01 > Prado023. The sequence goes on along the minus strand of JBAVLA010000356.1, from coordinate 13,175 downwards.
GTTGGACTTCCTGTAGAGGGTCCGCTTGCTCAGCTTGGCGTACGCCATGGCCTCCGGTGTGCGGATCAGGTCCGACAGCGATGGCGTGGCCCTGGTCTTGCGTGGCACGTGCGTTCTTCCCCAGCGGGGCGACCCGAGCCCAGGGCATGACGATGCCCCAGGGGGTTCAGGGATGGCGTGTGGGCGTGCTGCCGGTCGGGGTCAACCCCGCCGATGCTTCAGGCTGCGAGGCGACCGGCGCAGGCCACGCCGGCAGCGGTCGGCCCGTGGGGAGCGGCCGTGAGTGGTTCGACGAGCAGGCGCCCGGGATCAGGTGGGACCTGAATCTCAGGTGATGGTCGGTCGGCCGGTTCGGGTTCCTGATCGAGGTCCGCGGGCGGCAGGAGCAGCGCGGCGACGATGAGTACCAGATAGCGGGCATGGAGCGACTTGATCCCCACCGGCATTTGATTCGCGGCCCGAGTGAGGGCCAGGAGCTTGTCACGCGGCGGGAGCGGCAGACATTGCAGGCGCGCGACGCTCTGCGCGAGCACCCGATAGGACGTGCCCAGGGCTGCCAGCTCTTCCGCCAGCCTCTGGTCCGGGTTGCTCACTAGCACGTCACCCACATTACGACTGGTCTGTCCCGATTCGCTACGGCAGGGCTATATGTCGCGCGGGTCACGTTCCCGCCTCCGTCCCCGCTTGGCACACATTCTTGTCACGTTCGGGACCGAGCGTGAATTCGGCTCCTGACCTGCAACGACGGAAGCGCCGAAGGTGTAAGCCACAACTGAGCTGCGAGGTTGATCGCCTTGACCGAGCGCCCTCCCGACTACCTGGGCGCGTCCTCCTCGCGCAGCCGCGGCTCTGTCTTGCGCTCCGGGACAAGCCCCCGCTTGTCCGCGTAGAACGCCCTCAGGATGTCCATGTCCGCCCGCACGTCGTCGCTGGGCCGGATCGTGGGCCCGTATCCCATGGTCTTCGAGGGGCCGTCGATCCAGGCCAGGCAGATGGGGATGCCCGCCTGCTTGGCGATCCGGTAGAACCCGGCCTTCCAGTACTTCTTCTGCTTGCGCGTGCCCTCCGGTGCGATCACGATCTCGAGACGATCGGCCGCGGAGGCGCGCGCCACGAGTTCCTCGACGAGCCCGGCCGGGTTGTCCCGGTCGACCGCGACGCCCCCAAGCCTGCGGAACAACGCACCCGCGGGGCCGCGGAACGCCTCCTTCTTCATCAGGAAGTGCGGGTCCACGCCCTTGGCCCAGGTGAGCAGGAGCATGAACGGGAAGTCCCAGTTGGAGGTGTGCGGGGCCCCGATCATCACGACCACCGGGTCGGGCGGCGGGTCTCCGACGATCTTCCAACCCCGCAGCCTCAGCGCCCGATTGGCCATCTCCGCACGATCCACGGCGCCGATGCTACGCGGACCGGCGCCGAGGACTCCCCCGGAACGCACGTCCGGCACTGGCTGCCTGACGTGCGCACCTTGCTGATCGGTCGCGACCGCCTGTCCGGACGCAACTGTCGGGCAGGGTCCCGGCAACCTAGCCAACCGGGTGGCCTCCACGACCACCTCGGGGTCCTGGCTCAGCGGGCCCGCGTAGATCCCGGTGAGCGGCGAGACGTCCGCGTAGTCCCGTCCGCGCGCGACGAGGACGTGGCCGGGACCGACGATGCGGCCGTTCGTCGGGTCATCCGCCTCCCAGGCGCCGTTCCGGATCTCCACCCACGCATGACTCTCCCCCAGCCCCGTGACGCCGATCTCGGCGTCCTCGGTGTGGATGTAGCCGCTGACGTACCGACTCGGGATTCCGACGGCGCGCAAGAGGGAGAGCGTGCTGTGGCTGACGTCCTGGCACACGCCCCGGCCCTCGGCCCACGCCTGGCCCGCGCTCGTGTGCAAGTGGGTGGCCCCAGGGGCTGTCGGCTCGGCCACGCCCAGGGGCGCGGCTGCCAGCAGCGCCGCGAGCAGCCTGGCCGGTACTCCTCCACGCCGCGCAGCCGGTATCCGGCGATGAGCTCCGGGGCGACGTGGGACAGGGTCCTTGGGCGCTCAGGTGCGCGTCCCGAAGCCGGCACCGGGCCACGAGCCCGTCAGCGCCGAGCGTCCCCAGCGCTGCGGCCAGGCCCTCGCGTCCGGGCCGCAGCCGCCCATCGCGTCGTACATCTCATCCCGGGGCTGCATCCCCGAATCATGGCCTGAACAGGTCGCTGGGACATTTCACGCGGCTTCCGGCGGGTTAGACGTGGGTCGGGGGCACTGGCGCGTGCCATTCGACCTCTCCATTTCGGGACCTTTGGCCCACGCATGCATATGCATGCTCGGCATAGTATGCAGGTCATGCAGATGCCGCACGGTGCTGGGCGCCCACTGCTGACGGCTCTTGAGGTTCAGGACCTGCTGCACATCGACCGTTCGACGGTCTACCGGATGGCCGAGGACGGTCGGCTCCCCGCGATCCGGGTCGGCCGCTCCTGGCGGTTCCCCGCCGCAGGGATCGAGGCCCTCGTCCGAACGCCTGCCGCGTCCGACGCGGTGGCGCGGGCCCTCCCGGCCGAAGCCCAGACCCCCGGACTGCCCGACGCCCTGGCTCCCGGCTCCCTCGACGCCGCGGCTCCCGACGACTTCGGCCCGGACGCCTTGGACACCGAGGTCGCCCGCGCTGCCGTCGAGGTCGCGGCCGACCTCCTGGGCGTGATGATGGTCGTCACCGACATGCACGGCCGTCCGGTCACGCCCGTGGCAAACCAGTGCAGGTGGTTCGCCGAGCATGCCGGCGACTCCGGGGTCCTGGACCGCTGCGTCGCTGAGTGGCGCGACCTCGCCGACCACCCGGACCTCGCGCCCCGCTTCCAGTCCGGCGCCCTGGGGTTCCAATGCGCACGGGCGTTCATCCGGCACGGGAGCACGCTGGTAGGGATGGTCCTGGCCGGCGGCGTGAGCCCCGCGACCGACCCGGCGGCGGACTCCGACCTCCACCACCTCGACGACACCGGGCGCACGCGGGTGCTCACCGCGCTGCCCCGTATCGCCGCGACGATCGCCACACCAGTGCGGCCCGCCGCGATTGCCCACCCGACGCCGCGCATCGCGACGTCCCCGAAGGAGAACCGATGAAGAGGCTGCTCGTCCTGGGCGCCGGGACCGCCGGAACCATGGCCGTCAACAAGCTGCGCCCCCAACTGCCCCGCGACGAGTGGAGCATCACCGTCGTCGACTCCGACGAGGTGCACTACTACCAGCCGGGCTACCTGTTCGTGCCGTTCGGGATCTACCGGCCCGACGAGATCGTCAAGCCCAAGCGCCGGTTCATCCCGACCGGTGTCGACCTGGTCATCGGCGAGATCGACCGCGTGCGGCCCGACGCGAACAAGGTCCTCCTGATGGACGGGACCGAGCTGCCGTATGACTACCTGATCATCGCGACCGGCACGACGCCGCGGCCCGAGGAGACCCCGGGCATGGCTGAGGACCTGGGCGGCGACGTCCACGAGTTCTACACGTTCGCCGGCGCCCAGGCCCTCGCGGAGAGGCTGCGCACCTGGGAGGGCGGCCGCCTGGTCATCCACATCACGGAGATGCCGATCAAGTGCCCCGTCGCGCCCCTCGAGTTCACGTTCCTGGCCGACGCGTTCTTCACCGAGCAGAAGCTGCGCGAACAGGTCGAGATCGTCTACGTCACGCCGCTGGAGGGCGCGTTCACCAAGCCGGTGTCCAGCAAGTACCTGGGCGACATGCTCGAGGCGCGCAGCATCAAGCTGGAGGGCGACTTCATGGTCGAGAGCGTCGACTCGCAGGCCAAGAAGCTGGTCAGCTACGACGAGCGCGAGGTCCCCTACGACCTGCTGGTCACGATCCCGCTGAACATGGGTGCGGACTACGTTGGCCGCTCCGGGCTGGGCGACGACCTCAACTACGTGCCTGTGGACAAGCACACCCTGTTGTCGGACGCCTACGACAACATCTTCGCCGTGGGTGACGCCGCAAACATCCCAGCCTCGAAGGCCGGCTCGGTCGCGCACTTCGCCATGGACCTCTTCCCGCACAACTTCCTGCGCCACATCAAGGGCCTGCGGATGACCGAGCAGTTCGACGGGCACGCGAACTGCTTCATCGAGACCGGGCACGGCAAGGGCCTGCTGATCGACTTCAACTACGAGACCGAGCCGCTGCCCGGCAAGTACCCGCTCCCCGGGATCGGCCCGTTCTCATTGCTGAAGGAGACCGAGATGAACCACTGGGGGAAGGTCATCTTCCGGTGGATGTACTGGAACATCCTGCTGCCCGGCAAGGAGCTGCCGCTGCCCGCGCTCATGTCGATGGCTGGCAAGGAGACGAAGGACCTGTCATGAGCGACTCCGTCACCACGCAGCCACCGGCGCAGCCCCTCGCCGAGCCGGCTCCGGTCAGGCCCCCGTTGACGGTGGGAGCGCTCAGCCCAGCAGCGGCCGCCGGCGGCCAGGACGAGGTACTCGCCCGCCTCGAGGCCATGAGCGCCCAGATGACCGCCATCTCCGAGGAGCTCGCCGCGACGCGGGCGGCCCGCGAGCAGTGGCGGGAGCTCGCCGCGACGCTGGTCCCGGTCTCCCGTGGTGCCATGGAGGTCGCCACCCGGGAGCTTGAGGAGCTCAGCTCCGACGTGTCGATCGACGACGTCATGCGGTTCGCACGGACGGCCGTTCGCGCCGTACCCGAGATGGAGGCACTGGTCGGACAGCTCGGCAGCATCAGCGAGCTCGGCCACGAGATCACCTCGCTCAGCGGGGCGGGGGTCGCCAGGCTCACCGACATCCTGCAGGCCGCCCAGGACAAGGGGTACTTCAGGTTCGCCACCGCCGGCGCACAGATGGCCGACACGGTGGTTACGGCCTTCACCGAGGAGGACCTGCGCGCCCTCGGGGACAACGTCGTGACCATCCTGCACGCCGTGAAGGACATGACCCAGCCCGAGGTGATGGCCCTGCTCAGCCGCACCATGGTCACGGTCAAGCAGGTCGAGGACGCCCACGTCGAGCCGCCGTCCACGTTCGCGCTGCTGAGGTCGCTTCGCGACCCCCAGACCCGGCGCGGGCTGGCCCGCGTCCTGTCCATGCTCCACGCGGTCGGCGCCGAGGGAGCCGCCGCCGACCCCACCCACGACTCGGGCACCACCAAGCCCGTCGGAACCACCGAATAGAAGGGGAAGAACGATGCCTGTGGCGACCATCGCCGGCAAGGAAGTGCACGTCAACGACGAAGGGTTCCTCACCGAGTACGACGAGTGGACCGAAGAGGTCGGCTCCGAGTTGGCCAGCAACATCGGCGTCGAGATGACCGACGAGCACTGGGCCGTGGTGCGCTGGCTGCGCGAGGACTTCAAGGTCAAGGGCGAGACCGCGACCACCCGCCGCGTGCAGACCGCGGGGGGATTCCCCACCAAGAAGCAGTTCGAGCTGTTCCCCAAGAAGCCGGCCAAGAAGATGTCCTACATCGCCGGCCTGCCCAAGCCCGCCGGCTGCGTCTGAGCCCCCTGAGGAGGCCAACATGACCGTCATCCCGAACTTCGACGCCGAGGACACCGACCGCAAGCTGTTCATCATCTGCACCAAGGGCAACCTGGACATGGTGTACCCGGCCCTGATAATCGCCAACGCGGCTGTGGGCGAGGGGATCGAGACCCACCTGTTCTTCTCGTTCTGGGGCTTCGACATGATCATCGACAGCCGGATGGACGACCTGAAGTTCTCCCCCTTGGGGAACACGGCCATGCACTTCCCGGTCAAGGGCAAGGATGTGCGCGTCCCGCAGGCGGTCATGCCGCTGCCCGGCATGACCGGCATGGCCACCAGGATGCTCAAGGACCAGATCGAGGAGCTCGGCATCCCGCCGGTTCGTGACTTCCTCGACCAGATCGTGGCCTCAGGCGCACACCTGTGGGCCTGCAAGATGAGCGCGGACATGAACAAGGTGGACATGGACGACCTCTACGAGGGGGTCGAGGGCATCCTGAACGCCTCGGACATGATCTCAATGGCAGACGGGGCTCAGATGCTCTTCATATGAGGTGTCGGGCGGGTGAGGGAACGGGCGGGTGACGGACCGGCGGGACCTGCGCCCAGCCGGGAACACTGGCACTCTTTGTGATTGACCGGTACTCGCGCCGCCACGCAGGCCGAGACTGGATCCGAGCGAGCTCGTGGAGGTGCGATGCAGCTGCAGAGGACAGCGGCCATCCTCCACGGCCATCGGGTCGCCTACCGGATCGCCGGTGACCCGGGAAGGCCCGTGGTCGTGCTCATCCACGGGATCACGAGCAGCAGCGCCACGTGGGACCCCGTGATTCCGGCCCTGGCCGAGCAGGTGCACGTGATCGCCCCAGACCTCCTCGGCCATGGCCAGTCGGACAAGCCGCGGGCGGACTACTCGCTGGGCGGCTTCGCGACGCAGATCCGGGACCTCCTGGAGTACCTGGGGCACGAACGGGTCACGATCGTGGGGCACTCGCTGGGCGGCGGGGTGGCCATGCAGTTCGCCTACCAGCACGTCGAGAACTGCGAACGGCTCGTCCTGGTCGACAGCGGGGGGCTCGGCCGTGAGGTCAGCTGGGCCCTGCGGGCCGGCACCTTCCCCGGGGCCGAGCTCGTGCTGCCAGTGATCGCCAACCGGCACTTGCGCAACGCCGGCGTCGCCGCCACCCGCCTGCTGCCCAGGCTCCCGCTCCACCTGCGGCCCTCGGCCCTGGAGTTCGCCCGTGGCTACTCAACGCTGTCCGAGAGCCCCGCCCGATCAGCGTTCGTGCACACGCTGCGCAGCGTGGTCGAACCGGGCGGCCAGCGGGTCAGCGCGTTCGACCGGCTCTACCTCACGGAAGGCCGACCCACCCTGATCGTGTGGGGCAAGCTCGACACCGTCATCCCCGTTGCGCACGCCTACGAGGCCCACCGGGCCATCCCGGGCAGCGTGCTGGAGGTCTTCGAGCAGTCCGAGCACTTCCCGCACATGGACGAGCCCGCCCGCTTCGCCCGCGTCCTGCTGGGCTTCCTCCAGTCCTCCGACCCCGTGCCGATCGATCGGGCACTGCTGCGGGCGCGCCTGGCGCAGCACAGCCGGGCCATGGAGGCCCCGCCGGACGCCGGCAGCGGCACCGGACCCGAGGTCGGGTCCGACGTCGGGCAGGACCTCGGGCCGGACCTCGGGCAGGACCTCGGGCAGGACCTCTCGGACGGGGGCGGGCAGCACCGGCAGTGAGCCCTGGAGCGTCGCAGCCGGGGTCTTCCCCACCCGGACCGGCGTAGTAGCATCGCTGGAGACGCACGCGTGGGGCCGTCCTCCGGGAACTCCGCAGGGGCAGCAGGCCGACCTCCGACTCGGCGGGCAAGAAGGCGATTCTGTTGAGTGCACTCCTCATGACCGGATTCCCGGGGTTCCTGGGTTCGGCACTGCTCCCCCGCCTGCTGGCGCGCCGGGAGGCGATGACCGCAATCTGCCTGGTCCAGCCACACCTCCTCGAGGTGGCTGAGCAGCGCCTCGCGGGGATCGAGGCGGCACATCCCCATCTCGCGAATCGGGTCTCGCTGGTCGTCGGGGACATCACCACTGCCGGGCTGGGCGTGGACCGGCGCGATCGCCCGAAGCTGCACGAAGTCACCGAGGTCTGGCACCTCGCAGCCGTGTACGACCTGTCCGTGCCCGAGGCGATCGCCCGCCAGGTCAACGTGGGTGGCACCGCGCAGGTGCTGGACTTCTGCCGGTCCCTCCCCGGACTGCGTCGGCTGCAGTACGTGAGCACGTGCTACGTCGCCGGGGACTACGACGGGGTGTTCCCAGAGGACGACCTGGACCTGGGACAGGGTTTCCTCAACCACTACGAATCAACGAAGTTCGAGGCCGAGGTGCTGGTCCGCCGTGCGATGCGCGCCGACCTGCCGGCCACCATCTACCGCCCGGGGATCGTGGTCGGGGACTCCCAGACAGGCGAGACCCAGAAGTACGACGGCCCCTACTTCGTCGCGACTTACCTGCGCAAGCAGCCGAAGGTGGCCCTGGTCCCCGCAGTCGGTCCAGTCGACCGGACCCGGATGGGCCTGGTTCCCCGCGACTACGTCATCGATGCGATGGACCAGCTCTCGGTCACGGATCGCTCGCTCGGGCGGACGTACGCCCTCACCGACCCGAATCCGCCGTCTGCCCGCCATCTGGTCGAGACGTTCGCCAAGCACCTGGGCAAGCGCGTCGTGTGGGTCTGGCTCCCCTTGGGCGTCACGCGCGCCGTGGTGGGCATGGTGCCGGGCCTGGAGTTCCTGCTCGGCCTGCCGGCCGAGGCCCTGGACTACCTGGCCTCTCGCACCAGCCACTCGACGACGAACGCCCTGGCCGACCTCGCGGGGACGAGCGTGGTGTGCGCGTCCTTCGACGACTACGCGGGTCGGCTCCTGGACTTCATGATCGCCCACCCCGAGTTCGACGCCTCGGCGATGGTCTGACCTCTTCCAGCGCAGTCCGGATTCGACGGGCAGCCCGGAACGACCAAGGAGCAACAGTGACTGCCAAGCCGCTACTGATCGTCAACGTCAGCCTGGCCGCGTCAGACCGGGACTACGACGAGCACGTGACCTTCCTCGAGCGGGACTTCCACCTGCTCCGCCTCGGCACCGACGGGGACGTGGACGCCGCGGAGGAGCTCGTCCACGCCTGGGCCGGGGACGCCGACGTCATAGCGGTCACCGGCATCCGGGAGGCCCGCGCCACGGGCCTGTACGAGGGAGACCTGCGGGCCGTCGAGCGGGTCAAGCACGCAACCCGACTTGTCCCCGTCACCGACGGCCACACCCTGGACGACGTCCTGGCGGAGTGGTCGGTCCACCACGTGAACAACGAGATGCCGGGCTACTTCCGGAACGCCCGGGTCGTGGTGCTCGGCGGGGCCAACCACGCCCGGACGGTGCGGGTGCTGCGCGAGCACACCGAGAACTTCGAGTTCGCCGACCCGCTGCTCAGGCTGGACCTGCCGAATCGGCTGGAGTCCAACCCCATCCTGGGTCTCGTGACCAGCCTCGGCTCCCGCCCGATGCGCCAGGTCCCCAGGGCAGTGTGGTCGCCGGTGCGGGAGCCCGCCAAGCGATTGAGCGCCGCGCTGACCCGCCGGTCGGTGGCCGACGCCCACGTCATCGTCGCCTCGTTCGATGAGATGGTCGGCTTCGGAATCGAGAACCTGCGTGGGAAGACGGTCGTCTCGACCGCGATCTCCGACGAGCGCCTCGTATGGCTGGCTGAGCGGGACGTGGACATGGTGCTGGACTCCACGCCCCAGCCATTCGCAGTCACCGTGACCCCTGCCGTCCAGGAGGCCATGATGGTTGCCGCATCGGGCAGTCCGCTGGGGCGGCTGACCAACGACGACCTGCTGGACATGATCGATGCGGCCGGATTCACCCCCCGGATCCTGTACCCGAACGGCCGCCGACGGCGCAGCCGCTTCGCGTTCGTCATCCATCCGCTCTCCCAGCGCAACTTCGTCGAGGTCGAGCCTCTGGCCACGATCGACAAGGTGGCCCCGCCGATCGTCATGGACCTCGCCGAGAAGGTCGTGGCCTACCTCCCGGCAATGGCCTACAGCCGCGTCACGGGAATCCACTCCCCCACGGGCGACGAGGCCGAGGGCTGGCTGATCACGATCGGGGGCACCCCGAAGGAGTTGATGTCGCACAGCCCGGAGTTCACCTACGCCCGGCTGCTCGACGCTGCCGAGACCGCCAAGAAGCTCGGCGCCCAGATCATGGGCCTTGGAGCGTTCACGAAGGTGGTCGGCGACGCCGGGGTGACCGTTGCCCGCATGGCCCCGCTGCCGATCACGACGGGCAACAGCTACAGCGCCTCCGGGGCGCTCTGGGCAGCTCACGAGGCGATCCTGAAGCTGGGCCTGGCCGAGACCGACGAGTCGGGACGGATCAGGGGTGCGGCGATGGTCGTGGGGGCCACAGGTGCGATCGGCTCGGTCTGCGCGCGCCTGCTGGCTGTGGCCAGTGACGAGCTGTGGCTCATCTCACCGGAGACCGCGAAGCTGCTGGCGCTCAAGCGCGACATCGAACGGGAGAACCCCCGGGCCAGGATCCACATCGCGGCAACGCCGAACGAGCACATCGGAAACATGGACCTGATCGTCACCGCCACCTCCGGGGCAGGCAAGCGTGTGCTGGACATCATGGCGGTCAAGCCCGGCTGCGTCATCACCGACGTGGCCCGGCCCCTGGACCTCTCCGCCGAGGACGTCGCCAAGCGGCCGGACGTGCTGGTCATCGAATCCGGTGAGATCGAGCTGCCCGGCGACGTTCACATGCGCAACGTGGGGCTGCCGCGGGGCGTGGCCTATGCGTGCATGGCCGAGACGATCTGCCTTGCGCTCGAGGGCCGTTACGAGACCTTCACCGTGGGGCGCAACATCGAGTGGGAGAAGGTCAAGGAGATCTACCAGCTCGGGCTCAAGCACGGCATGAAGCTGGCCGCGATCTCTGGGGTGAACGGCGTGTTCACCGATGGGGACTTCGCGAGGATCCGTGAGCGGGCGCTGGCAAGGCGGGCCGAGCTCGCGACCCGGCCAAGGGACAGTGGCCCGGGTATCGTCGAGGCGTGAGGCTCCCGCCCGCACCGCCGGTGGCCAGAGCAGTTGCTGCGACCCCGGCGGATCGCGACCGGGTGCTGGACCTGATCCGCGCGGCAGCGCTCGTGGTCGTCGTGCTCGGCCACGGCATCATGGGCATCGTCGGCTGGGCCGCGGCATTGCCGGTCGTCAGCAACACGCTGGCCCGCTACGGCTGGGCGCCGTGGGCCACATGGCTGCTGCAGATCATGCCGCTGTTCCTCGTGGCCGGCGGCGCCGTGAATGCCCGGTCGTGGCGTTCCGGCCGTCTCACGTACGCCCCTTGGCTGTGGCGTCGCGTGGCCCGGCTGCTGCGTCCGGTCTGGGTGTACCTGCTGATCATGGCCCCCCTGGCGGGTGTGGTGTCCGCGTTCACGCCCGCTGGCTTCGCCGGTCCGCTGCTGGGGCTGGCCACGCAGCTGCTCTGGTTCGTCGGGGTCTACGTGATGGCCTGCGCGCTGACCCCGCTTGGCGTCCGCGTGCACCGGGTGCATCCGGCCCTCGGTCCGCTCGGGCTGCTCGCGGCGGTGGCGCTGGTCGACTGGGCAAGGCTCGGCCTGGGCCTGCCCGCGGCGCTTGGCCTGCTGAACTTCCTGCTCGTCTGGACGTTCTGCGCCCAGTTGGGCCTGGCCTTCGACGATCGCCTGCTCAGCGGCTGGCGCGGACTGGCCGTCGCGAGCCTGTGCGTGGCGGGGAACCTCGCCCTGATCGCGTGGGGCCCCTACCCGGTGTCGATGGTGGGACTGCCCGGCGAGCCCTTCAGCAACATGGCGCCCCCCAGTCTCGTCCTGGCGCTGCACGCGGCGACGCTCACGGGCGTCGTGGGGGCGGCCCGGCCGATGCTCAGCCGGGTGGCCATGGGGCACCGGCTCTGGACCGGGGTCACCGCGGTCAACCTGACCGCGATGACGCTCTACTTGTGGCACCTGCCGGTTCTGATCGGGCTGGTGAGCCTGCTGCACGCAGCGGGCCTGGACCGACCGGTCGTGTGGACCGACGACGGGCAGCCGGCGCCGGGTCCGGGCTTCTGGCTGTGGACCGTGCCCTACCTGCTGCTGTTCCTTGCCGGCGTGGTCGGCGTGGTGCGCGTGATGTGGCCCGCGGAGGTGGCCAAGCTGCCGGGCTGGGATCGGCCGGCCCGCCGGGCGCCCCGCGAAGCAGCACTGGCGGGCTCCCGGGGCGGAGCGGCGCCAGAAGCCGGCGCGACCACGATGGCGGCCACCGGCGCGACGGCGATCGGGATCGGGGCACTGGCCCTTTCGGGGACCGGGCTGGCGGGCTTCCCGACCCGCGTCGTGCACTTCGCGGGGCTGCCGCTGAACGCCGCGGCGGCGATCGGGCTGATGCTGCTTGGCGGTCTGCTGGTCCGGTCCTCCGGGTCTGAGCGTCCCGATTCGAACAAGTAGAAAGCCGCTCTTGCCATAGTGGCAATCCCGGATCTAGTATCGGCACATGAGCGATGAGTTGAGGGACCTGCTGAACAGAGTGGCCTCCGGGGAGATCTCCCCTGAGGAGGCACAGGCCAAGCTCCAGTCGAGCGCAGCCGCCCAACCAGGCGGACCCGCAGCCGGGTCCGGGGCCGGGGCGGACCGGCCGTCCGAGGCCGGAGCCGGCGCAGGGCCGGGAGCGGCTTCGCAGGCGGGTCGGCCGTCCGCGCCGCCGCCTCCGCCCACCGAGCCGGTCCGCCGGATCAGCGTGCGGGCCAGCGCCGTGCGGCTGATCGTGGTCGCCGACGCCTCCGTGGACACCGCGATCGCGGACGGTCCGCACCGGGTCGCGCATGTGGGCGACACCCTCACGATCCACTCCGACCTCTCGGCCGGCGAATACCACACGGAGGCCCCCAAGTCCGCCTTCACGACGTGGCTGACCAGCATGAACCGGGCAGGCACGACCCTGCGCGTGCGGGTCAACCCCGAGCTCCCGCTGGAGGTCCTGAACGTCGCCGGTTCCCTGGAGCTGTCGGGGTTGCACGCCCAGGCGTCCATCGGAGTGGAGGCCGGGTCCGCGAAGCTCCATGGTGGATCCGGCCCGCTGGCCCTGTCCGTGGCCAGTGGCAGCGCCGAGGTCGAGTGGCAGTTCCATGGCGACAGCTCGGTGAGCACCGACCTGGGCTCGGCGCGCATCCTTGTGCTTCCAGGGTCGGACGTCTCGATCACCGCTGAGGCGACGCTGGGCATGGCCTCGATCCGGATGCCGGACGGGTCCACCCTGAAGGCCTCGCCGACGGGCAACCCGCCGGTCGTCGTGGGAGCCGGCACCGGTCGGCTCGCGGTCACGTCGCGGCTGGGGTCGCTGGTCGTGTCGTTGGCATGATCCGCACCCACCGAGCCCCGACGACGTGTCCAGTGTGCTCCGGTTCGCTCATCACGTTGCGGCTGGGCTGCCCGGCGTGCGGCACCGAGCTCGCCGGACACTTCGAGCCCTGCCGCTACTGCCACCTTGACGGCGCTGACCTCGCGATCCTGGAGGTGTTCCTCCGGGGCCGCGGGAACGTCCGCGACGTCCAGGCTCACCTGGCGGTGTCCTACCCGACGGCGCGGGCACGGCTGATGGAGGTGCTCGACCGGCTCGGGC
>JBAVLA010000355.1:0-10277 GCA_049688595.1 Candidatus Nanopelagicales bacterium | reverse complement strand
GCCTCTATGACATCCTGGGCCCGGAGTTCCAGGCCAACAGCGAGACGTTCTTCGCGCCTGACAGGTTCCATCCCTCGGGTCTGGGGTACCGCCGGATCGGCGCGGTCCTGCTGCCCGAGGTGCTGCTCGCCCTGGGGGTGTCACCGGGCCCCGGGCGCAGGGAACTGGGGCACCGGCCCGACTGAACCCGGACGTCACAGGGCGATCCGCAGGTCGATCAGCTCAAGGACCCAGCGCCGGCACACGTCGGCCGACTGGGCGTCCGGTGACCGGCGCAGCTCCTCGGCGAGGTCGTGGGCGCACACGGCCAGCATGTCGGCCGCTGCGGAATCCGGGAGCTCGGGCAGGTCCCGCCGCTGCCGGTCGGCCAGGTCGGCTGCCGCGTCGGCAAGCCCCTGCGCGATCCGCGCGGCCTCACCGGCGCGAGTCCGGACATCAGCGATCGGAGCGCGCAGTCGGACCAGCGACATGGTGCGCAGGCGGTCACAGACCCGGGTCGTCTCGAGGTCCAGCCGGGCGACGTCCTCGGGGTCGGGGTCGGCGGCCAGTAGGTCCACGCCGGAACGGTACTTCAGTCCCAGCCTTCGGCCATGCCCATCCCGACAGTGGGCATAGAATGCCATGGCCGGCCCACGAAGGAGACGCACATGACCCTGCACCACTCCGAGGAGACCCATCAGCTGCTCGTCGACCGCGTCCCTGACGCCACCGGCAAGCAGCTGAAGGACTGGTTCGCAGTGGTGGAGGACGGCCCGTCGTTCACGCGCTTCGAGGATCGCGTGAACTGGCTGCGCGACGAGCACGACCTGCCGCACGGCTACGCGACGGCCATCATCCACGAGATGGACAAGCATCGCGCCGCCCGCCGCGTGAAGTGATCCGCGCCTGACCCACTGCGCGCGCACGCCACACCGTCACGACCCCAGCACGACCCCGCTTGTACTCCAGGAATGAGCAGGCCCCGCAGCTCGCGCTGCGGGGCCTGCTGGGTTGATGGGCGGCTGCTGCCAGCTCAGTCGCGGCTGCTCGCAATGATCGCCAGCATTCGCAGGATCTCCAGATAGAGCCACACCAGGGTGACCAGGAGCCCGAAGGCCATCCGCCAGGACTCGCGCGCCGGGAGGCCCGACTGCACGCCGCGGGTGATGGACTCGAAGTCCAGCATCAGGCTGAACGAGGCCAGCCCGACGCCAACGACGCAGAGCAGCAGGCCCAGGCCCCCCACACCGTAGAAGCCCCAGCCGCCGCCGACGCCGAAGAGCGCCGAGACGAAGGAGGCCACGGCGATGAACAGGTAGGACACCATCGCGACCATCATGATCCGCATGAACCGGCCGTCGACCTTGACCAGCCGGCTGCGGTACAGCGCCAGCATCACCACGAAGGCCACAAGCGTGCCTATGACGGCCTGTGCCACCAGGCCCTCGTAGCCGGTCGAAGCGGCCCACTGGTCGTAGACCCAGCTGATGCCGCCCAGGAACAGGCCCTCGGCGGCAGCGTACGCCAGGATCAGCGGGGGGCTAACGACGCGCTTGAACGCGTTGACCAGTCCGAGCACCAGGCCACCGATCATCCCGATCAGGTACAACCAGGGCATCGACGCCGAGAACGTCCACCCGATGAACGCCGCCGGGATCAGGACCGCGATCGAGATCCCGGTCCGCACGATCACGTCGTCGAGGGTCATCCGGTCGCTGACGGGCTCGTAGATGGAGCCGGTCGGGGCACCGGAGGGCACCTGGTACGGCGCCTGCCCGGCACGCTGGTAGGCGGTGACCCCCTCGGCGTAGGCGAATCCACTTCCGCCGGTGGTCTGCTCGTCGAGCCGGGAGAAGACTGGGTTCTTGTTGTTCAACTGCTTCGACCTCCACGTCGAATAGGCGTCATCACTGGTTGGACGACGTCTTGCTCACCACTTAATCATGGAACGCACGGTTCGGCACGTCTTGTTCCCTGTTTCGTCCCGATCCACACATCGTCCCTGCGCGCGGTACCCCCGGTGGGAGTCGAACCCACAACACGGCGGTTTTAAGCCGCCTGCCTCTGCCGTTGGGCTACGGGGGCCTCAGAGGTACGTCTGGCGCGGATGGATCGCGTGCGCACCGGCGACCCGGTCGAGGAACAAGGCGCCCTCGAGGTGGTCGATCTCATGCTGGAGAGCGCGAGCCTCGAAGGCGTCGGTGACCAGCGTGACCTCCTCACCGGTGGCGGGCAGGCAGCCATTGACGGTCAGCCGGGTGGCCCTGCGCACGTCCCCGGTGAAATCCGGCACCGACAGGCAGCCCTCCCGACCCCTCTCGTTACGCGATGCGCTGACGATCACCGGGTTGACCAACACGTACGCGCCGTGCATGGTCCGAGCTCGGGGGTGCCGGGTGACGTCCAGGCTGAAGAGCCGCCAGCCGACGCCAACCTGGTTGGCGGCCAGACCCACGCACCCGGCCGACGCTCGCATCGTCGTGAGGAGATCCGCAGCCAGCTGGACGACTTCTGGATCGCGGGGGTCCACCTCCGCGCACCTGTTGGACAGGACCGGATCTGGGGCGATCACAGCCGGGAGCACCCGACCCTCGGGGAGCTCGGGCATGGGCAGTTGCCGTGAGGACTCGCTCATCGTCTAGAGGACGTCCGGCTCGGCGGGACGCAGCGACACCCCGACCCCCAGGTGCCGGCCTGCCTCGGCGAGCTGGGCGCCCAGCGCCACGACGTCCACGCCGGGCGGCAGCGTCACCTCCGCCACGAGGATGTACAGCCCTCCGGCGCCCAGCCTCGTCGACAGGTCCGTGATGTTGCCCCCGTGCTTGGCCAGCGTCTGGGTGACGCCTGCCACGATCCCCATCCGGTTGGCACCATGCACGCTGAGCACGAATGACCGGGCGCCCTCCACACGAGGCTCCTCAGGTCCCACAGGCAGCACGGACACGACGAGGCCGTCGGCGGCCAGATGGGCCAGCCGCGCGGAGAGCTCTGCAGGCACCGTGTCCAGGTTCGCGATCAGGGTCCAGGCGAAGTGCCCGCGCAGGAGGGTCATCGAGGAATCCTCGAGATCCCCGCCCAAGTCGGCGACCACCCCGGTGACCTCGGCGATGATGCCCGGACGATCCCGGCCGATGACGGTGACTGCGACGCTTGGCATGGTCACACCCTATGCGCCGGCCGTACGCGGGGACTCGTCCGCAGGTCCAGACCTTGCCAGCCGAACGACCCGGTCCTCAGCCGACCCCGGTCGCCAGCGCGGGTCACCCCGGTGAGCGCGAGTCACCCGGCCGCCAGCGACCAGGCGATCCCGTCGAGGATGTCGTGCTCGCTGACGAGGACCTCGGCCGCCAGCGTCGCATCCATGATCCGGCGCAGGATGAGGGCCCCGGCCCCGATCACGTCGACCCGTCCCGGGTGCATGACGCCCAGGGCGGCCCGCCGCTCGTGCGCCATCGTCAGCAGCTCGTCGCTGATCCGGCGCACGTCGGCGGCTGGGATCCGGCTGTGGTGGATGCGTCCCGCGTCGTACTCGGGCAGGCCGAGCGCGAGGGCCGCGACGGTTGTCACGGAACCGGCCAACCCGACCAGCGTGGCAGCCTGGCCGAAGGGGACGACCGACCCCGCCCGTGCGATGGCCCCATCGATGTCCCTCGTGGCTGCGGCCACCTGGGCCGGGGTCGGTGGGTCGGCGGCCAGGTGCCGCTCGGTCATCCGAACGCAGCCGATGTCCACGCTGGTCCGGTGCGTGGGTGCCGCCGCCCCGAGCACGAACTCCGTCGAGCCGCCGCCGATGTCGACCACCAGGAACGGCGGGCGCGCGTCTGCGGGGATGTCGACGGTGGCCCCGAGGAACGACAACTCCCCTTCCTCGGTCGCGCTGATCACCTCGGGCTCCACGCCGAGGATGGAGTGCACACCGGCGATGAACTCGGCCCGGTTGGCGACGTCCCGGGATGCGGACGTGGCCACGAAGCGGAGCGGCGGGTCCCCCGCCCGGCTGATCAGCGCCGCGTACTGCCGACAGGCCGCGAACGTGCGGGCCAGGGCGTCCGGGGCGAAGCGGCCAGTGGCATCAACACCCTCGCCGAGCCGCACCACGAGCATCTCGCGAGCCACATCCACGGCAAGCCCGCGCTCCGGATCCACGTCGCTGATGAGCAGCCTGATGGAGTTGGTGCCGCAGTCGACCGCGGCGACCCGTCGCGCGGTCACTCGCCGGCCTCGTGGCAGCCCAGCGCGGGTCCGCCCCACGCCCGATCGGGGTCGATCCCCCGGGCGGCCAGCGCTGCCAGGGCCTCGTCGCCGAGCGGGTTCACGCCTGGCCCCGCCGCCAGGGAATGTGCGACCAGTGCATGCAGGCACTTGACCCGGTCGGGCATCCCGCCGGCGCTGATCCCGGCGATGTGCTCCACGTGGCCCAGCTCCTCCCGTTGTCGCAGGTACGCCTCGTGCGCCCTTCGGTAGGCAGCCGCGAGGTCGGCATCGACGGCCAGGCGCTCGCCCATCGTGCGCATCAGGCCCTGCGCCTCCAAGGTGCTCACCGCCGCGTTCGCCCGGGGGCAGGTCAAGTAGTACAGCGTCGGGAACGGCGTGCCGTCCGGCAGGGCGGGTTCGGTCTGCACCACGTCCGGCTGGCCGCAGCCGCATCGGTGGGCGATCCCGCGAACCCCCCGGACCGGCCTGCCGAGCTGGGCTGACACCAGGGCGTGATCGGCGCGAGTCGGCAGTTGGTGGCCGCCACCGGCGGTTGCGCTCGCTGTCATCACGCGAGCCCTACTCGGCGTAGCTCGGGGCGGGCTCCGCCGGTTCCGGAGCCAGCACGGTGCCGGCCGGGTCGGCAGCCTTGGCAACGGTGCCCCACACCGCGCTCCACCACGGGCCGCCCTTGGGCACGCTGGCCATGGAGCGGGCCCCGGTGTCCTCCTGTGCGACGTCTGCGTCCTCGGTCAGGACCACGTAGCCGACCTCCCCCACCCGGACGAAGCGAAGCCGCTCCCGGGCCTGGGCCTCCACGTATGCCGGGTCGGACCAACGCGCGCGGGCTGCCTCGAGATCGGCAACCCGCTGATGGTGCCAGGCCAGCTGACCCTCCAAGTCGGCGATCCTCGCCCGCTGGGTCACCCATTCCTTGAACGGGATGGCCAGGACGGCCACCAGCACGATGAGGACGCCCAGCGCTGCCCCCGCTCGCGGGGATAGCACTGGGCGTCCTGCGGCTTGGCGCCGGACCCGCCGGGCGGAGGATGGACGGCCGGCTGGCATGCCGTCCATCCTCCCACGGTCAGGCCCGGATCCGCGGGAAGGCCGCGGTCAGGCAGAGAACCTCGGGAACGCTGCGGCGCCCGCGTAGCGCGCGGCGTCGCCCAGGTCGTCCTCGATGCGCAGCAGCTGGTTGTACTTCGCGACCCGGTCGGTGCGGGCCGGGGCGCCGGACTTGATCTGGCCGCAGTTGAACGCGACGGCCAGGTCGGCGATCGTGGCGTCCTCGGTCTCGCCCGAGCGGTGGCTCATCATGGTCTTGAAGCCGGCGCGATGTGCGGCCTCGACAGCCTCGGCCGTCTCGGTGAGGGTGCCGATCTGGTTGACCTTGACCAGCAGCGCGTTGGCGGTCTTCTCCTTGATGCCACGCATGATCCGGCTGGTGTTGGTGACGTAGTGGTCGTCACCGACGATCTGCACCTTGTCGCCGATGGACGCCGTGATGGCCGCCCAGTCGCCCCACTCGTCCTCGCTCAGCGGGTCCTCGATGGAGACGATCGGGAAGTCCGCCACCAGGCCGGCGTAGTACTCGATCATCTGGTCGGTGGACTTGGCGACGCCCTCGACGAAGTACTCGTTGGCCTTGGGCGATCCGGAGCCCTTCAGCGCCCGGCCGTAGAACTCGGTTGCCGCCACGTCCATCGCCAGTGCGACGTCGGTGCCCGGCTTGAAGCCGGCCTTCTCGATCGCCTCGACGATGAGCTCGAGCGCCGAGCGGTTGCTGGGCAGGTTGGGGGCGAAGCCGCCCTCGTCGCCGAGGCCGGTCGCGTAGCCCTTGGACTTCAGCACGCCCTTGAGCGCGTGGTAGACCTCAGCGCCCTTGCGCAGCGCCTCGGCGAACGACTCGGCGCCGAGGGGGGCGATCATGAACTCCTGCATGTCGACATCGGAGTCCGCGTGCGAGCCACCGTTGATGATGTTCATCATCGGCACGGGCAGGAGGTGGGCGTTCGGGCCGCCCATGTAGCGGTACAGCGGCAGGCCGGCGCTCTCCGCCGCAGCCTTGGCCGTCGCCATGGAGACGCCCAGGATCGCGTTGGCGCCAAGGCGGCTCTTGGTCTCGGTGCCGTCGAGGTCGATCATGGTCTGGTCGATGAGCCGCTGGTCGGCAGCGTCCGAGCCCAGGATCGCGGGAGCGATCTCGTCCTCGACATTGGACACGGCCTTGGACACGCCCTTGCCCAAGTATCGAGACTTGTCACCATCACGCATCTCATGCGCCTCGAAGGCTCCGGTGGAGGCCCCGGAAGGCACACCGGCGCGGCCCATCGACCCGTCCTCGAGGACGACCTCGACCTCAACGGTCGGGTTGCCGCGGGAGTCGAGGATCTCGCGGGCGATCACAGATTCAATGCTTGCCACAGGTAGCTCCCATCAGATAGTTGCCGCGGCGGCGGGCACGCCCTGTAGACAACGGGCCACCCACTCGATTTCCACCCTATCGATTCGGGGCGCTGCGCTCCTGCTGGGCGGAGGGCGGACCCCCGGTGGCGCCACCCGAACCGAGCCGCCCGGACTCGACAGCCCGGACCCGCGCCGCGTGATCGCGCAGCGCGGCACGCAGCGCGACGTCCGGGTCGACGCCCCGGTCCAGCCCGGCGACGGCCAGGGCGAGCAGGAGCTCTCCCAACCGCTGCGCCCCGACCACGGCCAGGGCCTGCGCCGCGACCGCGCGCACCGCCTCGTCGGCCGGCTCCACGGCCACGCCCCCGTGCGTGGCGCGGGTGTGGATCTTGGCGGCGAGCAGGACGGATGGCAACCCGGCAGGGATCCCGTCGAGCACCGACTCGCGCGACTTCTCGGCGGTCTTGCGCGCCAGCCAGACCGACTCGACGTGCGCAGCGGAATCGGCTCGCTCGTCGCCGAACACGTGCGGATGCCTGGCGATCAGCTTGGCCACGATCCCGGCAGCCACGTCGTCGATGGACCACGGGTCAACCGGATCCTCCTGGGCGATCCTTGCGTGGAAGACGACCTGCAGGAGGACGTCGCCCAGCTCCTCCCGGATGGCCGCGCGGTCGCCGGTCTCGATGGCCTCGACCGCCTCGTGAGCCTCCTCGGTCAGGTAGGACACGAGTGACTCATGGGTCTGCTCGGCGTCCCACGGGCAGCCGCCCGGGGACCGTAGCCGGTCCATGACCCTGATCAGCTCCAGAAGGGGCTCGCCGGTCGGCCTGGGTACTGAGCCAGGGTCCGCGGCGTCGGTTTCCATCAGCCGGCGGACGACCCTGACGGCACGGCGACCGTGGAGCCGGGCGTGATGCCGACGGCCTCGTGGTCCCAGGTCCCGTACCTGGGAGCGACCTCGATTCCGATCGACTTGGACAGCCCCGCGAGGGCCACCCTCGTGTCCTCCAGCGACCCGGAGCCGCCGGATTCCTTCATGGCCCTGCCGATCTCGGTGATCAGCAGGTTCGTGCGTGCGTAGTCCTCAAGCGCGGACGGCGGGATGCCGCTCTGGACGGCGGCATCCGCGAGGACGTCCATGCCGCCCTTCTCCTCGGCCAGCGCAGCCAGGCCATCCTCGACCTGCTTCTGCGTGACCCGCACCCCCAGCAGCTCGGCCTCAGCCGCCACGAGCGCGTCCTGGGCTCGGCGCTGCACGTTGGTCAGGGCCAGCCCGACTGCAGTCTCGGCGGGCGGACGCCCGGCCGCCTGCAGGACCTCCGCCACGTCGGCGGAGATCTCCTGCTGGGTGATCCGGAACGTGTCAGAGACCGCTGCGTAGCTGGTGGGGCTCACGCTGCACCCCGACAGCGCCGCGGCCGCGACCACGGCCAAGCCCGCCCCACCCAGGTGCAGACGCATCACTTGCCTCCGATCGGTTCGAGGATCACCGTCCGGATCACCTCACGGACCCACGCTACAAGGGCCGCGTCGATGATCGGAGCAGCGCCCAGCATCGCCGGCTTCGGTCGCGGGACGAGGACGGTCCGCGTGACCGGCTTGATCTGGGTGCCCGGGTACAGGCGCAGAAGCCGCAGCCGTCGCGACTCGGGCAGGTCCACGCCACCGAAGCGGACGTAGCTGCCCGCCAGGACGATCTCGGCGACCGCGGCCTGGCGGGCCAGCAGCCGCAGCCGGGCCACGTCGAGCAGCCTCTGGACCGGCTCGGGCAGGGGTCCGTACCGGTCCCGCAGCTCGTCGGCCACGGAATCGATGGCTGCCTCGTCGGTCGCCGCGGCGATCCGCCGGTAGGCCTCGAGGCGCAGCCGCTCGCCGGACACGTAGGCGTGCGGGATGTGGGCGTCGACGGGCAGCTCCACCTTGGCCTCGGGCACCTCAGCCCCGGACTCGCCCCGGTACTCGGCAAGCGCCTCGCCGACGAGGCGGATGTACAGGTCGAAGCCCACATCTGCGATGTGGCCCGACTGCTCGCCGCCCAACAGGTTGCCGGCGCCGCGGATCTCCAGGTCCTTCATCGCCACCTGCATCCCCGCCCCGAGGTCGGTGTGAGCGGCGATCGTCGCCAGGCGGTCGTGGGCCGTCTCGGTCAGCGGCCGCTCGGGCGGGTACAGGAAGTATGCGTAGGCACGCTCCCGGCCCCGGCCCACCCGCCCCCGCAACTGGTGCAGCTGGCTCAGGCCGAACGTGTCCGCCCGGTCGACGATCAGGGTGTTGGCGTTGGGGATGTCCAGGCCCGACTCAACGATCGTGGTCGAGACCAGCACGTCGGACCGCTTCTCCCAGAAGTCGACGATGATCTGCTCGAGGGCGTGCTCGTTCATCTGGCCGTGGGCGACGGTGATCCGCGCCTCGGGCACGAGGCCGCGCAGCCGCGCCGCGACCCGCTCGATCGACTCCACACGGTTGTGCACGAAGAACACCTGGCCATCGCGCAGCAGCTCGCGTCGGATCGCCGCAGAGATCTGCCTGGGATCGTAGGCGCCGACGTACGTCAGCACCGGGTGGCGCTCCTCCGGCGGGGTCAGGATGGTGCTCATCTCGCGGATGCCGGTGACCGCCATCTCCAGGGTCCGCGGGATCGGCGTGGCCGACATGGTCAGCACGTCGACGTTGGTGCGCAGCGCCTTGATGTGCTCCTTGTGCTCGACGCCGAACCGCTGCTCCTCATCGACGATCAGCAGGCCGAGGTCCTTGAACCTGGTCCGGCTGCTGAACAGCCGGTGCGTGCCGATGACGACGTCGATCGTGCCGTCGGCCAGCCCGTCGAGGACGGCGCGGGCCTCCTTGTCGGTCTGGAACCGGGAGAGCGCGGCCACCTTGACCGGGAAGCCGGAGTAGCGGTCGGAGAACGTCTGGAAGTGCTGCTGGACCAGCAGGGTGGTCGGCACCAGGACCGCGACCTGCTTGCCGTCCTGCACCGCCTTGAACGCCGCGCGCACCGCGATCTCGGTCTTGCCGTAGCCGACGTCGCCGCAGACGAGGCGGTCCATCGGGACGGCCCGCTCCATGTCGGCCTTGACCTCGTTGATGGTCGAGTCCTGGTCGGGTGTCTCGGTGTAGGCGAAGGCGTCCTCGAGCTCGCGCTGCCACGGGGTGTCGGGGCCGAACGCGAACCCGACCGCGTGCTGGCGGGCCGAGTACAGCTTCACCAGCTCCCCGGCGATCTGGCGAACCGCGCGCCGGGCCCGGGACTTGGCCTGCTGCCAGTCCGACCCACCGAGCCGGTGCACGCTGGGCGCCTCCCCGCCGACGTATCGGGTTACCTGGTCGAGCTGGTCGGTAGGCACGTACAGGCGGTCCGGCGGCTGGCCCCGCTTGCTCGGGGCGTACTCCAGCACCAGGTACTCGCGGGTCGCGCCGCCCACCGTGCGCTTCGTCATCTCGACGTAGCGGCCCACGCCGTGCTGCTCGTGGACCACGAAGTCGCCCGCCTTCAACTGCAACGGGTCGACCATCGCCCGGCGCCGTGAGGGCATGCGGGCCATGTCCCGCGTGGCCCCCTTCTGGCCCTTGATGTCCACCTCCGTGACGACGAGCAGCCCAGCCGGCGGGGCCGCCAGCCCGTGGTCCAGCCGGCCGGTCGTGACAGTCACCACGCCCGCAGCCGGGGGCCAGCGCGTCACGCCGGGGGC
>JBAVLA010000354.1:0-1769 GCA_049688595.1 Candidatus Nanopelagicales bacterium | reverse complement strand
ATCGAGGACCGCCGCAACGAGGACCGCTTCCACTTCATCGACTGGACCCGGCTCGCGTTCGACAATGTCGACGTGATCCCGGCCGGCAACGGCATCATGCACCAGATCAACCTGGAGAAGATGTCGCCGGTCATCCACGCGCAGGACGGCGTCGCGTTCCCCGACACCCTGATCGGTACCGACAGCCACACGCCGCACGTCGATGCGCTCGGCGTGATTGCCGTTGGCGTCGGCGGCCTCGAGGCGGAGAACGTCATGCTCGGCCGCGCCTCGTGGATGCGCCTGCCGGAGATCGTCGGCGTCGAGCTGACGGGCAA
The DNA here is from genome assembly GCA_049688595.1 of Candidatus Nanopelagicales bacterium. Lineage (GTDB taxonomy): Bacteria > Actinomycetota > Actinomycetes > S36-B12 > CAIYMF01 > Prado023. The sequence goes on along the minus strand of JBAVLA010000354.1, from coordinate 1,452 downwards.
GCCGCAGCCGGGCATCACTGCCTCCGACGTCGTGCTGGCGCTGACCGAATTCCTGCGCAAGTCGAAAGTGGTGTCGTCCTACCTGGAGTTCTTCGGCGAAGGCGCCGCGGCGCTGACGCTCGGCGACCGCGCGACGATCTCCAACATGGCGCCGGAGTACGGCGCCACCGCCGCGATGTTCTACATCGACGAGCAGACCCTCCGCTATCTCAGGCTCACCGGCCGCGAGGACGCGCAGGTGAAGCTCGTCGAGACCTACGCGAAGTCGGCGGGCCTGTGGGCCGAGAGCCTGGAGACCGCCGAGTACGAGCGCGTGCTGGCGTTCGACCTCTCGAGCGTGGTGCGCAACATGGCGGGGCCGAGCAACCCGCACGCGCGCGTCGCGACCAGCGAGCTCGCGGCGAAGGGCATCGCCGGCCGCTGGGACGACGTGCCCGGCCGGATGCCGGACGGCGCCGTGATCATCGCGGCGATCACCAGCTGCACCAACACAAGCAACCCGCGCAACGTGATCGCGGCCGGCCTGCTGGCGCGCAACGCCAACCGGCGGGGCCTCACGCGCAAGCCCTGGGTGAAGAGCTCGCTGGCACCGGGGTCGCGGGCCGTCGCGCTGTACCTCGAGGAAGCGGGCCTGCTGCCGGAGCTCGAGAAGCTCGGCTTCGGCATCGTGGCGTTCGCCTGCACCACCTGCAACGGCATGTCCGGCGCGCTGGATCCGGCGATCCAGAAGGAGATCATCGACCGCGACCTGTACGCGACCGCGGTGCTCTCGGGCAACCGCAATTTCGACGGCCGCATCCATCCGTATGCGAAGCAGGCCTTCCTCGCCTCGCCGCCGCTGGTGGTGGCCTACGCGATCGCGGGCACGATCCGCTTCGACATCGAGAAGGACGCGCTGGGCACCGACGCCGAGGGCCGGCCGATCACCCTGAAGGACCTCTGGCCGTCGGACGATGAGATCGACGCGATCGTCGCCGCGAGCGTGAAGCCTGAGCAGTTCCGCAAGGTGTACATCCCGATGTTCGCGCGCCGCGAGGACACGGGTGAGAAGGTGAGTCCGCTGTACGACTGGCGAGCGACGAGCACGTACATCCGCCGCCCGCCGTACTGGGAAGGCGCGCTGGCCGGCGAGCGCACGCTCGCGGGCCTGCGTCCGCTGGCAGTGCTCGGCGACAACATCACCACCGACCATCTCTCGCCTTCGAACGCCATCTTGCTGGACAGCGCGGCGGGCGAGTACCTCGCGAAAATGGGCCTGCCCGAGGAGGACTTCAACTCCTACGCGACGCATCGCGGCGACCACCTCACCGCGCTGCGCGCGACCTTCGCCAATCCCACGCTGAAGAACGAAATGGTCGTCGTGGACGGCAAGGTCAAGCCGGGCTCGCTGGCGCGCATCGAGCCGGACGGCCGGGTCACGCGCATGTGGGAGGCGATCGAGACCTACATGGC
>JBAVLA010000353.1:0-16400 GCA_049688595.1 Candidatus Nanopelagicales bacterium | reverse complement strand
GCGCTGGGTGGTGGCCAGGCTGGCGTGGCCGAGCAGGCCCATGACCTCGATGGCGGTGGCCCCGTTCTCCAGCAGGCTGGTGGCGAACGTGTGCCGCAGGGCGTGCACCAGGGCCCCAGTGGGGCGGTGGGAGTTGATCCCGGCGGCCCGGTAGGCCCGCTCGACCAGGTGCGCGAGCTGCGCCGAGGTCAGGGGCTGGCCCTTGTCCCCGAGCCACAGCGCCGCCCGCGCGGGTGCCGACCACGGGTCGACGGGCCGGGCCCGACCCGGAACGGGCCAGCGGGTCCACCGCTCGGCCAGGTAGGCGGCCAGCAGCTCTTCGAGGCGGGGGTCGACCGGGATCGCCCGGTACTTGTCGCCCTTGCCGTGGCGGACCGCGACCTGGCGGGCCCCGGGCCCGCCCTCGACGTCATCCACGGCCAGGGCCAGGGCCTCGGAGCGGCGCAGCCCGGTGGCGGCCAGGGTGGTGATCAGGGCGTAGTCGCGGATCGGCCACGGGTACCGGGCGGGCACCCGCCCGGCGACCAGCACGCCGAGAAGTGCGGTCATGTCGGCGTCGGTGAACGCCTGGGGTGCGGTGCGGGGTGCCTTGGGCTTGGGCACCGCGGCCATCGGGTTGCCGGCCAGCTGGCCCTCGACGACCAGGTGGTCGCACAGCCGGTTCCACGTCGCCCACGCCCGGCGCACCGAGGACTTCGCGTGCCCGTCGGCGTAGGAGGCGAACCCGGCCCGCAGCCGCGCGGCCGTCAGGTCGGCCACGACCAGCTGCCCGGGATCCTCGGCCAACCGCTCGCGCACCAGGTGCAGGTCCGCGGCGTAGGCGATGATCGTGTGCGGTGACGGCTTCCCGGCCCGCAGCGCGGTCAGGAACCCGGCGATCGCGTTGTCCAGCGGCACCGGGGGAGCGGTCCCGGCAGGGTCGGCAGCCACACCCGGAGCCTAGCCCGTGGACTCCCAATAATGAGGGTTATTGGGAAACCGCGCCGGGAGGTTTGGGCTGGTGGATCACCCTCGCGCGGGCGTGCACTCCCCTGGCTGACTCGAAAATCGGTCGGTGAGTGGGCATGCCGAAGGCACCCGGCGTAGCCGGGTGTGCTTGCGACCCGGTCAGGCGGTAGCCCGGAGCACGACGGTCTGTCCGGTGAGGTGTTCGAGTTGACGGATGAGGTCGCGTTGACGCCTGCGGGTGTTGATCTGTGACTGGTAGTAGTCGGCGCCAAGGTCGTGGAAGCGGCTCTCGGGCTCGGACAGCAGACCGTAGCCGGTGTGGACCGCATCTACGTCGACCACATCTCCGCCGGTGGCCACCCGCCGCCCCGAGCTCGACCGGCTGCTGGACAACGCCCCCCCGGGGACACCATCGTGATCTGGCGGCTGGACCGGCTCGGCCGATCCATGAAACACCTGCTCGACCTGATCGAGGACCTGGAGCACCGCACCATCGCCCTGGTGTCGCTCAACGAGCAGATCGACACCACCAGCGCCAACGGCCGGCTGAATCCTGTCTCCCGTCGCGCACTCATCGACAGCGCTGATCCCGTCCCAGCACCGTGGCGCAGCACCGACCCGCATCGAAGACCGGCCGCCCCTTTCGTGAGCAGAACCCTCGTGGGGTACGCACCCGCGTGCAGTGCCAGTGGGTGAAGAGGTGTCCAGTCCCTACCGTATTGTGGTGGTGAGGAGGACGCTCATGCATGGGCTCCAGATCGATCGGCTGACTGAGTCCTGTGGCCACGAGGTCGTTGTCGACGACCTCCCTCTCACAGCGCGTCGCGGGGCCAACGCGATCCTGAGTGCGGGGCTTCGGTGCCATGGGGTGGCCCGCGCATATGGCCGCGGCGCCGTCATCCCGACGTGCCCCACCGCTCCTCGCAGCCACCGGGCCGCCAGGCTCGCCCAGAAGTCCGCAGTCCTGGCGCTGACGTGGTGACGGGGGAGTCCATGCGAACTGGGTGGAGCGAGGTCGAGTTCAACGGCAGGCGTCAATGGGTATCCGTGCGGGGCGCCCCCAGGGCCCCCGTCCTGCTCTTCGTGCACGGCGGCCCTGGGGGCGCGGAGTTCGCCCCGCGCCGACGCTACCTGCGCGACCTCGAGCGAGACTGGCTGGTCATCGACTGGGACCAACCGGGCGCCGGCCGCTCGTACCGCGGGGACGAGACCTCGACGAGTCTCTCGCTCGAGTCGCTGACTGCCGACGGTGTGGCGCTTGTGGCGCTCCTCGCCGACGACTTCGGCGACCGGCCCCTGGTCCTCGCCGCCCACTCCTTCGGCACCGTGCTCGGAGTCCGAATCGCCGAGCGCGCCCAACAACACATCCACGCCTACGTCGGTGCATCCCAGGTAGTGAACTGGGCACTCCAGGAGGCGCGATCGTACAACTGGGCGCTCGAGGAGGCCCGAAGGGCAGGGCATCGCAAGGCCGAGGCGGCGCTGGAGCGGATCGGACGTCCCATCCAGGGCCAGTACGCATCCGGCACCGACGGCGTCCAGATCCAACGCCGCTGGCTCGGCACCCTCGGTGGGGTCGCCGTCAATCCGCGCTTCGTCCCGGTCTGGGCGCTCAGCATCTTCACCAGTCGTGACTATCCGCTCACTACCAAGTTGCACTACATGCGCGCGATGGCGCGTTCGATGGACATCCTCTGGCCGCGGCTGTGCGAGGAGATCGACCTTGCGCGCGACACGACCACTCTCGAAGTACCGGTTCACATCTTCGCCGGTCGACAGGACCGGATAACCGACCTGGCCCAGATCGAGGACTGGTTCGCAGCGCTCGAGGCCCCCGCCAAACACCTCGAGATTGTCGACGAGGCCGCGCACCTAAACCTCTACGAGGCGCCGGGCCGGTTCATCACGTTCATGGACAACGTGCGCGCGGGGCTTCCCTAACAGGTACACCAAGGACTCAGCCAGCATCTTGATGCGGAACGCAGTGAAGGAGTCCCTATGCTCCGGACCACCGACCGGGTCGTCCTCGTCCTCAGCGGGGCCGGTTTCCCACTGACCCAGATGGTCATCGCCCGGTTCGGGCGCCGGGGGGCTGCCGTCGTGGAGGTGGTCAGCGCGGGGCTGCTGATCCGCGATGCGGTGCTCATCGGCCAAGGTGCGACTGCCCGCCTGCGGCGGGGCCCAGCGATCCTGCTGGACCTCGAGTTGGCCGCGGCCACCGTCGCGGTCACGGCCGGGGCTCGCCCGATCCTCACCGGCACCATCGAGATGCGCAGCGGGCGGGCACGGATGGACGCCATCGAAGCCGTCCGCCGGGCCGCCGTCGGAACTCTCTTCGGGCTGCACACGATGCGCTGGCGGATCTACCTGAGCCCCGACCGCGGACTCCGCAAGTCACCTCCCCAACCACCCGGACACTGATCGCCCACGGGCGCGCCGTGGATCGAGTTGGACGATTGATGATGTTCCGTTCGGCGGGTGGCTTGTCGTCTTGGGGGCTGCTCTACCCCCTACCGTGGGCGGGACTGCCACCTCCACGTCCACCAGACCCCGAGACACCCTCTGTGAGGTAGCACATGCGCGAGGCAGCGATCGCCGTGTTCATGACCGTCATGGGCCTGGGAATCGCCGGGATCTGGACCCGCGACATCATCGCCGGTACCCAGGTCGACCGCAGCCGAGGGCTCCGCCACGCCCGCGACAGCAACGGGTCGTGGTTGGCCCCCCACTGGGTGGCCGAATACGCGACTTCAGCAGCCCTCCTCATCGCGTCCTTCGGGCTCTTCTCGGGCGCGACGTGGGCGCCCCTGGCCTCGGCCGCCGCCCTCGGCTCCACCTGGTACACGTCTACGAACAGCCTCGGCTGGGCACTCGCCCAGCCTGACCGGCGCCCCTACGCAGCCCCGATGGCGATCGGCCTCATCGGCAGCACCCTGTCCCTCGCTGCACTGCTGGCAGGCCCGTGATGGTAGCCGCGGGCCGCGGGCTTCATTCGCCGTTGGGCGCCCGTGATAGGCGACTTGCTGAGGCCACTCTGGGATGACGACGGCATATCGCGCAGCGGGTGGAGCGGCTCGTCGATGAGTACGGGGCGGACATCGCGGTTTCGACGGTGCCGGCTCCGGTGGGCTCCGGTGGGCCAGGTTGAAGCAAATCAGAAGGGTGCGGCTCCTCTGAAGGGACGGCTCGGCGCACGCGTGGAGCAGTGTCTCAAGGCCTGACGATCGGCTCGTCCATGTGGTCTAGAGCTGCACGGAAGCCCCGCGCTGGCCTACCCAGCCGGCGGCCGCACCAAGACGATGACGCTGACCGAGGCTGACCTGCCCGCGGTGCGGGAGGCGCTGGAGCGCTACCGGCTCGCGCGGGAGGGACTCGATGGCGCCGCGGACGCCGAGATCGCGGCGCTGCGGGCACGCAAGACCGCATCATCACGTTCATGACGCGGAGGCGGCAGCGGATCCCGACACAGCCGTCATCACGCCCAACGACGCCGACCACCCCACACATGACCATCCAAGGTGACGCTCAACACTCAGGGCCAGCAGGCTGGGGCTGGCCACCTCGACCCCGCTCGCCTGACCGATAGGCGAACGACAACCGGACACCCCCGCCGGACCTCCCGAGGCCCCCTTCCCCCCCACGCGAAACCATCTCACATGGGTGGTACGCGACGTGTCTCAATGACCCCTGCGCACCCGTTACGGTGACGACGATGGGGACCCTGACAATCCCCAATGGCGAAGTTGACGAGCTGCCGTGGAGGGACGTCGTGCGGCGGTTGGGAACGTGACGTGGGCGTAGCGGGTTTGGTGCACGCGGTGGTGTTCCTGGTTGAGGTGGGGGTCCAGTACTGCTCGAGTCGCCGTTGAGGCTGTCTTGTGTTCGCGGAACCCCGGACGTCTTCCCCCGCTGTCGAGTCAGCGCCGGGCGAGCACCTCGCCGTGCACCAAGGCGAACCACGCGTCGTTGTTGGCCGCCCACTGCTGCCATGCCCTTGCGATGGCTCGCAGGCTGTCGCGGGTGGCTACTCCGTCAGCGACGGCGCGTTCGGAGATCGCTGAGGCCGTGAACCTCTCGGCCCACTGGTTGGCCCACCATGTTCGTTCCCCGGGCGTGGCGAAGCACCATGTGCTCGCTGATGGGGTGACGTCGGAGAACCCGGCCCGCCGGGCCCACCCCAACAGATGGCGCCCGGCATCGTGGCGCGCACCCGTGGCCGCGGCTACGGCACGGTAGACCCGGATCCACTCGGTGAGGCCTTCGCTTTCTGGGTACCAGACCATGGAGGCGTGTTCGGCGTCGCGAACGGCCACGACACCGCGTGGTCGGGTGACGCGGCGCATCTCGCGCAGGGCCGCGACTGGGTCTGACAGGTGCTGGAGCACCTGGTGTGCGTGCACGACGTCGAATCTTGCGTCCGGGTACCCCAGCTCATACACGTCGCCGGTGTCGAACACCAGGTTGTCGGCGTGCCGCGCTTCAGCCAGCTCAGCGGCGCGCACGAGCACCTCACCGGACAGGTCGATCCCCAAGGCCCGCCCGGGGGCGACAGCGAGCGCGAGGTCCACGGTGATCGTCCCCGGCCCGCAGCCGACGTCGAGCAGGTCCATGCCGGGCCGCAGAACGGGCAGCAGGTAAGCGGCGCAGTTCCCGGCGGTGCGCCACTGGTACGCGCGCAACACGCTCTCTGCGTGCCCATGAATATAGGCACCCTGAGGTCGCCGACCGGCTCCATCAGCCACCGGCGGTGAGGATTCGTCGGTCATCGCCACCCCAGCAAGAGATCGCCGTTCCCTCCACCCAGCCTGCGGGCTCAGGTGGCAACGGCCGCCAAGCCACCTGGGGCGCCAGAGTACTGCCGTGGCGCGCACACAGGCGCTGCTCGGGGTGTCCATGCCAGCGGCCTCCGTCCGCTGGCCGCTTGTGGGAAACGAGAGCCCCTCTGCGACGATACGCGGCGGGACTATCGTGTCAGCGGCCTGCGGCCGCTGGCCGCTTGTGGGGCCGGCTCCCGCCGGGGCACCAACTCGAACCCGTCGCGGCGTTGCCGAAAGGGGTCCCACGCCCGTTGTGTGTCGAAGATCCAAGGAGATGAACCATGTCACGCACACCAATTGTCGGTTTGACGACCGCTGCACTGATGCTTGTCCCCGCATTGTGGGGGCACGGGTTATCACTTGTGACCCAGCCGAACGCAGCCCAGAAGCTCGCCGTGCTCCCGGCAGGGGTTTGGTATCCCGAAGGGATCGCGACGAACCCGGGCACCGGCGATGTCTACGTCGGCACGTTCGACTTTGGCACCGCTGACCGTCCAGCGGACAACAAGCTGCTGCGCCTGAACCGCATCGGGAAGGTGATCGCCGAGCATGACTACGCGGGCCAGCCGCTTCTCGGCCTCACCTTTGACGCCGATCACGGGTACCTGTACATCGCGAACATGGGTGCCTCCAAGATCCAAAGGATCCCGGCGAACTTCACCGACCAGACAGCCGTTGTCGACGTCGCGACCATCCCCGGCATCGGCGCGCCCGCTGACCGGGAGGTGGCCAACCCCGACGGCAGCGCTGACACAGTGAAGTTCGGCTCCAACTCATTCCCGGCGCCCAACGGGATGGCCTTCGATCCCGGGGGCAACCTGTACGTGTCCGACTCGTTCCAGGGCGCGATCTTCCGCATCGATGATCCGGCGAACTGTGCGGGGGCCTGCACCCCGGAACTGGTGGCCCACGACCCGCTGCTGGCGACCGCCGGACACCCACCGTTCGGGGCAAACGGACTGGCGTTCAACGCTGACCAGAGCGCGTTGTTCATCGCCAACACAGGCGACGACCGGGTACTCAAGCTCGACCTGCACAGCAAGACGTTGTCAGTGTTCGCCGAGAGCGTCAACGGGGCTGATGGTCTTGCCTTCGACGACAGGGGCCGCTTGTGGGTGGCGGCCAACCAGGCTGACGAACTGGTGGCACTCAACGAGAACGGCCGGGTGGTGGCCAGCCTGGGCGAGTTCCAGGGCATCAACCGTGATGGTTCGCCGGATGGCCTGCTCTTCCCCGCGAGCCTGAGCATCCAGGGTCGACACATCCTGGTCACCAACCTCGCCCTGCCGCTGACCGGCGCGGTCGGGGATGAACCCGAAGAGGACGCCACCAGCTTCACCGTGTCGCGCCTGCAGATCCCGTGACGGCAAGGACAAGCGAGGCAGCCTGACCACGAAGAGGTGCCTGTTCGCCGGCAGTGTCGTGTCCCTCCAGCTCCCGGCTCGCGCAGGCTGGGTCCTGGACTTCAAACGCGTCGTGAGCGGGTCCGTCACGCGATCCGGGCTAGTCCGACCGCTGGAATCAGCCGAATGACCGGCCCGGTATCGGCAGCTCGCTCAACGGGAACGGTTTGCCGTGCCCTGGGTAGACGGTCTCGACGCCGAGGCCGCTCAGTTTGCGGATGCTCTCGTGCGCTTGGGCCAAGTCGTCTATGTAGTAATGGAGCGAGGGCCTCATCACGTTCACGAGCAGGTCCCCACAGAACAGGTCCCCATCGCCCGCAAGGATGCCGATTGATCCGCTCGAGTGACCCGGAAGATGTACGACCCGCGCGTCGAGCCCATAGGCCGAGAGGTCCTGCCCATCCTCCAGGAGTACGTCCGGCTCGAAGGTTTCGAAGTCTGCGCCCGTCTTGGTGATCTTGTACAGCAGCCCAAAGGCCCATGTCAGGAACCGGAACGCGAGAGTGTGTCTGTCGGGCTTGTCCTTCCGGCCGGCACCCATGTCTCCGCTCCGGACTATCTCGGCATCTTGGCGATGGATCGCAATGGGGGCATGGTGAGTACTGCGAAGGTGTGTACAGGTGCCCGCATGATCGACATCGCCGTGGGTGAGGACGATGAGGCGCAGGTTATCGGGCCCGCAACCGGCTGCAGCAAGTTCGGCGTCGAGCTTGTCCCGCTTGTTCGGGAAGCTCGTGTCGATGAGGACGTAGCCGCCCTCAACATCAATTAGATAGCAGTTCACGCCGAAGTCGATCCTGCGGATTCTGCCGACCATGCTGTCCTCCTCCCGGCCTCGGCGTGACGCACAAAGACCCGGGTCGGCGGTCACTTCCCGCCGGCCGCGTAGGGGCTGCCAGGAAATGACACGCTGTTATGGTGATTCGGCTGATTTGAGGGTGTGGTTCCATTCGCCGTGGAAGTCGTGTCAGGTGATGGGAGGGCGGCCATCTGTTGGTCGGTGATCTTGATGCCGGTGGGGTAGGTGCTGGTGTCGAGTTCGGCGTGGACGGTCAGTCCGGTGCGGGTGGTGGTCGCGGCGATGAGGTCGACGATGACCTGGTGGCTGGCCAGCGGTCGGCCGCGCCGGTTCATGGAGATGTGGCTGAGCAGGCGGTGTTCTTGTTCCATTTCGAGGTTCCAGGTGGCAGGTGGCAGGTGGCAGACGGTGATCTGCAGGCCGGTTTCGGCGGCCAGTGCGGCGAGTTCAGTCTTCCAAGCGCGCAGCCGGTAGCCGTGGGAGCCGCCGCCGTCGGCGCTGATGAGCAGTCGACCGGCCTGCGGGTAGGCGGTCCTCACCGGGGGCGGTGAGGTGCGAGACGCGCCGGACGCCACGGGGCTCCCGAACGGCCCCCAGCCGGGGAGCCGTCGCCGTGCGGGCGCCATCTGGGGTGCGGGAGGCCGCGGGGTAACCCTGATGCACCGCGTCAGAGGCGGAAGCCGCCGGAACCTCGTCCGCAAGTCCCGACAACCAAGCACAGCCACCGGAAACCATCCACACCTGGTCCCGGTCCCCGGTCCCGCATGAACGTGGTCTGGTCGAGAGGTTGACAACGGTCGCGTGTCCACATAATCGAAGTCGACCTCCTGCGGATGCGCACCCGCGAAGGGATGGCCATCGCCCGAGCCAAAGGCCGACTCAAGGGCCGCCAACCCAAACTGAGCACCAAGCAGCAGAACGAACTGCGCCGCATGCACGCCAGCGGCGACTACACCATCACCGACCTCGCCGACATCTTCAGCATCTCCCGACCCACCGTCTACCGAACCCTCAAACGCGAGACCGCCTGAACCTGGGGCCCTACCTGGCTTCTCGGGCCAGCCTCGGGAGTCCCAGGCCAACACCACACCAGTGGCGCCCACCGTCAGCGCCAGCCGACCACCGTGCGGACCGTGATGCTCCTTCAGAGACTCAAGCTCAACCGCCCCTCGACGGCGCGACACCCCGCGATTCTGTGCCTGATGAGACGGACGCTTCCCGCCCTGCGAAGGGTGTGTCACGCGCCGCACAGTACCGTCGGGCGCCCGCCGTTGGTGCGGCCCCGCTCGAGAACCGGCCGCGGTGGCACCGCACGCACCGTTCCCCGGCGCAACGAAACGCTCCGCCACTGTCGCCAACACGGGCCCCCCGAGTCTGGATGGGTGGGGTTGCGTTGGTTTGCGTCCGTCTCTATTGCATTACATCCGTTTGACTGCTAGATTGCTCCGTAACGGACAGAGACGGAGACCACGTGGTGGGATCGGCCCAACCCGCATTGCTGACCACCCGGATCGCGCGGGCCGCCCTGACCGAGTTGCCCCAGAAGTGCGGGGCGATCGCCTTGGCTGGCGGATCGTCGGTTGAGGCCCTCGCCAGGGTGATCCCCGCCGAGGGCGAGTGGACGGTTGTGACCAACAGCCTGCCCATCGCATTGTTGCTGGCCGTCAGGCCCAACGTGACGCTCCACGTCGTGGGTGGACGAGTCACGGGGGGCGCTCTGGCGACCGTGGGCGAGTCGGCCACGGACTTCCTGAACGACGTCTTCGTCGACGTGGCGTTCCTGGGCGCTGTTGCGGGATCACCATCGCCGGAGGCCTGACCACTGCCCGCACGGAGCAGGCAGCCGTGCACCGAGCCCTCGTGCGGGCGGCCCGGCGCTGCGTCGTGCTGGCCGATCACACCACGTTCGGGGTGATCGATCTCGCACACTTCGCGGACCTCGGTGAGGTGGACGTGGTGATCACGGATGCCGCCCTCCCCAAGGACGCCGCCACCCAAATCCGGGCACTCGGACCCGCAGTGACGCGGGTGTGATCGGCGCCCCCGCCCGCCCACCGGGCCCCCAACCGCGAACGACGCCGTCCTCGACTGAACCCAAGGAGCCCAAGCACATGACCTTGCTGTACCTCGTCCGACACGGCGAGACTGCGTGGAGCAAGTCCGGCCAGCACACATCCATCACGGACCTGGACCTCACCGATCGAGGTGTGGAACAGGCCACGTCCCTGCACTCCCGACTGGACCCGGCCGACTTCGGCCTGGTCCTGGCCAGCCCTCGCCTGCGTGCCCAGCGCACAGCCCGGCTGGCCGGCTTCACGGACTTCGAGGTCGACGACGACCTCGCCGAGTGGTACTACGGCGACTTCGAGGGCATGACCAGTGAACAGATCCGCCAGCAGCACCCGGGCTGGAGGATCTGGTTCACCGGCTGCCCCGGCGGGGAGTCCGCCGCTGAAGTCAGGGCCCGGCTGACACGCGTGGTGGCCCGGGTCCGCGCCTCCGGCGTCGAACGAGCCATCTGCTTCGGGCACGGCCACGCCTCACGCGTGCTCGCCCTCTGCTGGCTGGACTTCCCCCTGATCTTCGGCCAGAGCCTGCCGCTGGAGGTGGCCAGCGGCTCCATCCTGGGCCGCGAGAAGGAATCGGCCGCCGTGATCCGATGGAACAGCTGACCCACACCCAACAGACCCACACCGTGGCGTCAAAGTCGGGCCCGTGACTAACACGGATCGGAGAACCGGCGCTAGAGGTCCTCAGGTCTTCGCGTTGCCCGTTCCTGCCTCCTGGCGCGGCGCGCTCTTGGTGCGCTCACGGTGTCGGTACACGGTGGTCCGGGGGGCTTTGAGGATGTCGGCTATCTGTTGCACGGTCTTGTCTCCCGCGTCGTAAGGGCCTTGGGCGATCTCGATCTGGTCCCGGCTGAGCGCCGGTCGTCGCCCGCCGGTGCGTCCCCGTGCCCGCGCCGCCCCCGGGCCGTCGCGGGTGTTGGCCACGAGCATCTCCCGCTGCAGCTCAGCGAGCACCGAGAGCATTGCCGACCGCACTCCTCTTCGGCGACCGGGGATCCCGCCGTTGTCCGCGCTCACCTGTCGTCGTCGTCCGCCCGGTCAGGGTCGCGCAGCGGCCTGCTGCCGATCTCGCCACCGGGGGTGGGCGGGTAGAAGGCGTAGTGTCCGTGGACGTTGATGTGCTTGTACCAATAGGGATGGAGCCGGGCCACGTCCTCGTCGAGGACCGGGAGCCCGTCGGCGCGCAGCCGGGCCAGGATGCGGTCCAGATACACGGTGTTCCACAGCGTGATCGCGTTGATGACCAGCCCGAGCGCGCCCAGCTGGTCCTCCATCCCGGCGTGGTAGGGCTCCCGCAGCTCGCCCCGGCGGCCGTGGAACACGTGCTTGGCCAGGCCGTGGCGCTCTTCCTGGAGGTTGCGCATCCGTTTGATGCCGCGTCGGTAGGGTTCGGCGTCGATGAACGCGAGCACGTGCAGGGTCTTGAAGATCCTCCCGAAGTGGGCCAGCGCGTCACCGAGCTGGGTGGGGCTCCCGCCGCGCTGGAGCACCAGCATCACATCGTGGGCCGATACCTCCCCGGCGTGCACTGAGGCGGCGATGCGGGTGATGTCTGCCCAGTGCCGCTCGACCTTGGCCAGGTCGATCCGGCCGCGGGAGGCGGTGTCCACGGGCCCGTAGTCGGCGCCCGGGTCGGCGCGCCACAGCTTCTGGTCGGGCAGGTCGGCCAGCTCCGGCCGGTAGGCCACGCCCAGGAGCTTGAGCAGGCCGAACACCATGTCGGAGTAGGAGCCGGTGTCGGAGATGAACACCTCGGGGCGGGCCCCGCCGTCGCGCCGGTACATCAGGTCCACCGCGTGCAGGGTGTCCCGCGGGGTGCCTGACAGGACCATCCCGGCGATCCCGGCGCCATGGTCGTTGACCATGTTCAGCCAGGTCGCGCCTTTGCGGCGCCCGAAGTACTTCGGGTTCGGGCGGGCGTCGACGCTGCGCACCGGCACCACGAACCGGGTGCCGTCCACGGCGGCGACCAGCCCTCCGCCCCACACCGCGGCGGTCGCGATACCGGCCTGGCCGGCGATCAGCGCGGCGTTGGCCGCAGCGTGGCACTCGGGGCGGACGTAGTTCTGGTACACGTGGCTGATCCGCGACCTGGTCAGCGCCTCCACCCCCGGAGAGGCCACCGGGCCCCATCCGACGTTGAGCGCCTGCGCGGCGAGCACGGCGGCCAGCGTCACGTGCAAGCTGCCGACACGGGCACCGCCGCCGGAGAGGTGGGTGTAGGCGGCGGCGAGTCCGGGCTGCCAGGACATCACCTCCAGGAGCAACTCCCCGATGTCGACCCTGGGGATCATCGACTGGCACCGCTCGCGAAGATCCTTCAGCGTCGCCGGGTCTGCGATCGCCTCCACCGCCGCCGCGTGCAGCCGTCCGCGGGCGTCGACGCGCAGATCCCCGGCGGCGGCGCGTGCGGCGGCGTACCGCCAGGCCGCGTCCAGCTCCAGCGCGCAGCCTTCGAGCAGCCCGTCGGGGTCCTCGGGCAGTTGCAGCGAGTCCAGCAGCCCCTCCCGCCGGGCTTCCCACACCTGGCCGGACAGCAGCTGCGAGCGTGGGTCCGCCCAGCGGGAGGAGGCGGTCGAGAAGATGTCGCGGCGCTTGAGCCGCTGATGGAATTGCTCCAGCACGCAGAACAGGTAGGCGTTGCGATCGACCGCGCCCGGGGGCCTGCCGGCGGGCAGGACCAGGGCGCGCCATCCGGCCGTCACCACTACGGCGTCGATCCTGCGCTGGTCCAGGTATCCGGGCGGGATGCGCCGGGTCGGGGCCGCGGCCAGCAGCCCCGGCAGCGCATCAAATGCCGCGAGCAGCCGCGCCGCGTCGGCGGTCGCGTCGAACTCGATGGTCCGGGCCATCAGCGGCAGGAACCTGCGCACCAGCGGGTACCGCTTGCTCAGCGCCACCCGCCACTGCCCGTCCAGATCGGCGTCCGGGGGTGGCACCATCCCGGTGACCGTCGCCACCGACGCCCGCAGGTCCGCGCGCGGGACGACCTTCTCGATAGCCTCCCAGATCAGGTCCAGCGTGACGCCGTCGCCCCACGAACCGGCCTCGAGCAGCACCGCGACGGCGGCTGCGAGGCGGCCCGCGTCGCGGCTCAGCCGCGGGTAGCGTCGCGCCTTCTCGGCGGTGGACGCCCGTTCAGCGCGGGCCAGAAGCTCGTTGGTCATGATGACGTCGAACAGTTCCAGCGCGTCGTCGGTGGCCCTGGCCCGCAGATGCACCACGGCGGTCAGCAGCGTGGCCAGGCGCTTGTCGTGCGGCCGTCGCCGGCGCAGCGCGGTCGCGTTGCGAACCATCCCGTCGCGGGCGAGCTCGCGGACCCGCCGCTGCGGCACCGCGCCCAAATCCGCACCAGCGACACCTATCCGCTCGACCGCGGCGACCCGGTCCAGAGCGGCCACGAACGCCTTCGCGGTGCGGTCCACCGGCCCGCGCCGCAACAGCTCCAGCGCCGACCTCTTCGAATCCGCCGAGACGTCCAGCAGCCCGACCAGCGCGGTCGCCTGGGCGGCGGTGAGCTGTTCGACCAGCCCCGCCCACAGCCGCTCCTCCGCGGCCCGCCGCGCCCTGGCAACGTCCTCGGTCAGCGTCGTGACGCCGGGCAGCTGCACCCGGTGCTGCCGCAGCCAGCCGGTCGCGCCGTGGAACAGCGCCTGGCTACTCTCCCCGGTGTTCCACGTCCGCCGGTCAAGCCAGAGCGCCAATTCCGGCGCGGCATCGGCGTAGTCACGCCAGCCGGTCTCGCGACAGATCTGCCGGCGATGCTCCAGCCTGGTGTTCTCCCGGCCCGCGTAGCCCTTGACGCACGACGGATCGCCGATGCCCAGCTGATCGGCCAGATCGTCGATCACCACCTGCGGGACGTCGACGGGATCGTCCAGGAACGTCCCCAAGAAGCGCAGCGTCGTCAGCTGCAGAGCGAATCCCAACCGGCTCGAATCGCGCCGTCGCCCGGCGATCAGCCGCATGTCCTCGTCGTCCAGGACGAAGAACCGGTCCAGCTCGGCCGCGGTCGGAGGGCCCTGGTAACGGCCGTAGGCAGCGCGCTGCCCGCTGGTCAGGAACCCCGAACCGCCCTCGCTCTCGGGCTGATCCCCGCCTCCATCGATCACACGCCATTAGACACCGGACCGGCCGGCCCGCCGCCAGAGGGCCCCACAGCACGGCGCCCGCTCCCCAGTGGGGCGGCCGGAGCCCTCCGCGCGGCGCACCAGGAGGTCGCCGCGAACGCGAGCGCGCTCAGCCCGAGACCAGTCATCCGCCCCGAGGAACGCGCCCAGGAAGCACAGCGCCGCAGCGGCCCCGCGGATTCCAACCCGCCCGGATCGCGCCGCTGCCCCGCGATCAGCAGCCGGTCCTGGTCATCGAGCACCACGAACAGGTCCAACTCGACCACCGTCCCGCCCCCCTAGCGGCGGTTTTCCGATTCGTGTTAGTCACGGCCCGTGCCGGCGGGGATCGTCATAACGGGCCGTCCAACAGCTCAGGAACGCTGCCCGCACCCCGGCGATGCGCCCGACGAGCTGTGCGTCCGGGTGCGCCCGCCGGGCGGATCCCGCGGGCGGAGCGGTCGCCGCTTCGACGGCCCCGTTCCACACGCAGGCGACCCACCAGCGGCGCCCCCGCTGGCGAGCTTTGCTCATCGCGCCTGGGTGTGCCTGGGTGATCGCCAGCCATGCCTCGTCGACTGTCCACCCGGCCGTGACCATCCGCCAGGTCGCGGTGGACTCCACCGCCGAGCGAGTGGCATCGCCCCAACCGGCGACCTGAGCGGGGGGGACTCCCGATGCCAAGTAACCAGCCCAGGCGCTCGGCAGGTCCCGTCGGGGGGTCGAAGTCGGCATCTGACGAGCCATCATCGACGTCACTGGCCGTGGCGCGGCAGGCTTCCGTTCGGGGAGCGTGGCCAGAACCCGAGCCAGGGTCCGCGCAGCGCTGGGTAGCCGCGGCGGCAGTGGGGGAGTGGTCCCCGAACGGTGCGGGGCGCTCAGAGGGCGCACCGCGGACCGAACTTGGATCCGCGACCCGCCGACCCGATAGATCTTCCGTAGGTCGGCGCAGAGCCGCTCCAATTCGGGCTGCGTTTCACCTGCCACGATGAACACGTGGCTGTGACCGGGCCTGCCGGATCGACGGACGATGTGCCACACGTCCCGCTCCACGCACCAGGCCACCAGAGGGGCCACCACGAGATCGCCGCGGGCCATGTCCACGTCGACGACCACTACGCCCGCCACCAACTGGCCGAACACGGTCACTACCCGGCCTCGACCGATCAGGGATAGGGCATCGGCAAGTGTCCCGGCCCTGACACCGGGTACCAGCGTGTTGTTGGCGTCGAGGGCCTGCCACGAGCCGCGCACGAACAGGACCTCGTCGATGAGGCGGGCCGCCTCATCGACCCGGGGCGCAGAGGCGAAATGGGCTGCGCCCGTGACGTGGGTATGCGGGGCCAGCACGACACGCCCGGTATCGGCGTTCGAGGGCCACCCCGCGCTCTGGGGTGCTACGGTTACTCCCAGTCGTAGAAACCGCACTACCCAGGAACTTGGCGGAACTTGGGGTGGTGCGGTTTTCGCTTTCCCGGGGCCGGTCGGCTCCCGGTCTGATCACCTAGGCGATCAACTGGTCTTGCTGCTCGGAGGCTCGTTCAAGGTGCCGTGGGCGGTCGGTTGACCGGCTTACGGCCAGACCGGTCTCGTTCTCGAGCGCAATGCGCACGAGCGCCGCCAAGGTCATCCCGCGGCGCTGGGCCTCCGCGATGACCGCATCGGCCAGAGGTTCGGGCATGCTGCACCCGACGGGGATGCTGCGGTGCGGATTCCGCGGACGTCCTGCCATGCAGGCGAAGTTAGCGTTGGCCCCCCCCAACCTCGGCGACCGACACGCATAAGCGCTTGTGGGAAATGGGCCGGTCATGCCCGCCCTGCCGCGGACGAGCGGAAGTAGGGGGGCGTCCAGCCGAGGTAGGCGTGGTCGGCGAAACCGGTGATTCGGGCGGTGGCGACGGCGCCGCGGGTGGTGGTGATCATGCGTCCGCTGCCGAGGCTGATGGCGATGTGGCCGTGGCCGCCGCCGATTCGTGAGCTCCACAGCAGCAGGGCGCCGCGGGGTGCGTTGAAGTCGCGTGGGTGGCGCAGGGCGGCTGGGGAGTTGTCCCAGACCATGTAGGCGGAGGGGATGCTGCCGCTGTCGGGGGGTCGTTGGTAGACGGCGCGGCCGATGAAGCGGAGGCAGTAGCCGGTGTCGCGCCAGACGCCGACCTGGGTGAGGGCGTAGGCGACGGCTTGGGAGGCGGTGCGGCCGTTGTGGTAGCCGGGGGGCAGCATCGCGTCGACGCCGCCGGGGGGCAGGTCTGCTGGGG
>JBAVLA010000352.1:0-10655 GCA_049688595.1 Candidatus Nanopelagicales bacterium | reverse complement strand
GGTGGCCAGGTTCGAGGCGGGCGGCACGGTTCCGACCATTGCATTGCTTGAGCGGCTGGCCGGCGCCCTGGATGCCGAACTCACCGTCAGCGTGCATCCGCGAACCGCGGCCTGACCCGCAGACGACTGCCGGACCCTGCCCCGTCACCGGGAGCGCAGTGAAACGCCTTCATGGTGTGTCATTGACGCTGCCGTGACACTGCTCAGACGCTGGGTCGGCTCGCTTGCCGTATACGAACGAGAGGAGATCGGATCCCCGGGCGATTCATTTCGAGGTCAGCAAGCCCTTGGCCTTGTCCACGCCGGTGTCGACCGCGTGCTTGGTCTTGTCCACGCCGGTGTCGATCATGTGCTTGGCCCTGTCCAGGCCGTCATCGATTACATGCTTGGCCTTCTCCAAGCCTCCTTCGACCGTGCGCTTCGCGTGCTCGGCCTGCTCCTCGGCCTCGTCACTGCGACGGTCGACCGTGCCCTCGGACTTCAGGTCCTCATTCCCGGTGACGATCCCCGCGACCTCCTTGGCATGGCCCTTGACCTGCTTTCCCATGGTGCACCTCCCTCACTTGTATGGATCAGTACCCCTGCGCTGGCTCACGTCCACGAATCACGGGAGCGACAGAAATCGCCGACCTCGGCAGCACGCTCCCCCACGGCGGCATCGTGCGTTCGTGGAACGCAGGATCGACCCGCTGCGGCGCCCCGCATCGGCGCAGGCCTGAGGGTTGCTCGCCGATCGCGCGGCGACCAGGTCGCTCTGGCAGGTCCTGAATTCGCTTCAGGATCGGCTCACGGAGCCGTATC
Source organism: Candidatus Nanopelagicales bacterium (assembly GCA_049688595.1). Lineage (GTDB taxonomy): Bacteria > Actinomycetota > Actinomycetes > S36-B12 > CAIYMF01 > Prado023. The sequence goes on along the minus strand of JBAVLA010000352.1, from coordinate 9,854 downwards.
GTGTCAGGGAGCAGCCCCCCCTGACCGGCCCATGCCGTCGAACACAGGCATGTGGCTCGCAGGGTGACGAGGAGGAGTGGTCGATGGCTACAGGCGCCTCCCGGGGTTCGATGCCGTGGGTGCGGAGATCGCACGAACCCTGGAGTGACCATGAACCCATCCGCGCCACGATGTTCAGTGACGAGCTGCTCGACCAGCATGCCGTCACGCTGGCCGACAGCCAGCTGGTGGTCCGCAAGTCGACTCCAGTCGTCTCGCTGCTCCGCCGCATCGAGCAGGACCACCGCGCCCTCGTCCGCTGCTATGAGTCGCTCATGGGTGAGGTCGAGGCCGGTCGCGCCATCACACCGGCCGCGGAGTGGCTGGTGGACAACTTCCACACCGTGGAGGAGCACATACGACAGGTGCACGGGGATCTCCCCCGCGGCTACTTCAGGCAGCTGCCGAAGCTCGGGCCGGGCTTCCTCGAGGGCCACCCCCGGATCTTCGGGATCACGTGGGCCTACGTGGCGCACACCGACAGCAACTTCGACCCCGACCAGCTCGGCCGCTACATCCGCGCCCACGAGTCGCGCAAGGCACTCACGCTCGGTGAGCTGTGGGCCGCACCCATCAACCTGCGCATCGTCCTGATCGAGAACGTCCGCCGCGTGTCCGAACAGGTCGTGGAGGCCGCCCGGCACCGCACGGCGGCCGACCGCGTGGCGGACCGCCTGCTGGGGATCGACGGCTCGGCACCCGAGGACCTCGACCACGTCCTTCCCGACAGGGACGGGTTCCACCCCGGACGCGCCTTCACGGTCCAGCTCATCCGCCGCCTCAGCGAGGAACCCGCCGAGGAGGCACTGGCGTGGCTGCGCGGCGAGCTCCGGCGTCAGGGGCTCGATCCGGAGGAGGCCATCCAGGAGGAGCACCAGGCCCAGGCGCGGACCGGCGTGACGATGCGCAACATCTTCCGGTCGCTTCGGCTGCTCAACGACGTGAACTGGGAGGACTGGCTGGAATCGGTCAGCCTGATCGAGGCCGAGCTCAGGACGAACCAGGGGTACGCCGCACTGGACTTCACGACGCGCAACCTCTACCGCACGGCGATCGAGCGCCTCGCCCGTGGGTCACGCCAGGACGAGATCGACGTGACGCGGGCAGCCCTACGGCTGGCCGCGACGGCGCCCGATGATCTCGGCCAGGACGTCGGGTTCTGGCTCATCGATGATGGCCTGAGGCGGTTCGAGCGCTCCCTCGGCTACCGGGCGCCGTTCCGTGAGCGGCGCGCCCGCGGGATCCGCGGGGCGGGCCTGCCCGGCTACCTCGTCGCCCTCGCCCTCAGCACATGCGTGCTCGTCGCACTCACCCTCTGGCTGGTGGTCTGGCTGTCCGGCGACCTCCCGGCAGGGTTGGTGGTCGTCCTCGGTGTCCTCGCGGCGCTCCCGGCCAGCGACTACGCCCTCGGCCTCATCAACTACCGCGTGACCCGAATACTGCACGCATCTCCTCTGCCTGCGCTCGCACTGCGCGACGAGGTCCCCGAGGAGCTGCGGACGCTGGTGGTCGTGCCGACGATGCTCACCTCGCAGCAGGGCATCGAGGAGCTCATCGACTCCCTCGAGGTGCACTTCCTGGCCAACGACAGCGGGGAGGTCTACTTCGCCGCCGCCACGGACTGGGCCGACAGCGCGACCGAGCACCGAGACGATGACGAGAGCCTGGTCCAAGCCGCCCAATCCGGCATCCGTGCCCTCAACGAACGCTACGGGGACCGGTTCTTCCTGTTCCATCGCGAACGGCAGTACAACCCCGCTCAAGGCGTGTGGATGGGCTGGGAGCGCAAGCGCGGCAAGCTGGACGAGCTCAACCGCCTGCTCCGTGGGGCGAAGGACACGAGCTACACGACGATCGAGGGTCGGCTGCCCGGCCCGTTCCGCTACGTGATCACCCTGGACTCCGACACCGTCCTGCCCCGCGCTGCGGCGAGGAAGCTCGTCGCCAAGCTGGCACACCCGCTCAACCGGGCCCGGTTCGACCCGCACACCCGGCGCGTGACGCGGGGGTACTCCATTCTCCAGCCCCGGGTGACGCCATCGCTGCCGCTCCGGGAGGAGACGTCGTTCTTCCAGGGGGTCTACTCCACCCGTCGTGGTCTGGACCTCTACGCGTTCACCATCTCGGATGTCTACCAGGACCTCTTCCGCGAGGGGTCCTTCGCAGGCAAGGGCATCTACGACATCGACGCGCTCACTGCGGCCCTCGAGGACCGCATCCCGGAGAACTCCGTCCTCAGCCACGACCTGCTGGAGGGCAACTACGCCCGATCCGGGCTCGTCACGGACGTCGAGGTGGTCGAGGAGCACCCGACCTCCTACGAGGTGGCGGCCTCCCGCACGCACCGGTGGACCCGAGGCGACTGGCAGCTCCTTCCCTGGATCCTGCGCCGTCACGAGGGCCTGAGCGCCCTGGGACTGTGGAAGATGCTGGACAACCTGCGCCGCTCGCTCACGCCTGTGTTCCTCGTCACGGGGTTCCTGGTCGCCCTGGCCATCCTCCCCGCGGTCGGGGCACTTGCGTGGTTCCTCCTCATCGCGGCGTCGTTCTTCCTCCCGCCCCTGCTCCCGCTGGCCCCGGGAGTCCTGCTCAGGCGCGAGGGCGTCACGAAGCGCAGCCAGGCACAATCCTTGGCCGACGATGTCGTCGAGGGCCTCACCCTCGGAACCCTCAACCTCGTGTTCCTCAGCCACCAGGCCGCGATGATGGTCGATGCCATCGGGCGCACGGTGTGGCGCATGGTCGTGACGCGCAGGCGCCTTCTCGAATGGACCACCGCCGCCGCCGCCCAGAAGCAGGCCAAGGGCACGGCGCGCCGGTTCGTGCGCGTCATGGCGTCCGGCTACGTCGCGCCGATCGCGGCACTCGTCATCGCCCTGCCACGCGGCCCGGAGCTCGTCGCGGTGGCAGCCGTGCCCGCCGCCCTGTGGCTGGTCGCCCCGGTGATCGCCCAGCGGGTCAGCCGCCACTACGACCCCGTCGAGCTGGCCGCGACCACCGACGAGCTCGAGTACCTGCGGGTGATCGCCCGCCGCACGTGGAACTTCTTCGAGACGTTCGTCACCGCCGAGGAGAACCACCTCCCCCCGGACAACTTCCAGGAGGATCCGCAACCGGTCATTGCCCACCGGACGTCCCCGACGAACATCGGCCTCTACTTCCTCGCCACGGCCAGCGCCCGGGACTTCGGGTGGATCGGCCTCGCGGACGCCGTCGACCGCCTTGAGGCCACGATGCGGACGCTCACCGTCCTCGACCACCACCGCGGCCACGTGTTCAACTGGTACGACACCCGCACCTTGGAGCCCCTCCAGCCCCGCTACGTCTCAAGCGTGGACAGCGGGAACCTGGCCGGGCACCTCCTGGCACTGGCCAACACATGCCAGGAATGGGTCGAGGACCCTGGCTTGCACCGGGACCGCCGTGACGGCATCGCGGACGGGGTCGCGCTGATCCGCCAGTCCCTGGCCGACCTCGGTCCGGACGCCCTCGCCGGCGACCAGGCATCGGCGATCAGGGACCGGCGCGCCGCGGTGGATGCGGCCGTCGAGCGGCTCGCGCCTGAGGACGCCGCCCGCGGTCTCGCGGCCGTGGCCACCGCGCTGGCGAGCCTGGCCGAGGTTGCCCCTGTTCCCTCCGACGTGGGCCTGTGGATCGACCGGACACGCCGCAGCGTCATCTCCCTCCAGCGGGACGTGAGCCTGACCCCCGAGGAGCTCATGGCGGTCCGTGAGCGTCTCACGCGGGTGGCGGAAGAGGCGCGGCGGGAGTTCGACGCCATGGACTTCTCCTTCCTCCTGGATACGCGGCGCGAGCTCCTGTCCGTCGGCCTGCGGGTGGACGAGGGCACGCTCGACGAGGACTGCTACGACCTGCTGGCCTCCGAGTGCCGGCTTGCCAGCTTCGTGGCCATCGCCAAGGGCGACATCCGGACCCGGCACTGGACGCGCCTCGGTCGTCCGGTCACCGCGGCGGGGGGCGGGGCTGCGCTGCTGTCCTGGTCGGGGTCGATGTTCGAGTACCTCATGCCGCCCCTGGTCATGCGCACCCCGGCCACCAGCCTGCTCAGCAGCACGTCCCGCCGGATCGTGCGGCGGCAGATCGCCTACGCCACCAGCCTCGGCGTCCCCTGGGGAATCTCCGAGTCCGGCTACTCCGCGCGCGACGTCGAGCTCACCTACCAGTACTCGCCCTTCGGCGTCCCAGGACTCGGCATCGTCCGTGGGCTCGCCGACAACCTCGTCATCGCCCCGTACGCGACCGGGCTGGCCACCATGATCAGCCCCGCCGCGGCCGCGGAGAACTACGCGCGCCTCGCGGCCCTCGGCGCACGTGGCCCCTACGGGTACAACGAGGCCATCGACTTCACCCGCGCCCGTCTGCCTGAGGGCCAGGAGTTCGCGATCGTTCGCACCTACATGGCACACCACCAGGGCATGACGATCGTCGCCATCCAGAACGTCCTCCACGACGGACTGGTGCGCGAGCGCTTCCACGCCGAGCCGATCGTCAGGGCAACCGAGCTGCTGCTCCAGGAGCGTGCCCCGCGCGACGTGCCCGTGACCCATGCGCGCAGCGAGGAGCGGCGGCCCGCGCTGCCGGTGCGTGCCGTGATCCCCCCCGCCGAGCGAGCCCTGACCGGCGCTGCGGCGACGGCACCCGGCCTGCACCTGATGTCCAACGGCAGGCTCAGCCTGAGCCTCACGCCGGTCGGTGGCGGCCAGCTCACCTGGAAGGGGATGGCCGTCACCCGGTGGCATCCCGACCTCACCAGTGCAGTCACTGGCGACTACATCTACCTGCGGGAGGACCGGCACGACCATGTCTGGTCCGCCACCGCGGAACCCGTGCGCGACACACCCGATTCGTACGAGGTCCGCTTCTCCGAGGATCGCGCGCGCTACTTGCGGTGGGACGGCAGCCTGCGGACCACGCTCGAGCACCGGCTCTCCCCGGAGTCGGACGCGGTGGTCCGCAAGGTGTCGGTGCGCAACGACAGCAGAGGCAACCGACGGATCACCGTCACGTCCTACGCCGAGCTCGTCCTCGCGCAGGCGCGGGATGACGACGCCCATCCCGCCTTCTCGAAGCTGTTCGTGCACACCGAGTACCTGTCCGAGTCCGCGACCATCGTGGCAACCCGCCGCCGTCGCTCCGCTGGGGATCCCGAGGTGTGGGCAGCCCATTTCGTCGTCGTTGGGGCCGACGGGGGTTCCGGGGCTCGTCCGGTCGGTCCACCCATGCCCGAGACGGACCGCCTGGCGTTCATCGGACGCACGCGCACCACGCGCTCCCCGCGCAGGCTGGATGCTGGCGTGCATGCTCCGGGCAACATCGGCTACGTGCTCGATCCGATCTTCTCGCTCAGCCAGGAGGTCGACGTCCCCCCCGACGCTGAGGTGGCATTGCACTATTGGACGGTTGTCGCCGGGACCCGCGACGACGTGCTGCGCCTCGTGGACCAGCACCGTGCGCCGGGCGCCTTCGAGCGCGTCGCCATGCTCAGCTGGACGCAGAGCCAGATCCAGCTGCACCACCTCGGGATCTCCGCGAAGGAGGCGGGGCACTTCCAGGACCTCGCCGGGCACGTCCTGTTCCCGGAGCGCTCCATGCGCGCACCCGAGCGACCCCTGCGCGAGGCAGGCCCCCAGTCCGCGCTGTGGCCGCTGGGGATCTCCGGGGACCTGCCGATCCTCGTCGTCCGGGTCGACGACCTCGCCGACATCGACCTCGTGCGCCAGGTGGTCAAGGCCGTCGAGTTCTGGCGGCTCAAGCGGTTCGCGGTCGACGTGGTCCTGCTGAACGAACGATCAACCTCGTACGTCCAGGACCTCCACCAGGCCCTGATGTCACTCGCGGGCAACGTCGGGGACCGAACCGGACCCTCCGACCCAACCGGCCGGATCTTCGTCGTGCGCCGCGACCAGGCGGACCCGCAGGCCACAGCGGCGCTCATGGCTGCGGCCGCTGTCGTGCTCGTGGCGCGCCGCGGCGACCTCACCAAGCAGCTCGTCAGGCCCACGCCCGTGGGTCTGCCACCGACCATCGAGCACCTCGGTCCCACGGGCTGGATCACTGAGGCCCCCGACCGCATCGGGCCGCTGCTGCTCTTCAACGGCATCGGTGGCTTCTCGCAGGACGGGCGTGAGTACGTCACCGTGCTCGATGGCGACCGGTCGACGCCCGGCCCGTGGATGAACGTCGTCGCGAACGAGCAGTTCGGCTTCCACGCGACCGTCGAGGGCGCCGGCTACACCTGGTGGCGCGACAGCCGGGACAACCAGATCACCCCGTGGCGCAACGACCCCGTCTCGACTCCCGTCTCTGAGGCGATGTACGTCCGCGACGAGCTGACGGGACAGATCGGGTCGCCCACTGCATCGCCGGTCCCCGGAGGCCGGCATATCGCACGCCACGGGTTCGGCTACACCCGGTTCACGCATGAGATGGACGGCGTCGAGCTCGACCAGACCGTCTTCGTCGCCCCTGACGACCCGGTCAAGCTCTCGCTGCTCACGCTGTCGAACCGCACGGGGAGGCGCCGGTCCCTGAGCGTGACCGCGTACGCCGAGCTCGTGCTCGGCACCGACCGCACCCTAACGTCCCGGCACGTCCTCACCGACGTGGATGCGGAGACGAACGCCTTCGTGGCGCGCAACCCGTGGAGCACCGAGTTCCCCGATCAGGTGGTCTTCCTCGACCTCGCCGGTCGGCAGGAGTCGTGGACCGGCGACCGACGGGAGTTCCTCGGCCTGCACGGCACCGCCGAGCTGCCGCTCGCAGTCTTCAACGGGCGCCCGCTCTCAGGCGCCGTCGGGCCGGGCCTGGACCCCTGCGCTGCCCTGCAGCAACGGGTCGAGCTCGAGCCGTTCGCACGCGCCGATGTCCTCGTGGTGCTGGGCGCCGGCCACGACGTCCACGAGGTGCGCGAACTAGTTGCCCGCTACCGGGCGGCTGACCCACGCGACGTGCTGGGCAACGTCCGCATGTTGTGGGAGCGGCGCCTCTCGGCCGTGCAGGTCCGAACTCCGAGCCACAGCTTCAACGTGATGATGAACGGCTGGCTGCTCTACCAGACCCTCGCCTGCCGGATGCTCGCGCGCTCCGGGTACTACCAGGCGTCCGGGGCGTACGGCTTCCGTGACCAGCTCCAGGACTCGATGACGGTGGCACTCGTGGATCCCGCACTTGCGCGCAGCCACGTGCTGCGCGCCGCGGGACGACAGTTCCTCGAAGGGGACGTGCAGCACTGGTGGCTGCCCACCACGGGCAAGGGGGTGCGCACCCGCATCAGCGACGACGTCGTCTGGCTGGCCCATGCCGTGTGCCGGTACGTGGAGGTGACCGGCGACATCGCCATCCTCGACGAGCAGGTCCCCTTCATCGAGGGCGATCCGCTCGGCGAGGACCAGGACGAGAGCTACTTCCAGCCGTCGGTATCGAGCCGATCGGCCTCCCTCTACGACCACTGCGTGCTCGCTGTGCAGCACGCCCTCCGGCATGGCAGCCACGGACTGCCGTTGATGGGCACCGGCGACTGGAACGACGGCATGAACCGTGTCGGCGCTGGTGGGGAGGGCGAGAGCGTGTGGCTGGGCTGGTTCCTCCACGCGACACTGACCGAGTTCGGTGAGCTCGCCCGCTCTCGCGGCGATGACGGCTTCGCCGTGCAGTGCAGGCAGGAGCAGGAGTCCCTGGTGGCCGCGCTCGAGGAGCACGGCTGGGACGGGGCCTGGTACCGGCGCGGCTACTTCGACGACGGGACCCCGCTGGGGTCGTCGTCACGCACCGAGTGCCGTATCGACGGGATCGCGCAGAGCTGGGCCGTGCTCTCCGGCGCAGCCGACCCGCAGCGCGCCGAGCAAGCGATGGAACAGCTCGAGGAGCAGCTCTTCATGGAGGACGAGGGCATCGTCCGCCTCTTCACGCCGCCGTTCGACGTCTCCGAACCCGACCCCGGGTACATCCGCGCCTACCCCCCCGGCGTGCGGGAGAACGGCGGCCAGTACACCCACGGCGCACTGTGGTCGGTCTTCGCCTGGGCGGCCCTCGGCAGGGAGGACCGCGCAGCCGCGGTCTTCGAACGCATCAACCCGGTCAACCATGCCCTCACGCCGGAGGCGGCGGAGAAGTACCGGGTCGAGCCTTATGTCGTCGCGGCGGACGTGTTCTCGGAGGCGCCGCACGTCGGGCGCGGTGGATGGACCTGGTACACGGGGTCCGCCGGGTGGATGTACCGCGCAGGGCTGGAGGCCATCCTCGGGCTGAAGCGCCACGCCGACGAGTTGGTCATCGAGCCGTGCCTGCCCCCGGAGTGGACGCAGGTGGGCGTCAGCTACCGGGTCGGGGCCACCACCTACGACATCGCCATCGAGGCGGACTGCGACCCGCCCCGGCGTGTGGGGAGCGTCGTCGTCGACGGCACCGAGGTGCCGGATGCCCGGCTGCAGCTCGTCGATGACGGCCGGACGCATCCGGTGGAGGTGATGATGGAGGGTCGGCTCGGGGGCAGCCGATGAGGCCCGCCCAGCCGGGGTCGGCTCAGCCGATCAGGGTCAAGGCGATGGCGAAGTACACCCCCGGGGAGTCGGCCCATGAAGAACATCCGCGCCGAAAGTCACGCTAAGCCGGTCAGTCGTTGCCGTCTTCGGGTTCGGTGGGGTCGCGGAGCGGCCGGCGGGGTGTCCTGGGGTCTGGGAGGCTGAATCCGTAGTGCCCGTCGACGTTGACGTGGACACGGACCCCGTCCCGCCGCGGCTGCCGCCCGGGCCGCACCACAGCCCGGGTCAAGGCTGGCCGCAGGCCACCTCGCAGCCGGCGATCACCGCGGACAGGGTCTTTAGCAAGTACCTGCTAAACCTCAATCCGTGATGTGACCCCTGATCGGGGTCCTGGCGGGGTGTGTGGGTCTCGCGGTGGGGTGGGGAGCTGGCCGGCGGTTCGGGGCGTGCGGGTCCTGCCGGTCTGTCCGGCTTCTCCTGGGTCCTCGGGTCGTGGGTGGATGGTGGGGGTGCGGCGGGTCAGGTGGTCATGACTGCCGTCCACAGGTTCAGCCAGGGGGTGGCCCACGGCCATCGGGTGGGTAGGTGCAGTGTCTGGCGGCGGGCGGAGTGGGAGACCCTGGCTGGGGTGTTGATGATCTTGCTGCGCACGGTGGCGGTCTCGGCCTTGGTGAACTGGCTGCCGGCGGTGATGCCGACGGCGCGGGTGATGTTGAACGCGATCGCGGCGGCGACCAGCCAGGCTGCGTTGGCTGGGTGGGACTTGCAGGGCAGTGCTGCCAGGGCGCTGGCCTTCAGGTCGGCGATCACGGCTTCCACGATCGCGTGGGCGCGGTGGGTCTTCTCCGCGGTGACCAGCGGGGCGGGGTTGTCCGTGAACACGGCGTGGTAGCGCCACACCTGGAACAGGCCCAGTTGTTCGGCGGCGGCGAGCTTGTTGGTGTTGCGTTCCGGGACCCGGCGCACGATCAGCCGGGCGGTGACCTGCTGGGACTTCGCCTTGGAGGTGAACGCCGTGTACGCCGTCTCGGCGACCTGCGCCTCGGAGATCAGTTCCCCGCTGTCGGGGTCCAGGATCGCGTTCGGGTAGTGGATCGTCACCCACGCCTGCTCGGGGATCGCGGCGATCGCCCTGCGGACCGCGGGGTCCTGGCGGGCGCCGATCGAGAACCACGCCCCCGCCTTGGTGATCGCGGCGATGTTGGCCTGCTGGAAGTACCCGGAGTCGGCGCGGACCAGGATCTGGGCGCTCACCCCGGCCCGGCGGGTCGTGGCGATCGAGTCGGTGATGATCCGCACCCCGCCGTGGGCCGA
>JBAVLA010000351.1:0-13179 GCA_049688595.1 Candidatus Nanopelagicales bacterium | reverse complement strand
GCGCTGGTCAACGCCGGGATGTCGCTTCCCGCGTTGATGGCCCTGCTCGGCCACCAGACACCCGAGATGACGCTGCGGTACGCCACCCTGGCATCCCCGACGCTGCGCACCGCCTACGACGAGGCGATGGGCAAGATGCGCGGCAGGTTCACCCTGACCCCTGTCGAGCGGGCCGCCGGGCCCGACAGGATCGCCTGGCTCGACGCAGAGATGATCAAGACCCGGGTCGCCCACGGCTACTGCTCTCGCGAACCCGCAGCCGAAGCCTGCCAGTTACGCGAACATCTGCGAGAACTGCGACAACTACGCACCGGCCGCCGAGTTCGCCCCAGCGATCCAGTCGCAACTCGATGACGTCAAGGCCCTGCACGACGACGCCGCCCACCGCGGCTGGGACAGCGAGATCGCCCGACAGGCCCGCGTCGCCGACAGCCTCGCCCGCCACCTGCGCGTCCTGCACACCGAAGCCGAAACCCCCGCCACCCACTTGACGCCGGCCCCCGAGGCCAGTTAATCCAGCAGAAGATCAGCGGCGGATGGCGCTCCGACACCGGCGCCCAAGCCTTCCTCGACATCCGCTCCTACCTGGGCACCGCCCGCAAACACGGCCACAGCGCGATGGCCGCGCTCCGAGCCCTGTTCACCGGTCAACCCTGGATCCCCGCACTCGGCGCGAGTCCGTAACCATCGAGACCTGAATGGTTACCCATAACTGCAGATCCGATAGGGGGTTGGGGCCTCGGTTGCGCGAGGTGATCTGCCGAGGCCGGTCGTCCGTCGGTCAGCCGCTGTGCACGGTGAGCAGCGCGGTCAGGTAGGTGGCGTAGAGCAGGAGCAGGGCGACCCCGCGGCCGCGACCGAGTCGGTCCGATCGACCGGGGAGGATCAGCAGCAGGGAGAGCACCCCGGCGGCGATGGCCAGCCACAGCTCGGGGCCGGAGGCCCGGATGGGGGTGATGACTGCGGCCACGCCGACGATGAGCAGCCCGTTGAAGATGTTGCTGCCCAGCACGGTGCCCACGCTGACCTCGTCATGCCCGCGCAGCCGGGCGGTGATCGTGGTCGCCAACTCCGGGGTTGAGGTCCCGATCGCGACCATGACCGCGCCGACGGTGAACGTGTCCCAACCAAGCGCGTCGCCGATATCCTGGGCGGCCAGCACGATCAATCGGCCGGCCAGGATGAGCAGGGCCAGGCCCGCGATGGCGTCGCGGGCGATCCACCGGCGGTCGGCCTCCCCGAGCAGCCCGGCGGTGGCGTCACGCTCCCGGGACGCTTGGCGCACGGTGACGGCCAGCCATGCGGCGAAGCAGCCAAGCAGGATGAACCCGTCCACGCGGCTGAGGGTGCCGTCGTAGGCCAGGCCGAGGGTGATCAGCGGGGCGATCAGGGCCACCGGCAGGTCCCGGTTGAGGTCTGCGCGCCGCGGGGTCGCTCCGGCCAGGGCCAGGGCCAGGCCCAGGATCAGGGCAATGTTGACCACGTTGCTGCCCAGCGCGTCACCCAGGGAGATCTCCGGGGCGCCCTCCAGCGCTGCGTTCACCCCGACGGACAGCTCGGGGCTGGAGGTGGCGAAGGCCACGACGGTGGCCCCGACGATGCCCGGGGCGATCCGCATCCGCATCGCCAGGGCCACCGAGCCGCGGACGAACAATTCCCCACCCACCCCGGCCGCGGCCACGCCCAGGATGATCAACAGCACCGCGGTCATCGGCTGTCAGCCCCGCGGAGGATCACCGGCCCATGATCGCCCATCGGCAGGGGTGACCCCGGTCACCCCTGCCCGATGCTCACCCGCTGCGGCGCAGGGTGGCGGGTGCCTCCCCGGTCGGCCAGGTCATTGCGGTGAGGAGTGGACGTTGCGCGGTCGTGGGAGCCGTGGTTCTGGTCGAGATGCGGTACCCGCGGCCGGGTTCGTCCAGGAGGATCTGTGGATGGGTTGCGTCGTCCCCCAGCTTGGTGCGCAGCCGGGCGACCATGCTGGCGACCACCCGGTTGTCACCCGGGCGTCGGTATCCCCAGAGGCTGCGCAGCAGCTCCGTGGAGCTGACCACGCCGCCGGCCGCGGCCATGAGACGTGCCAGCACGCTGGCCTCGGTGCGGCACAGGGCGATCGGATGGCCGTCGAGGAGGACCTGCGAATTTTCCGGCAGCAGTTGGAGTCGGCCCACGGTCGTGGCTGGGCCGACGTGGTATCCGGCGAGTTGGCAAGTGACGCGGGTGATCAGGTCCCATTGACCAAACGGCTTGGTGAGGTAGTCGTCAGCACCTCGGTCCAGTCCGGTGATCACGTCGGTGCCCTCACCGTGGGCGGTGATCACCAGGATCGGCATCGGACTGGTGGCCCTGAGGCTGGGCAGCACATCCAGTCCGCTCAAGCCCGGCAGGTGCAGATCGACCAGAGCGAGGTCGACCGTGCGTTCGGCGGCGATCCGCAGGCCAGCCTCAGCGGTGAAGGCCGGAGGGACCCGGAGTCGGGCCTCGTCGAGGATCACCTGCACGACGAACTGGATGCCCGGGTCGTCGTCGATCACCAGGACCGTGCGCAGTGTGCGGCCCCCGGCGGTCATGCCCGCCGGGTCAGTCCCCACCGAAGTCCCGCTCGTAGGCGTCGAGCATCAGGTCGTCTGACATCCGATTCAGGGTGCGAACGTGGCGCAGCGTGACCTCCGCAGCATCCCGAACGGGGGGTGCTGCGGTCGTTGACCCGTAGGCACTGGCCACCAGCATCCTGAGTTGGGTCAACTCCGACTTCACCTGGTTGTCGAGCACCGGGAGCCGGGCGGCAGATGCCGCCAGGTGGGGTGCATCAGTGGTGATCTGCGCGACGAGGCCCTCGACGTCGCCGTTGGCCAGCTCGCCGCCCAGTTCGTCGAGGTGCCGGGACAGCAGCCCCCACCACGTCGGGGACCCGAGATCCTCGCGTGCGCGGGTGACAAGCCGATCCAACGATTCTTCGGGGGTCTGCCAGGTGCGTACCGTCATGTCCGTCGCTCCTCACTGGTCGGCACTCTCCATGGTGAGCGTCCCCGTGGCAGACATCCATCGCCGAACCCTCCCGAATCGATCCCAGTCCCATCCCAATGAGCCCCCAGTCCGCGTGGCCATCGCACGCGCACCCGATGCTGTGGCGTGCGGCTGCCAAGCCTGCGTCCAGTGGGTTGTGGGCTGTGGCCAGGACGGTTTCGGTGAAGCTGCTGCGCGGATCCCGGGCAGCAGGGAGAGGCAGACGTCCCGGTTCGGGATGCTGCTGACCACGCAACCGGCGAAGGGCATCGGCAGGGCGAGGGCCAGCGCGGGTTCCCCGGCGTCGCCGGGGAGGGTGTCGACCCGGGTGTCGGACAGGAGGGCGAGCGCTCGGGGGAGCGGCCCGTGGCAAAGCAGGCGGTGGTGCTCGCCCCAGGTCGCCGGCGGCCCGTTCGCGGCTGCCGCCTTCACCCGCCCGATCCGGCACCCCGCACCCGCCCCGGCGGCCCTGACCCGGCCGGGGCTGTCGTCAGCTGGGCAGGAGGCCGATGAGGTGGGGCAAGAGGTCCGCTGCGATCGCCAGCTCCCCGGCCGCATTGGGGTGGAACGGGTATTCGTCGGTGAGCCCTTGGACCCATGGTTGGGCGCTGCACAGCTCGTGGCCGTCGAAGGTCGGCAGCACGCTGGTGAAGCCGAAGGCGCGGGCGCCCTCGGCCAGGACCGAGTTGAGCTGGGCGAGCACCGACCTGAGCGGGTCGACCTTCTGGCGCGTGGTCAGGGACTGGTCATCACCGCTTCCGGGCGCTGGGGTGAAGCCGTACCCCGGCGGTGGGCGTAGCGGCGCGATCGGGTCCTGGAGCGCCGGGCAGTCGAACTGCTGGCCGAACGGGTCGTAGTAGCCGGTCACGATCACTGCGGGGCGGGTGGGAAGGTCGCTGAGCTGCTGGAGCAGTTGGGCGTAGTGCAGCCGGAAGACGTCGAGGCGACGTTGCATCAGCCGATCGCTGGCCTGGTCGTCGCAGCGGGGCAGCCCGTAGCAGTACTGCAGGAAGTCCGACCAGCCGATGTCGTTGGCCCCGATGCTGACGATGACGACGCGCAGCGAGCTGATCGCCTTGAGGACACCGACTTGCGGTGGGGGCGTCACCGGGCGCCTCGGTTGGGCTCCGAGCAGGCCCTGGGAGATCGTGGCCGAGGCGCATGCGAGGTTCTCGACCGGCCAGCCGGTGGCCGACTGGATGACTCGGGCGTAGGAGTCCGACGAGCGGGCGCACGCGATGTCGGCGTCGGTGGGATCGGTCAGGGGGGTGTTGCCGACCCCCGCCGCCGTTGAGTCGCCGATCACGGCCACCGAGACGTCGCTGCGCGCCGGTCCGGTCACGGTGGGTGGCGCCACCAGGGGCGCTGTGCCCATGAGGTCGGCGAGGTTCGAGACCCCGGCGAGCTGGTCGCGTGCGGAGGCCACGGTCAGCCCTGCAGCCACGGTCGTGACGCCCATGGCCAGCAGGGCGCTGACGACCACGGGCCAGACCCGGTGCGGGGCGGAGCGCACCCGTGCCCGCGGCCCGCGCACGATGGCGCCGAGGGCGATCACGACGAGGTAGGCCAGGGCCCCCACGACGCCAGCGACCACCACGAGCCTGACGAAGAAGGTCATCCACCCGCGGGCCAGGGCCTGTCCGACCGCCGCCGTGTTCGACACGATCGTGCGGCGCCCGTCCTGCGTTGAGGTCTGGATGAACGCGCTCGCGGCGGCGTCGCGAGTGAAGCGCCGCCACTCGATGCGCGGACGGATCGGGCCGTCGAACTGCTGGACCGTGCGCACCGGCCCCTCGCCGAAGAGGTCTGCCTCACCTGGCCCAGACCAGCCTGCGTCCCTGCTCGGTGCCACCGCCCCGACCTGGACGTCCTGGCCTGCGACGGTGACTGTGACCGGCGGGGTCAGCCACACGGCGACCACCAGCGCGACGAGGCCGAGGAGGCCGAACGCAGCCGCGCGCACGCCGAGCGCGGCCCTTCGGCGCAGCAGGGTCGCACGGCCGGGCCCAGGCCGGCTGCTCAACCCGTCACCGGGGCCTGCCGCAACGCAAGCCCTTCCCCCCAGGTCGGTGACCAGCGCCATTCCCATGCAGCCAGTGCCTCAGCGACAGGAGTCGTGGGCGACGAGCACCCTTCATGATCACCCCCGGGCAGGCATCCGGTCACGGCGCGGTTCGGGTCGGGGCAAGGATCACACGCCAGGTGCCGTGGGCGCCGGCGGTCAGAAGGCCGGGTGCGCCGGCGGTGGTGAGCCGGTCCTTGAGCCGGTTGATCATGGCGCTCACCACGGTGTGGTCGCCGGGGGAGCGGTATCCCCACACGTCGCGCAGGAGTTCGTTCGGGCCGACGGATCGGCCGTTCGCGGTGATCAGCGCGGCAAGGAGTCGGTGCTCGGTGCAGCTGAGGGTCACGGGTTCCCCGTCGAGGAGCACCTGCCCGGTCGGGGTCACTCGTAGTCGCCCGTCCCCAGCGTCGGCCGGTGTCGGGGTGGTCAGTTGGGTGCTGAGCCGGTGGAGCAGGTCACGGGTGGCGAACGGCTTGGTCAGGTAGTCATCGGCGCCGAGGCTCAGGGCGGTGGTGGTGTCGCGCCCGGCGGTCTGGGCGGTGATGATCAGGATCGGCATCGGACTACTGGCCCGCAGCGACGGGATGAGGTCCAGGCCGTGCAGGCCGGGTAGGCGCAGGTCCACCAGGGCCGCATCCGGATCGGCCTCGTGTGCGATCAGCAGCCCTTCCTCCCCGGTGGGGGCGGGCAGGGGCCGGTAGCCGGCGTCCTCGAGGGCGAACTCGAGGACGAGTTGGATGTCGGGGTCGTCGTCGACGACCAGGACCGACCGGGTGCGCCGCCGGGTTCCGGGCGGGCTGGGGTCACTCACCACCAAGGTCACGGCCGTAGGCCTCCACCAGCTGTCGCCGGGAGGCCCGGTCGAGGGTCCGGACCCGGTGGACCAGATCGGCGACCTGGTCGCGGACCTGATCGGCCCCGGTGGCTGACCCGGACCGTTCGGCAACTAGGTGCCGCAGATCGATCACATCGACGCGCAGCCGGGTGTCCATCGTGGTGAGCAGGTTCGCCGACGCGGCGTACTGGGGGGCGTCGGTGATGATCTGGGCGACCAGGCCCTGCGTGTCGGCGGAGACCAGCTCCTCGCCGAGGGTGTCGAGGTTGCGGGCCAGGCACGCCCACCACGTGGGGGACCCGAGGTCGGCGTCACTGCAGTGGGTGAGGTCCTCCAACGACCGCCCGGGTGCCACCCGGGTCTGCAGAATGCTCATCGGGGGTCCTCCGTTCCTGATCTTCCTACCCTCATCCTGCGCCGCTGTCATCGTGTTGTGCCAGCGCCAGAACTCCCGATCGGGTCGCAGTTCCGTCGCAGATCGACCACCCGACCGCAGGCGTGTCGTGGGCGGTCGCGGTTGTGTCCCAGTCGGGTCACAGGTGGCGAATGGGGCAGACGCGCACCCTGGGCATGGGGGACAGTGGAGGGCATGACTCTGGCCTTCGACGAGACTGTTCCTGGTGGGGTGCTGGGCCGGTATCGGGCGCTGGGCCCGGCGCAGTTGCCGGGGATCGCCCATCGGTACGGGCTGTCCGAGGCGGAGGTTCGGGCGGTGCGGTTGCACTCGATGGTGCTGCCGTTCCGGGTCAACTCCTACGTCCTGGACCAGCTGATCGACTGGTCGGCGGTGCCCGAGGACCCGATCTACCAGTTGGTGTTCCCTCAGCCGGGGATGCTGCCGGCCTCGGACCTGGCAGTGGTGGCTGAGCAGGCCGGGCCACGTGGGTCGGCGGCCGGGTTGCGGGACACGGTCACCGGGTTGCGGGCCCGGCTGAATCCGCACCCGTCAGGTCAGCAGGAGCTCAACGTGCCGACCGTGGACGGGCAGCGGTTGGCGGGGGTGCAGCACAAGTACGCCCCGACGGTGCTGTACTTCCCGGCCCAGGGCCAGACCTGTCACGCGTACTGCACCTACTGCTTCCGGTGGGCACAGTTCGTGGGGGATGCGGACCTGCGGTTCGCCGCCCCCGACCCGAGCGGCCTGGTCGGCTACCTGGGTCAGCACCCGGAGGTGTCCGATGTGCTGGTCACCGGCGGGGATCCGATGATCATGTCCACGATGCGGTTGCGGGCCCACCTCGAACCCCTGCTGGACGTCCCGAGCGTGGCTACGATCCGGATCGGCACCAAGTCGTTGGCGTACTGGCCCGCGCGGTTCACCACCGATTCGGATGCCGATGACCTGATGCGGTTGTTCGACAAGGTGATCGCCTCCGGGCGCACCCTGGCGGTGATGGCCCACTTCAGTCACCCGCGGGAGCTGTTAACCGATGCGGCCCGGGATTCGATCGCGCGGATCCGGTCGACCGGGGCGGTGGTCTATGCCCAGGCCCCGCTGATGGCCCACGTGAACGATGACCCGCTGACCTGGGCCGCTTTGTGGCGGGCCGAGCTCGCGGCCGGTGTGGTGCCCTACTACATGTTCGTCGCCCGCGACACCGGGCCGCAGGTCTACTTCGAGGTCCCCCTGGACCGGGCCTGGGGCATCTTCACCACCGCCTACGCCACCCTGCCCGGCCTGGCGCGCACCGTGCGCGGCCCGGTCATGTCCGCCACCCCGGGCAAGGTCGTCGTCGATCACGTCGCATCCCAACCGGACGGCGACCCGGTGGCGCACCTGCGGTTCCTGCAGGCCCGCGACCCCCGGCTGGTCGGCCGACCTTTCCAGGCCCGGATGCGCCCCGGGGCCGCGTGGCTGGACGACCTCGACGTGCTCCCCGGAGAGCCCGGCGACATCCGGGCTGCGGTGGGTACCGGGTCACGGGCTGCGGTGGGTACCGGGTCACGGGCTGCGCCTCAGACGTCGTGGGGCAGGGGTGGTCCGAGAACTTCGAGGCCGTAGCGGGGTCCGACGACGTTCCATCTGGCGATCTCGACGTCCATGGGTTGGCTGTCGGGGCCGGGGAGGCGTCGTTCGGCGGCGGGGATGCCGACCTCGTCGTAGAGGTCCATCAGGCCCCCAGGGGAGGTCAGCGCCAGGAACCGGGCGGGCTGGGTGTCGGTGATCCGGAACGCGTGCGGCACCCCGAGTGGGAGGTAGATGAAGGACCCGGGTTCCAGGTGGTGGGTGTCCTCTCCTGCTCGGTAGGTCAGGGTTCCGTCGAGCAGGTAGAACGCCTCGGCCTCGTGGGTGTGCCGGTGCAGGGGCGTGCCGACTCCGGGGGGCATGGTGACCAGGCTGACGCCGAGCGTCCCGGCGGATTCGCTGGCCGTGAGCAGGTGCTCGAACAGCGACCCCATCGCCCAGGTGGCAGGCCCGTCGTGGGCGGGGCGGTGGACGGCGGCACGCGCGGTGGGGACGGTGGTCTCGGTCATGGTCGCTCCTCCTGTTGATCCGAAGTGGATTCGGATCAATACTGGTAAGGTAGACCCCATGGACAGGGCGGTCAATACCCGCAGGTACCGCTCCGAGGTTCGGGCTGCCCAGGCCGAGAACACCCGCCGGGCGATCCTGCAGGCAGCCCGGGAGCTGTTCACCTCCGAGGGGTACAACGCCACGGTGGCCCAGGTCGCCCAACGCGCCGGCGTCGCGGTCGACACCGTCTATGCCAGCGTCGGACGCAAGCCTGCACTAGTGCTGGCCGTGATCGACATGGTCCTCGGCGGAACCGACCAACCCATCCCGGCCAGGGAGCGTACCTATGTCCAACAGATCGAATCTGCGACCAGCGCGCAGGAGAAGATCACTGTCTACGCCCACGCCCTGGCCACCCTGCTGCCGCTGTTGGCGCCCCTGCAGGACGCCCTCAGAGAGGCCGGCCGCACCGACCCGGATTGTGCACAGGCGTGGTCCGGGCTGGTCGACCGGCGTGCGCACAACATGCTCCTGTTCGCCGAGGACCTGCGCCGGACAGGGCAGCTGCGCGCGGACCTCGACGACCAACAGGTCGCCGACATCATCTGGGCCACCAACAGCGCCGAGTACTTCCTGCTGCTGGCCCAGCGCGGCTGGACCCCCGACCGGCACGGCGGCCACCTGATCGACATGTGGACCCGAACCCTGCTCGACCACGCCGCCGCACGGGACACCACCACCTCCTAGCCACGAATGTTGATGCGCGGCAATGGCGCCGCCCTTCTGCGCCTGTGCGGGCCGCCCCGCCTCGCTGCCTGGATGCCGGAACGATCAGAACGGAACGCTCCGCCTGACCCGCGCAACACCGCCGCCTGTCGCGCACGCGCACCCAGGGGCAGGCGTTTCCAGATGGACAAGGCTTGCAGCGGACGCACTCTGGGCCACTTCCCACCGGCCGGGCGTTGAGGCGTCATCGCCCCTTCTCCGGTGATCGTTCGGGTGGGTATTGCGGGACGCTCCAACGGGCATGCGACGTTGCCCTGCGGCGTCCCAGGCGGGGTTCCTTTTCGGGACGTAGGCCTCTGCCGGGTACGGGGCGTAGGGCAATAGCGTGACAAGTGAGGGGCCTGGCTCTCGAGGGGCGCAACCCAAGGGGGTTGGATGAGCGCGAGCGCTGTCTATGTCGCGATTGCCGTTGGGGTTCTGGCTGTCCTCGCGATCCTGTTCCTCGTTGTGTGGCGGGGTGGCGGCGAGAGGCGGCTGACGCCGCTGGCGGCCTTTGCCCTCACCTGCGTGGTGTGCGGGATCGTCTTCGGGGAGGAGAGGGTCGTTGGGTATGCCTTCTTCCTGGTCGGCATCCTCCTGGCGATCGTCGACGCCGTGCGGCGCCCGCGGAAGGGCCATCGACCCGGCTAACGGCTCTGCGGGCCGCTTGGCTGAACGCGGTGATGTGCTCGGTCGTGGGTGGTCCCGTCTAATCACCCCAGCCGGCCGCACCCCCTGAGCGCACCGAAACCTGACCCGCCAAGCGCCGACCATCGAGGAGTGCGACCTTCAAAGCGTCCCGGGAGATCGCCTGCGCAGGATCCCGTGCCCGGCCATCGACTGATGTCGCGCACATGGCACCCGCGTCACACCGGACGCACTCACACCGGGCGGATCGGGGGCTTGGTGTCGCGGCAGCCTGGGCGCCTGGCCGGGTTGCAGTGGGAGGGGTCTTGGCATGTTGCGAGGCCGCCGCGTGAGCTGAAGCCATGTCCGTTTTCTCGACTTGGTGTCTCTTCAGTCCGCGACGATGTCAGACCGCCACGCATTCGCATAGATGCTGGGGCTCGGACGCGGTCGGCCCAGGCTGGAGTGCACCCGCTCAAGGGTCGTTGGGCACTTGCGGCCTGGGATGGTCGCGCGGAGTGTGGGGGGGATCGAGAGGGTCCCGCGGCCCGTGGCCGCTGGAGGAGGTCGCAGCGAGCGACCGGAACGGCTCCCTGGGAAGGGGATCGGAAGTCATGAGTTCGACGACGCACAAGCGTGACGTGCACATCGACGCACCGGTGGAGCGGGTGTTCGAGTACGTGAAGGTCCCGGAGCACTTCTACTCGGCCATGTTCGAGGCCGAGGGGAAGGAGCCCGGCGGGCACGCTGCCCATCTGACGAAGGTGTCCCTGACGCCTGACGGTGGCGTTGGCTCGACCTACGAGTGGGTGGGCCGCGCCTTCTTCATCACCATCCACGGCGTCGTGACCCGCAAGGAGTATGTGCCCAACGAGCGGATCGTGGACCATGTGTCGACCGGTGTGACGTGGACGTACACGACCGCTCCCGACGAGACCGGAACGATGCTGGCCCTGGCCTGCGAGGTCTCCTCGAAGATGCCGGTGGTGGACAAGGTCGAGGACGCCCTGTTCTGGAAGGGTGACCGGGACCTCGACAAGTACCTGGCCGCGTACAAGCACGCGATCGAGGCGTGAGGCCGGCGACCGGCGGGTGCATCCCCCACGCGGGGCTTTGGGCTCTGTCGATCGAGGCGCGGGGTGGTGCACCCTGTAAGCGTGAGCCCCCGAGAGGGCTCTGAGCGGGGTGTTGGCATGCGTCGACGGACAGCAGTTGCGCTGATCGCCGGTGGGACGGTCGCCGTGGGCGCGGCGACCGCGCGTAGCCGGTTTGGAACGCCCGGGACGGAGCGGGTCCTGCCCGACGAGGACGCGGTGTTCACGGTGTTCGCGCCGGGCGGGCCGCAGGCGTTCTGGTGCAACGGGCCGGGGGGCTGGGTGATGGCCAGGCTGATGCCGATCATCGAGGCGGGCGTCTACCGCAGCGTCGCCGACATGCTCGACCTGCGGTCCGACGACGAACTGCTCGACATCGGCTGCGGGCCGGGAGCGTTCATGGCGGCCAAGGCGCAGCACGTGAGCCGGGTCGTCGGTCTCGATGCGTCCCCCCTGATGCTGCGTGCCGCCGAACGGCGCCTGGCCGACAGGATCGCCGCAGGCACAGCAGAGCTGGTTCTCGGCAACGCCGCGAAGCTTCCCTTCGGCGGCACCCTGTTCACCGCGGCCACCGCCATCAACGCGCCGGCGAGCGCGAGTGAGGTCTTCCGTGTGCTGCGCCCCGGCGGCCGGTTCGTGACCGTCGACCCTCAACCGGCCAGGACACCCACGCAGAACGCTGCCGTCTCCTACGGGGTGCGGCGCATGGGTGAGGCTGACCACCGGCGCATCCTGGAGGACGCCGGGTTCACCGATGTGGATGTCCGCATCGACCGCGCTGGACTCTTCGCTCAGGGCCGCAAGCCGACCTCGTAGCGCAGCCTGCAGTGCGACCCGACCGGAAGCGCAGCGAGCGTTCCAGCCCAGAAACGCCGCCATAACCTGCCGGAATGGGGTGCTGCATATCGCCGCCTATCGCGCGCGTCGACCCTGGCATCGCCGCCCAAAAGGGCGCTCTGACGTTCCGCCGGGTGCTGGCGTCTGGATCGGGTATGCTGTTCTCAAGGATTCGGTAGATCTCAAGAATCGAGTGATCATGAACCTTGCCAAGCTCTCGGCCAACGGCCAGATCACCGTTCCGGTCGAGGTGCGCCGTCGGCTGCATCTTGTTCCCGGTGACAAGGTGCTCTTCGTTGAGAAGGCGAATGGCGAGGTGGTCGTCGCCAAAGCCGGGCTCGCAGCACTGGCCCAAGCGCAGGCCGCCTTCTCCGACGCGGCGGCTGACTTCGGTGTCAGCGACGACGCCGAAGTCCAGTCGCTGGTCGACGACGTGCGTGGTCGGGTGTCGTGATCCGTGTCCTGGTCGACACCAACGTCGTCATCTCGGCGCTGCTGTTGCCGAACTCGACACCAGCGCGCGCCTTGGCCCTTGTCCTCGACGAGCACCGGCTGGTTCTGACCGACTGGATCATCGACGAACTGCACGAGGTAGTCCGGCGCAAGCGCCCCGATCTGTTGGCGGCTCTGGACGCCTTTCTGGCCGGCATCGACTACGAACTCGCCGGCCCCGGTGGTGCGAGCGTTCCGATCTCCGACCCTGATGATCAGCCGATCCTCGACGCGGCCGTGGCCGGCGCCGTCGACGCCATCGTGACCGGTGATAGGGCCTTCCTGTCCCTGGGCCTGGACCGCCCACGCATCCTCACGGCCCGGGACTTCCTCGACTTGTACCCCCGTACCGGAGCACCTCCAACCACAAGATTCGAGGAGCCGACATCGTGAAATCGGAGGGCAGACCGTAGGCGAGACTCTCTGGCTCGGAGTGCCCCCTATCGGCCGCGAGACGCGCACGCTGGAGCAGGCTTCACCGCCCACTACCGCCAGAACCGCACCTCCCCACCAGATGGCCAGAGGCCACCGCGTGGCTGAACCTGTGGACAGCCGTCATGGCCACTTGACCCTCCGACGACACCGACACACGCCGTCGGCTCGACGCAGGCGGCCCGAGTGCGCCGCCCCTCGGATGATCCAGAGACGCAGCGAATCAACTGGTCAGCACGTGGGGGACTCGCCGCCGGGACGGACCCCCGGGATCGCGGGGCTCAGGACCCCCCTGTCGGTCATGGGCGCCTTCCTGTGTCGAAAGGGGTCGGCGGGCCAAGGGCGAGGCGGAGCGGCAGCGGTCGCACTTGGGGTTGCCGCCGTCGCCATAGCGGCGGGTGGGCTGGCGGCAAAGGACACACGGGCCGGTGTCGACTGCGGAGGTTGGCGGGGTTGCGGGGGTCGAATCCCCGCAACTCTGCACGGGGTGCATCAGGACTCCTAATGGGACTGCATCGGTGTTCCGGGTGGAGGCTGATGTCCGAGCCGCTGGTAGGTGAGCACTGAGGGC
>JBAVLA010000350.1:0-18215 GCA_049688595.1 Candidatus Nanopelagicales bacterium | reverse complement strand
CCTCCGCCCTGGGCGTGGGTCCGCGGCCCTCGAGCCGCTGCCTGCCCTGGCCGCCGGAGCCGACGGTCTGGCCCTTCTTCGAACCCGGCCTGCGGGTGGCGCCCCGCCGCTGCGGACTACCAGCCATCATCCCTCCAAGGACCAACGAGGGCCGCTGGGGGTGTCCTCGATGAGGATTCCGGCAGCCTTCAGGGAGTCGCGCACCGCGTCCGCGGCAGCGAAGTCCCGGGCCGCGCGTGCGGCCTGGCGGGCAGCGAGCCGATCGCCCACAAGCGACGTCAGGGCCGCCCGGGCCGCGCCGCTCCCCTGCTCCACCGCCCACTGCGGATCAAGCGGATCGACGCCGAGCACGCCGAGCATCCCACGCACGTCGGCCAGCAGCGCCATGGTCTGCGCGCCCGCAGCGTGCCGATCAGCGAGCAGGCGGTTGCCCTCCGAGACTGTCTCGTGAATCACCGCGAGGGCCGCCGGAACACCCAGGTCGTCGTCCATCGCGGCGGTGAACTCCGCCGGCAGCCGATCGCGACGGACAGGCTCCCCGGCGGCAGCACCGGCCGCGCCAGGTGAACCCGCGCTGGCGCCTTGTGCCGACAGCCCCCCGACGCCTTCCGCGGCCCGACGGACGAACCCCTCGAGCCGGCGGTACCCCGCAGCAGCATCGAGCAGGCTCGCCTCGGAGAACTCGATGTTCGAGCGGTAGTGGGCGCTGGCCAGGTAGAACCGCAGCTCCACCGGACGCACCCGCTTGACGACCTCGGTGACCAGCAGGGAGTTGCCCAGCGACTTGCTCATCTTCTCGCCGGCTGTGGTCACCCACGCGTTGTGCAGCCAGTACTGGGCGAAGCCATCGCCGGCAGCGCGCGACTGGGCGACCTCGTTCTCGTGATGCGGGAACACCAGGTCCAGGCCGCCGCCATGGATGTCGAAGGCGGGTCCGAGGTAGGTCCCGGCCATCGCCGAGCACTCCAGGTGCCACCCCGGGCGGCCCACGCCCCACGGGGTCTCCCATCCGGGGCCAGCGCCACGAGTGCCCTTCCAGAGGGCGAAGTCCCGCGGGTCGCGCTTGCGGGCGTTGGGGTCGGCATCCCCAGCGGGCTGCATGTCCACCAGTCGCTGGCCGGACAACGCCCCGTACTCGGGGAAGGACGCCACGTCGAAGTAGACGTCGCCGTCGGAGGCGTACGCGTGCCCGGCGTCGATCAGCCGGCGCATCAGGGAGATCATCGCCGGCACGTGACCGGTGGCCCGCGGCTCCACGGTCGGCGGGAGGCACCCGAGGATCCGATAGGCCTCAGCGAACGAGCGCTCGTAGTGGGCGGCGACGGCCCACCAGGGACGGGATTCCTCCACGGCCTTGGCCAGGATCTTGTCGTCGATGTCGGTCACGTTGCGCACGAAGGTGACCTCGAACCCGGAGGCCAGCAGCCAACGGTGCAGCACGTCGAAGCTCACACCCGAGCGGATGTGGCCAACGTGCGGCGCGGACTGCACGGTCGCCCCGCAGACGTAGATCGACACCCGTCCCGGCTCGAGGGGGACGAAGTCGCGCTTCGCGCGCGCGGCGGTGTCGTGGAGTTGCAGGGTCACTGGGCGATTCTACCGGCCGAGCAGGCACGCCACCCGGGCACGCACCTCGCGCTGGAAGTGGCTGCTTCCCCAACCGGCCCGGCAACAACCGGATCTACGGCATGGACGGGGGAACCACGATCAGCAGTGCCGTGGCGATCGCCGCCAGGCCCTCGCCGCGGCCGGTCAGGCCCAAGCCGTCCGTCGTCGTCGCCGACAGCCGCACGGTCGCCCCGCCGAGGGCAGCCGAGAGCGCCGCCTGCGCCTCCTCGCGGCGTGGGCCGACCTTGGGCCGGTTCCCGATCACCTGGACCGCCACGTTCCCGACGGCGAAGCCGGCAGCGGTGATCCGCCGCAGGGTCTCGCCCAGGAGGGCCGCACCCGGGGCGCCGGCCCACTGCGGCTCGGCCGTGCCGAAGTTGGCGCCCAGGTCGCCCAACCCCGCCGCGGAAAGCAGCGCGTCGCAGACCGCGTGCGCAGCGACGTCGGCGTCCGAGTGACCCGCCAGGCCCACCTGGCCCGGCCATTCGAGGCAGGCAAGACGCATCGGACGGCCGGAATCGGGCGACGCGAACGGGTGCACGTCCACTCCGATGCCCACGAGGGGAACAGCCACGGAGCCCTTCATGAAGCCACCTCCCCGGCCAGGATCGCCTCGGCCAGCAACAGGTCCTGCGGTGTGGTCACCTTCAGCGCCCTGGTGTGCCCCGCCACGAGCTCGACCGGCAGGCCCAGGGCCTCCACCATGCCGGCGTCATCAGTGGCGGCCACGTCGCCCGTCTCATGGGCGCGGCGCAACACCGCGGCAGGGAACCCCTGGGGGGTCTGCACGGCCCGCAAGAGGGAGCGGTCGATCGTGCGCGAGCCGCCGCCCGGCTGCAGCTGGCGGATCGTGTCGACGACTGGCAACCCCGGCACCGCGGCGCTGGCGCCGGCCCGGACGGCATCGATGACCGCCGCCACCACCTCGACTGGCACGAGGCAGCGTGCGGCGTCATGCACGAGCACGACGTCGAAGCTGTCCGGAACAGCGCGCAGGGCGCGGCGAACCGACTCCGCACGCGTCGCCCCGCCGGTGACCGCGACCACAGGGATGCCGCTGGCACGGCGGGCGGCGACCCCAGCCATCTGCTCCTCCATCCCCTCGGGAGCAGCCAGGACGACCAGCCCGACGCGGGGCTCGGCGACCAGGCCCCGGACAGCATGGGCCAGGATCGGCTCCCCGCCAACGAGGGCGAGGGCCTTGGGGACACCGGCGCCGAGACGTTCACCGGCCCCGGCAGCCGGCACGATCACCGCGACGCCACCAGCCTCGCGAGTCCCTGCCGATGGGGAAGTCATGCGGGTCACGCTACGGCAAGGACCACCGCCGCAGCATGCCCCACGACGCCGTCCCTCTGACGACTCAGCATCTGTAGAGACCGTGTCGGTCGAGACCGTGCCGACGCGTTCGGACGGGGGCGGCACCAGGCCGCGAGTGTCAGGCCACGGGCGTCAGCGTCGGGTCCCCCTGGCTCAGGACTGCAGGACCTCGTCGAGGATCTCCTCGGCCTTGTCCTCGTTGGTGTGCTCGGCCAGGGCAAGCTCGCTGACCAGGATCTGACGGGCCTTGCTCAGCATCCGCTTCTCGCCTGCGGAGAGGCCACGCTCGCGCTCTCGGCGCCAGAGATCACGAACGACCTCGGCGACCTTGATCACATCGCCTGAGGCAAGCTTCTCGAGGTTGGCCTTGTACCGGCGCGACCAGTTCGTCGGCTCCTCGGTGTAGGGCTGCCGAAGGACGTCGAACACCCGGTCCAGGCCTTCGGCGTTGACGACGTCGCGGACCCCGACGAGGTCGACATTGTCAGCCGGCACCCGGACCGTCAGGTCGCCCTGGGCAACACGCAGGACCAAGTACTCCCGGTCGATCCCCTTGATCGAACGAACCTCGATGGACTCGATGAGCGCGGCCCCGTGATGGGGATAGACAACCGTGTCGCCAACGTTGAAAGTCATTGCGCAGGGGACCCCTTCCGGTGAACTCCTAGTTTAGCACGCCGAGCCCAACCGCCCCTGTGCAACTTCCGACAGGTAGGGTGCCCTCCGTGATGCGCTCCCGTGCTGCCGCCGCCCTCGTGAGCCTCGCTGTCGCGCTTCCGACCGCGGGGTGCTACCAAGGTTCAACCAGCACCGTGGACGATCAGCCACCCACCGGGAACGGCACCGACTTCGAGGTCGGCGAGGGGTTCCTGGTGCAGGACGCAACCCTCGTCGCGGACGGGAGCGGGTCGGCGTCGTTGCTGTTCACAATGATAAACGACGGCGAACGGGCCGACGCCCTCGCCTCCGTGACCACCGAGCCGGCGTCGAAGTCCTTGCAGACCAGCGCGATCGTCGTGCGGCCCGGAACGGCGGTCCGGGTCGGGGCCGGGACGGGGCCCAGCGCCGGGTCGGAGCAGATCACCCTTTCGAGGCTGAACGTCCCAGCCGGCTCGTACGCCACTGTCACTTTCACGTTCAGCGAGGCGGGCAGCTCCGAGCAGCAGGTCGCGGTGGTCCCCGCAACCGGGTACTACGCGGGCCTTGGGCCACGGGCCAGCACCGAGAAAGCCGCAGGCGAGTAGCCGCCCGGGCAGCAGGGATGCGGACCGGCCAGTGGGAACTCGGACCGGGCTCAGCCCTCGAACTTGTAGCCGAGACCGCGCACGGTCAGCAGGTGCTTGGGGTTGGCCGGTTCGGGCTCGATCTTGGCCCTCAGCCGCTTGACATGGACGTCCAGAGTCTTGGTGTCCCCGACGTAGTCGGAGCCCCAGATCCGGTCGATCAGCTGACCCCTGGTCAACACCCGCCCGGCATTGCGGACCAGGTACTCCAACAGGTCGAACTCCTTGAGCGGGAGGGCCACCGGGCGGCCGTCAACCTCGACGACGTGCCGGTCGGGATCGATCCGCACCGGTCCGGACTCGATCACCGGGACCTCGTGGCAGGAGTCGAGCCGGCGCAGCACGGCGCGGATCCGAGCCAGCAGCTCCCGGCTGGAGAAGGGCTTGGTCACGTAGTCGTCGGCGCCGAGCTCCAAGCCCAGGACCTTGTCGATCTCGGCGTCCTTGGCCGTGACCATGATGATCGGGACCCGGGACCTCGCGCGGATGGTCCGGCACACGTCTGTCCCTGACATCCCGGGCAGCATCAGGTCGAGGAGCACGAGGTCAGCCGGCGTGCGCGCGAAGAGCGCGAGTGCGTCCTGGCCGGTGGACGCCACCGAGACGTCGAATCCCTCCTTGCGCAGCATGTAGCTCAGCGCATCGGAGAAGGACTCCTCATCCTCGACCACCATGATCCGGGTCACGTCCCCTCCTTCACCTGACCGGGCATCGGGCCGGCCGGGCCGTCGTCGAAGCTCGTAGCACGTAGCCCGCGGCCCGCGGGATGTCGGCTGGCAGCCTCGGTCAGTTCCGGCAGGCGCATCGTGAACGTGGAGCCCTCCCCCACGCGCGACCACACGTCGATCTGCCCACCGTGGTTGGCGCACACGTGCTTGACGATGGCCAGGCCAAGGCCGGTGCCACCGGTGGCCCTGGACCGCGCCGGATCGACGCGGTAGAAGCGCTCGAAGACGCGGTCCAGCTCCGTGGGCGGGATGCCGATCCCCTGGTCGGTGACGGCGATGGTCACCCAGCCATCGGACGTGCCTGTGGTGACCGCCACCTTGGTGTCGTGCGGGCTGTAGTTGATGGCATTGACGATGAGGTTGCGCACGGCGGTCAGTAGCTGGGGCTGGACGCCGAGCACGCGCAGCCCGGGCACTCCCCCCCGCAGGTAGCGGATGCCCTTGGCCTGCGCCAACTGGCGGGCGTCCTCGCAGGCCTGGACCACGACCGGATCGATCTCAACGGGCTCCATCGGGCTCAGGGGCTCGATGCCCTCAAGCCGGGAGAGGTCCATGAGGTCGTTGATGAGCGAAGTCAGCCGCCGCGTCTCCACGACCATGCGGGAGGCGAAGTGCTCGACGGCCGCCGGGTCCTCCCGGCCCTGCATGACCGCCTCGGCCAGCAGCGAGAGCGCCCCCACCGGCGTCTTGAGCTCGTGGCTGACGTTGGCGACGAAGTCGCGCCGGGCATGATCGAGCCGCTCAGCTTCCGAGATGTCCTCGACCAGCACGAGCGCAGCCCGCGACGGAAGCGGGGCCACCCGCACGCGCAGCCGGATGCCCGTCTGGCGGCGGCCCGGGCGCCGAACGGTCATGTCCCGTTGGACGGGCTGCTCGGACATCCGCGCGAGGTCCACCATGCGGGATATCTCGGGGATCCGCACGGCTCCCCGCCAGACCACCCGGATCGCCTCGACACCTGGATGGGCCCAGGCCACCTCCCCGACGGGGTCGACCCAGAAGGACGGCGTCCGAAGCGCCCTCAGCACGGCCTCCAGGTCGCGCCCGAGCCGGGTCTGGGTCGTCACGGGCCCAGAATAGGGCCGCATCCGATCCGCTCGGGCCGGCCCGCCCGCGGGGGGACCCGAGTTCACCCCCCGGGCGGGCCACGTTCACGATCCGATCACCGACCGGCCATGTTCCTGCGATGCTGTTCGTGCCGCGGCAGGAACTACACTCTGGACGAATCGAGAGGATCCCCCATGCGCGCAGCATTCCATGAGCAGCTCGACGAGATCAGCGACCTCCTGGCCGAGATGGCCGTCGCCGCCGGATCCGCCATGAACAAGGCAACCCAGGCCCTCCTGAACGCGGACCTGACGCTGGCCGAGTCCGTGATCTCGGCCGACGACCACCTCGACGAGCTGACCAGCGAGGTCGAACGGCGCTGCTACGACGCCGCGGCGCTCCAGCAGCCGGTGGCCACCGACCTGCGCCTCGTGATCGGCTCACTGCGGATCTCGTCCTCCCTCGAGCGGATGGGCGACCTGGCAGTTCACGTGGCCAAGCAGGCCCGCCTTCGATACCCGAACTCCAGCATCCCCACGAGCCTGCGCGGGACGTTCGCGCAGATGGGTGCGTTGGCCGACGCGATCGTGGCCAAGACCGCTACGGTGATCTCCACCAAGGACGTCGGCCTGGGACCGGACATCGCGCGCTACGACGAGGAGATGGACCGGCTGCATCGCGAGCTCTTCACGGTCGTCCTCTCGCCCTCGTGGTCCCACGGCGTCGAGGCAGCGATCGACGCCACGCTCCTGTCGCGGTACTACGAGAGGTACGCCGACCACGCCACGTCGATCGCGCGGCGGGTCATCCACGTGGTCACCGGTGAGCCGTACGCAGACACCTCGCTGGAGAACCCCCCCGCCGTCAGGTGATGGAGCGGCCGCGCGGGGTTGCCCACCCGCTGCGCCGGGCGCCGCGTCGCGTGGCGATGCTCAGCGTCCACACCTCACCGCTCGACCAGCCGGGGACCGGCGACGCAGGCGGCATGAACGTATTCGTCGCCGAGGTCGCCCGCCGACTTGCCGAGCGGGGCACCAAGGTCGAGATCTTCACCCGCGCGACGTCGTCGAACCAGCCGCCGCAGGTCGCGATGGCGCGCGGGGTGCTGGTCCACAACGTCCCGGCCGGCCCGTTCCAGGGCCTGGCCAAGGAGGACCTGCCCGGCCAGCTGTGCGCGATGGCCGCAGGAGTCCTGCGCCACGAGGCCGCTCGCCGCGAGGGCTCGTTCGATCTGATCCACTCCCACTACTGGCTGTCCGGCCAAGTCGGCTGGCTGGCCAAGGAGCGCTGGGGCGTGCCCCTCGTCCACACGATGCACACCATGGGGCGGGTGAAGAACCGCGGCCTGGCTCCCGGCGATGCTCCCGAGCCGAGCCTGCGGATCATCGGCGAGCAGCAGGTGGTCGAGGCCGCCGACCGCCTGCTCGCCAACACCGCAGCCGAGCGAGCCGACCTTGTCGGACTCTACGACGCGGACCCGGCGCTGGTGGACGTCGCCCTTCCTGGCGTCGACCTCGAAGCCTTCCACCCGGACCACCGAGCGGCCGACCGGGAGGGCACTCGGGTCGGCCTCGGCCTGCGGCCCGATGACCTGGTCGTGCTGTTCGTCGGCCGGATCCAGCCGCTGAAGGCCCCTGACCTGCTCATCCGGGCGATTGCCCAGATGCCGGACGTGGATCCCGGGCTCGCCTCCCGGGTGCGGCTGGTCCTGTGCGGCGGACCACCCGGTGGTTGGACCTCGGCCCGTGCGGCGCAGCGGCTGCGGGGCGGGGCGGCACCCGGTGGCGGGGCGGCATATGCCGCGGGGCTCGCCCACTTGGCAGCCGCGCTCAACGTGCCAGTGACGTTCCTCCCGGCGACCGAGCGACGACGCCTGCGCCAGCTGTACGCCTGCGCTGACGTGGTCGCCGTGCCCTCGCATTCCGAGTCGTTCGGCCTGGTCGCGGTGGAGGCCCAGGCCTGCGGAACGCCCGTCCTGGCAGCGAATGTGGGTGGGCTGCCGATGGCGGTGGCCGACGGCCGCTCCGGTGTCCTGGTCGACGGCCATGACCCAGGGGCTTGGGCGCGAGCCCTGCAGGCAATCCTGGGCGACGCGGCGTTGCGGTCCCGCTTGGCCCAGGGCGCCCGCGCCCACGCAGCCACCTTGACGTGGGACGCGACGGCAGGGGCGGTCCTCGCCAGCTACGCAGCCGCATTGGAGCCCCCACGCAAGGCACTCTGGCGGGCTGTCTGATGTGCCCGGAACCCGATTCCGGGCACATCCAAGCCGGGGCCGCCCCAACCGGGGACACCCATACCGGGGGCGTCCCGAGCCAGTCCGGCCGGCTTCCTGAGGATGGCCCGGCTGCGGCCGTCGACGTGGCCGCGCGGCTGGCAGCCCTGCTCGTCGCGGACGGCGTCGAGCATGAACGGACCTCACCCGTCGATTTCGTGATCGTGCTCCCGGGCAGCGCTCGCAAGCGCACGACCGTGAGCATCCGAGTTGGACCCGAGGCCCTGACCATCAACGCGTTCGTCTGCCGACGACCCGAGGAGAACGTGGAGGCGGTCTATCGGTGGATGCTGCAGCGCAACACGACGATGCTCGGGGTGGCATTCGCGCTGGATCGGCTCGGCGACGTCTACCTGGTCGGACACGTCCCGGTCGCCGGGCTGCAGGACGCGGATCTCGACCGCCTTCTCGGATCGGTGCTGCAGAACAGCGACGAATCGTTCAACGCGCTGCTGTCGATGGGCTTCGCCTCGGCGATCCGCAGGGAGAGGGCCTGGCGCAAGTCACGGGGGGAGTCGTTGGACAACCTGGCCGCCTTCCCGGAGTAGAACGCACCGCCACGCGACGGATTGCCCCGGCTCACCGGGGGCTGCGCCGCGCTCGACATCGACTCCGGGGCTGACCGCCCGCCGACGCGCGCCGACCCGACCAGTTGGGCCAGTATTCCGCTATGACGTACACCCTGATCCTGCTTCGCCACGGCGAGAGCGAATGGAATGCACTGAACCTGTTCACCGGGTGGGTTGATGTCAACCTGACCCCCAAGGGCGAGGAGGAGGCAGCTCTGGGCGGCAAGATGCTCCTCGAGAAGGGCATCCTCCCCGACGTGGCCCACACCTCGCTGCAGAAGCGAGCCATCCGGACCACCCAGATCGCGCTGGAGAACTGCGATCGGCACTGGGTGCCGGTGCGTCGGTCCTGGCGGCTCAACGAGCGCCACTACGGCGCCCTGCAGGGCAAGGACAAGGCCGAGACGCTTGAGAAGTACGGCGAGGAGAAGTTCACGCTCTGGCGCCGCTCCTACGACGTGCCCCCGCCGCCCATCGATCCTGAGGATCCCTACGCCCAGACCCACGACCCGCGCTACGCGGATCTGGCCCCTGAGCTCCGGCCGGACGCCGAGTGCCTCAAGGACGTCGTTGCCCGCATGCTCCCGTACTGGTACGACGGGATCGTCCCGGACCTGCGGACCGGCAAGACCGTCCTGATCGGCGCACATGGCAACTCGCTGCGCGGCCTCGTGAAGCACCTCGAGGGCATGAGCGACGAAGCGGTCATCAAGCTCAACATCCCCACCGGAATCCCCCTGGTGTACCGGCTCGACGATGACCTCAAGCCGACCGTCCCCGGCGGCGAGTACGTGGATCCGGAGGCCGCAGCAGCAGCCGCGGCAGCGGTGGCTGCGCAGGGCAAGAAGAAGTAGCACCCCCACACGAGCAATCGCGGGCCCGGGCGAGGAAATGCGCCCGGGCCCGCGCGCGTTCGCCCCGGGAAGGTCCGCCCGGGCCGGCACATCAGCCCCCGCCCGATCGCCCGACCCGCTGCCCAACCACGAGTTCACCTGCTGGCGAGCTGATCGGGCTCGATCGGGGCGACGGTCGACCAGGGCACTGTCAGCTCGCCGAGCCGCCAGCGTTGGGGCCCGGCCCGCACCGGCAGGCCACGGTCTCGAAGGTCCCGCACGGCTGCGACCCACCGCTGGCGCGGCCCAAAGGCCGCCAGCGCCGCCGCTCGGTCCCAGGCCCGGTCAAGGTCGACCAGCAACGCGTGGACCGGCTCACCGGGTACGTTGCGGTGGATCAACGCCTTCGGGAGCCGCTCGGCGACGCGGCTGGGCCGGTCGAGCGTGCGCAGGTCGACGCTGATCGTGAACTCGTCTGGCACCACGCCGAATTCGCCCTGTGACGCCCCATCCGGGCAGGGGATCGAGACCCAGGCGCACAGGCGGCCGAGCTCGTCGCTGGTCCCGTCGACGAGCAGCCCACCCGGTGCCAGCCGCCCGGCCACGATCGCCCATGCCCGGGGGACGTCTTGGACTGGGTACTGGCGAAGCACGTTGCAGGCGCGCACCAGGAGCGGACGCTCTCCCCCGGGGAGCGGGATCTCGAAGCCACCGCGGAGGAACCGCACACCGCCCGGGAATCCCTGCTCCAACTGCCTCGCCAGCTCCACGCGCGATGCGTCGATCTCGACGCCCACGACTGTGATGCCCGGTCCCACGCGTTGGGCCATCCGCTGGGCCAGCTCAAGGGTCGTCACGGGCGAGGCGCCGAACCCCAGATCGACCACGACCGGTGCGCGCTCGTCGCGGATCTGCCGACCCAGCCGATGGATGATCCAACGGTCGAACCTGCGCAGCCGGTTCGGGTTCGTGGTGCCGCGGGTGATGCTGCCCTCCGGACGGTTGGCGCGGCTCACCGTCCCACGCCCTCCGCCGCCCGCGAGAAGGCGGCGGAGGAGTCCGGGGTCACCGCCCGCCGGTGATCTCGATGATCCTCGGGCGGATGTCCAGCAGGTACACAGCACAGATGACGATCGCCGCGAGCCCGAGCCAGCCAATGGGATTGAAGCGGGCCATCCCCACGAGTGCCGAGCCGCCGGTCAGCGCCAGCCACAGCCCCTTCGAGTGCCTGCCGATCGCGGGGAAGGCGTCCTCGCGGCGACGCAAGCAGTCGATGAAGGCGAAGACCGCGGCGATGATCGTCGCGATGTCGATGGCCCACAGGATGGAACCGGTCAAACCGAACAACATGCCTCAAGGGTAATCCAGGTCAGAAGGACGTGATCCGGTTCCCGCCAGGTCTGCTGGCCGATCAACCGATCGATCCAGGATTGCTGGCGTCACGAGTGCTCGATCCTGGATCGATCGCGGGAGATGGGCGAGATCGGGATCGATCGCGGGAGACGGGCGGAGATCGCGGGTGATCGCGGGGAGCGCCGGATCCCGCCCCTGCTTGCAGGGCGCTTGCAATTGCAAGCATGACGGGTGCAGACTGTGTGCGTGGCCAGGATCGACGCAGCAAAGCTCGGCGCCTACATCCGTGAACAGCGGCACGCCGCCGAGATCTCGCTGCGCCAACTGGCCAAGGCCGCAGACATCTCCAACCCCTACCTCAGCCAGGTGGAGCGCGGTTTGCGCAAGCCCAGCGCGGAGATCCTGGCAAGGATCGCCGCGGCTCTGCGGATCTCCGCGGAGACGCTGTACGTGCGGGCGGGGATCCTCGAGGAGCACCACGCAGACCACACGGTCCTCGCGGCAATCACCGAGGACCCGACGCTCACGGAGCGCCAGCGAAGGGCGCTCCTGGAGATCTACGCGGCCTTCCAATCCGAGAACTCGGCCGACCGCGCGTCGGACGAGGAGGAGAACCGAGAGGAGCCATCCGATGGATGACAGCACCAACCCTGAGATCGCCGAGGTCGTCAGCGATTCCGCCGAGGCCGTGAGCGAGACGGTCGAGGCCGTCAACGAGCCTGCTGAGATCGTGGCAGAAGGCGCCGCAGAGGCGGCCGAGACTGTCGGTGAGGCGGCCGAGACTGCCGCGGAGGCGGCGCAGGACGTCGCTGGGGCAGCCGAGGGCGTCACTCCGGGAGCCGAAGCCGGCGAGAGCGCTGAGGCCACAGCCAGCGCCGCCGAGACCGCGGTCGAGGCCCCCGCCGGCGAGACCCCTGTGGCCGAGGCACCCGCCGTCGAGGCACCCGCCGTCGAGGCACCCGCCGCCAGGAAGAAGGCTGCGCCGGTCAAGGCCACGAAGAAGGCCCACCCCAAGCCCGCCGCCAAGAAGGGCGCCCCGCGCCCGAGCGCGGAGAAGCCGGCCGAATCGGGCGCTCCCACCCATGCCGGCCTGCACGTGCCGACCGTCGCCGAGGTGCGCGAGGCCGTGGCCAAGGTCGACCTGCCCACCTCTGTCGCGGAGGTCCGCGAGATGGTCAGCCACGTCGAGCTGCCGACCATCGCCGAGGTCCGCGCCGAGGCCAACAAGCTCGTGGCCAAGGTCGACATCCCATCCGTGGCCGAGGTCCGCAGCGCCGTGGCCAAGGTCGAGCTGCCCACTTCCGTCGCCGAGGTCCGCGCCGAGGCCGACAAGCTCGCCGCCAAGGTCGACATCCCCACGATCGCGGAGATCCGGGCCGAGGCCGACAAGTTCGTCGAGGCCGCCGCGCACGCCCTGGCCCATGCCCCGAGCACGGCCGCCGAGATCGTGACCGACGCCCAGGAGCAGCTCAAGTCCGTCACGCGTCGCATGCGCGCGGCGGTCAAGTGATTCGAACGGTCCGGTAGCTCGAGCGGACGACGTGAGGGGTCCGGCCCACGGGTCGGGCCCCTCAGCCGTCACGGGTCCGCGACGGGAGGGCGCCCAGGTCGTAGCACGTGCTCGGGTCTCACGGTCTCAGATCAAGCACTCGATCGCACCCACAGGCTTGCCGCCCCCGAGGACCGGCTCGGGGCCGCTGACCGCGATGACTTCTGCAGGGACCCCCATGTGGCCCATGAGTCCCACCGCGACCGCAGCCCGAGCGCGCTCGGAACCGTCCGCCACCTTGAGCGCTGCCGCTCGCCCGTCCGGCAGGGCGAACACGTGCACGCCCTCGGATCCATCCTTGGCGATCGCGCTGGGCCAAGCCGTCATGAACGCGGTGGTGTCCCGCCCGGTGCCGCCCACGTACATCGGATGCGCCGACATGGCGCAAGCCACTCGGCCCTCGGGCACGGAGGCCGGCGCGACGACCATCCGTGAGAAGGCGCGGGCCAAGCCGACGAGCGAGATCGCCACGACCGGCACGCCGCAGCCGTCAGTGGCCAGCGCCGCGATCGACTCGCCCGAGAGCCGCTCGACGGCTGCGATCACGACGCTCTGAACCGGGTGGTCGACAGCCAGGTAACCAGCCGTCGGGGCGCCGAGCGCCTGCGCCGTGCGCAGCATGGCCGCGTGCTTCCCCGAGCAGTTCTGGGTGATCCGGCTGGGTCCCCCTCCAGCGCGGATCCACGCGATCTTCGCCTCGGTCGTGAAGGGCAGCCAAGGCGGGTTCGCCAGGTCATCCTCGGACAGCCCGCCCCCGGCAAGGATCTCGCGCACGGCACGGACGTGGATCGGCTCGCCATTGTGGGAGGACACGGCGATCGCCAGGTGCTCACCATCCAGGTCGAGCCCGGCACCAAGCATCCCAGCGCCCAGCAGCGGCTTGGCCGCGGACCTGAGCATCACCGGGTCCTCCGGGCGACCCCAGGCCCGCGTGACGGAGCCGTCGGGATCGACGATCACCGCATGACCGGCGTGGACGGACTCGACCCAGCCCCCGCGGATGACCTCCGCGACGGGAACCTGACCCTCCATCAAGAACCCCTTCCGTGCCGAAGCCTGGCACTGCAGTCTGACACCGCGGGGCCGACTTCGGGCTACGCCTCGACGATCAACGTCACAGGCCCGTCATTGACCAGCTCCACGCGCATCATCGCCCCGAACCGGCCCTCGGCGACCTCGGCGCCGCGGTCGCGCAGGCGCTTGACGAACGCCGCCACGAGCGGCTCGGCGATCGGCCCCGGGGCGGCCTGGTCCCACGTCGGCCGCCGCCCCTTGCGGGTCTGCGCGTAAAGCGTGAACTGGCTGACCACCAGGATCGGCAGGTCGAGGTCGGACGCCGACAGCTCCCGCGATCGCTGCCCGGGCGGCAGGCATTCACCCGTGAAGCCCTCGCCGAGGGAGGCCTCGTCGAACAGCCGCATGTCGTAGACCTTGTCCGCCAGTCGAGCAGCCAGCTCCGCGGTGTCGGTGTGCGTGGCTCCGACGAACACGCAGAGCCCCGGTCCCGCCACGCTGCCCACGACCTCTCCCGCGACGAGGACGCGAGCCCCGTCCACCCGCTGCACGACCACCCTCACGCCACGACCACCACCTGCTGGGCAGCCGCGACGTCTCCCATCGGCGTCCGGATGACCATGTCGGCTGCCGGGTCCACGCTCCGCTTGACGACGACCGTCGCGATCGGGCCGAGCTCATGATGGCGCGCCGCGCTGCCCACCCAACCAACGACCTGCTCATCGACGAGCACCTCGTCTGCGTGCGCGGGCAGCACCTCTGCGGACCCGTCGATGTGGGCCAGCGCGAGGCGCCTTGGGGGCCGGCCGAGGTTGTGGACCCGGGCGACGGCCTCCTGGCCCCGGTAGCACCCCTTCGCCAGGTGCACCGCTGCGCCGATCCAGCCGACCTCGTGGGGCAACGTCCGGTGGTCCGTCTCGAATCCGAGCCTGGGGACCGCCGCTGCGACCCGAAGCGCCTCCAGCGCCCACGTGCCCACGGGCGGCCCGCTGGAGGCGAGGCGCTCGCCCAGCAGGTCGCGCGGGAGGAAGACCTCGCGGCCCGTGAAGTCCGCCGGGCGCTCCAGCACGTAGCGCATCGCCCCGCCGCCTCGATCGGAGCCGGCAGGTGTGGGCTCGCCGCCCTCTCGGTAGTCGCCCGGGACCAACCAGGTCGGGTGGCCGTCCGCATCGAGCTCGGCCAGGGGCTGCCAGACGATCGCGATGTCGGGACGCTCGACCACTTCAACGCGCAGCAGGAACCGCATCGACTCCAGGTACGAGCGAAGCGCCGGGCCGGTGCCCGGCTCCACGCCGATCCACGTCTGATGCCCGTCATCGACCAGGTGCAGCTCGTGCTCCACATGCCCGTGCGGGCTGAGGATGAGCGCGAGCCGGGACTGCCCTGGGCCCAAGCCGGCCAGGTGCGCCGTGGTCAGGTCATGGAGCCATTGCAGCCGGTCGGGACCGGAGACGACCAGGACGTTCCGGTGGCTCAGGTCGACCGCCCCCGCACGTGCAGCGAGCGAGCGCTGCTCCGCGTGCGGATCGCCATGATGCCAGGGCACCCCGGCATCGGGGGATCCAGCAGGGGCGGGGACCGCGCGTGACGCACTCATGTCGGTCCCAACGTGGCTGGACCGGCCGTGCTTCCCGGCGCACATCGGGCGCACGTTCCGTGCAGTGCGAGGTGGGACAGGTCCACGACGAATCCCAGTGACGCGCGGACCGCTTCAGCCAGCGGAGCTGCCACCACCGCGGGCTGCTGCTCGACCCGGCCGCACGATGAGCAGACCAGGTGGATGTGCGGGTCGTCGTCGACCGTGTGGTACGTCGGCGAGCCGTGGTGCAGGTGCGCATGGGTCACGAGGCCGACCTCGTCAAGGGCCTCCAACGTCCGGTAGACCGTGGACAGGCTGATCTCCGGGGCGGTTCGCTGGACGTGCGCGGCGACCTCGTCGACTGTCGCGTGACGCAGCTCCTCCAGCGCCTGGAGGACTGCGCGCCGCTGGCTGGTCCGGCGCAGGCCGACGGCGCGCAACCGGTCATCCCAGTCGGGTGCCGCGTTCGACACGTCTACTCCGCGGGGCCAGCGGAGATTCGCTCCATGGCGATCGCGAGGTGGTTGGTGAGCGGATGTCCCATGGCGGCCATGTCGTACGTGCTCAGCAGTCGGCCCTCGACCAGCCCGTACAGCCGGTGGCCGGCGCTGACGTCCTTGGCCGACTCCGTGCGCACGACAGCGTCGGTCGTCAGCTCGATGCGGGCCCCCGTGATGCGCGCGTCGAGGATCGCAGTCACGTCCACGTGCCCGATCCAGACCTCCACGAACCCCGTGGGATGGGCCAGCAGCAGCTCCACGCCGTTGTTGGGCCTGGGCCGCCAGTAGCCGGACTCGGTCGCCCCCTGGCGGATCCGCTTGTTCTGATCATCGACGATCCACGAGATCGATCGGTACTCGAGGAAGGGTCGGCCGTCGGATGCGAACTCCACTTCCTGCTCGTAGCGAAAGGGCTGCGTCGTGGGGTAGCCGCCCTCCCCGATGCCGCCCCACCTGCCGATCAGCCATGACAGGTGGGCCAACTCGGAAGGCAGCTGGCCCACGGTCAGGACTGGCCCTTGTAGAGCCGGTACACGACGAAGAAGGCGAACCAGGTGATCACGATGCTCACCAGGACCAGCAGTGCGGTGAAGAAGACCTCGGCAGCAGCCACGCAGCAATGCTACTAGCGCCGAGCACTACGCTGCCTTCATGGCCGAGCGGACCCTTGTGCTCAAGTGCACGACCACCGACCCGGAACCCTGCTCCCAGGCGTTCACCGTGGCGGCCACGGCGCTGGCCTCGGGCGTTCCGGTCTCGCTCTGGCTCACGGGGGACGCCACCTTCCTGGGTGCGCCGGGACGAGCTGAGGGATTCAGCCTGCCGCTCGCGGCCCCGCTGGCTGAGTTGCGCGACGTGGTGCTGGCTGAGGGGACGCTGACCGTCTGCACGCAATGCGCCGCACGCCGCGGGCTGGCGGCGGAGCAGTTGCTTCCGGGCGTGCGCCTGGCAGGGGCGGCGACGTTCGTCTCCGAGATCCTGGCCGAGGGCGCCCAAGCGCTCGTGTACGGCGCTGGGTCGACCGGCTGACTCGTCCGCCGGGTTCTCACGCCGTGCGCAGGCGCTGGACCCTCAGGTAGATCTCGCAGCCGATGCAGAAGTCGAACACAGCGTTCAGGAACGCGGCGGCCAGGGCGAACCCGATCGCCCCGAGCGCGAGCCACTCTGCGCCGAGGGCGAATCCGAGCAGTCCGATCAGGCTGAACGCAAGACCACACGCCTGTGCGAACCGCGGGGCAGCGGGATCCTCCAGGTGCGCAAGCGGACTCAGCCGCGGCCGGATGAGGCGGCGGTAGATGGTCGCGTACGGCTGCTGGGCAGGGCCGGCGACCACGCCGACGGCGAACACGATCGCCTGGAGGGCCAGGAGGGCCGGGGAGGCTTGGACCAGCGCGCTGGACAGTACGATTGCCGTGATCGCGGCGCTGAAGCGGGGCCCGCGCGGATCGATCCCGACCGGGCGCGTGGTGGTCGTGGTGGCGTGCAGCGTCGTCATTCGTTGCTCCGTAGGGTCGGGGGCCGAGGTCTGTGTGCTGGGGCGGCGCAGTCAGCGCATTCGACACAGACAGGAGCCCGCGCGGCAGTGATCCACGATCCGCCGCCTCGCAATGAGCACCCTGAGCATGGTGGAAAGCCTACCCTGAGTTTCCGGAGATGGAACATCGGTCCGCATAGTGAGACGAGGCGCTCGGGCTAGGCCACCTGGCCGATCTCGACCACATCCTCGGCGTGGTCGCCCCCCGGCGCGCCCCCCGGCGCGCCACCTGGCTGGCCACCGGCGGGGACACCCGGCGCGACCGGTGCTAGCAATTGGGGCATGACTGCCGACAGCTGGCCTCCCCTGCCCATTGACGATCTCCGGGTCGAAGATGTGGCCGACGTGGCCCGGGGGCACCGTCCTGTGCAGGTCGGCTGTGAGGCGCTGGATCGAGTCGCGAAGGGTCGCGCGCACGTGGCGGCGCTGGCTGGCAGCGACCTGCCCGCCTACGGCGTCTCGACGGGCTTCGGCGCCCTGGCCACCGTCTCGATCCCACGCGATCGTCGGGCAGCCCTTCAGGCCAGCCTCACCCGCAGCCATGCGGCCGGCGTCGGAGCCCTTGTGGAGTCCGAAACGGTTCGGGCTATGATGCTGCTGCGCCTGCGGACGCTGTGCTCGGGCCACACCGGCGTGCGCCCGGAGGTCGTCCGCGCACTGGCCGGCTTGCTCAACTGCGGGCTCGTCCCCGCCGTCCCCGAGCACGGCTCCCTGGGGTGCAGCGGTGACCTCGCCCCGCTTGCGCACGTGGCTCTGGCGCTGCGCGGGGAGGGCCGGATCCGCGACCGCACGGGCACTGGCCGACCGGCAGCGTCGGCGCTGGCCGAGGCCGGCCTGGCACCCGTCGAACTGGTGGAGAAGGAGGGGCTCGCGCTGGTCAACGGCACGGACGGCATGCTCGGGATGCTGTGCCTGGCGATCGCCGACCTGACCGGCCTCCTGCGCGTCGCCGACGTCACGGCCGCGATGAGCGTCGAGGCGCTCCGGGGCACCGACCGGGCCTTCGCCGCCGACCTCATCGCGATG
>JBAVLA010000349.1:0-6670 GCA_049688595.1 Candidatus Nanopelagicales bacterium | reverse complement strand
GCCGCCGGGGCCACTGAGCCCGGCGTGCGGACCGAGAAGCTCTCGCGACTGCGCAAGGTGATCGCCGAGCGGATGGTCGAGTC
Source organism: Candidatus Nanopelagicales bacterium (assembly GCA_049688595.1). Lineage (GTDB taxonomy): Bacteria > Actinomycetota > Actinomycetes > S36-B12 > CAIYMF01 > Prado023. Next base: position 6,587 of record JBAVLA010000349.1, on the reverse strand, counting down.
GATGCACGTCTCCGCGCAGCTGACGACCGTCGTCGAGGCCGACGTGACACGGATCGCAGTCCTTCGGGCGCGCCACAAGGCCAGCTTCGAGGCTCGCGAGGGCGTCAAGCTCTCGTTCCTGCCCTTCTTCGTCAAGGCAGCCGTTGAGGCCCTCAAGCAGTTCCCGGTGCTGAATGCGTCGATCGACCAGGCTGCGGGCACGGTCACCTACAGCGACGCCATCCACCTGGGCATCGCCGTGGACACCGACCGCGGCCTCCTCGTGCCAGTGATCCGGCACGCCGACTACCTGAACATCGCCGGCCTCGCCCGCACGATCGCCGACGTTGCGGCTCGGACGCGCACGAACAAGGTGTCGCCGGACGAGCTGTCCGGCGGCACGTTCACGCTGACGAACACGGGCAGCCGCGGAGCCCTGTTCGACACGCCGATCCTCAACCAGCCGCAGGTCGGAATACTCGGCACTGGGGCGATGGTGCGTCGGCCCGTCGTGGCCAAGGACGATACAGGTGCGGACTCGATCGCAATCCGCTCCATGGTCTACCTCGCCCTGACCTACGACCACCGGCTCGTCGACGGCGCCGATGCGGCCCGATTCCTGTCGGCTGTCAAGGCGCGGCTGGAAGCCGGTGATTTCGAAGCCGAGGTCGGGTGATGCGGGTCGCGGTCACAGGGGCGTCCGGTCTGATCGGATCGGCGCTCGTCGCCGACCTGCGCAGCAAGGGACACCAGGTTGTAGCCCTCGTCCGCGGGCCGTCGCGTGGGCCGGACCAGTTCCAGTGGGACCCAATGGCTGGCAGCATCGACCTCTCGCCGCTGGCTGGCATCGACGCCGTCGTCCACTTGGCCGGCGCCGGCATCGGCGACCGCCGGTGGACGGAGGGGTACAAGGAGACCATTCGCGACTCCCGCCTCGTGGGCACCCGGACGCTCGCCGGCGCAATCGCCGCGCTCGACCCGCCCCCATCGGTGTTCATCTCCGGCTCGGCGGTCGGCTACTACGGCGACACCGGCGATACCGCTGTGGATGAGACCGCACCGCCGGGGTCCGGCTTCCTGGCCGATGTCGTCGTTGCGTGGGAGGCTGCCGCACAGCCTGCTCGAGCAGCGGGTATCCGTGTCGTTCATCCAAGAACGGGTCTGGTCATCTCGGGACGTGGCGGAGCATGGAGCCGCATGTGGCCGCTGTTCCAGTTGGGACTCGGCGGCAAGTTCGGCTCGGGTCGCCAGTGGTGGTCCTTCATCTCCCTGCGCGACGAGGTCGCCGCGCTGGAGCACCTGCTCACAGACCTCGAGGGACCGGTCAACCTGACCGCTCCGAGCCCTGCGACGAACGCCGAGATCACCAGCGCAATGGGGAGGCTGCTCAAGCGCCCGACCCTGCTCCAGGTGCCCGCCCCCGTGCTGGCAGTGGTGCTCGGGGAGATGTCGGAGGGCGTGCTCGGCAGCATCCGAGCGATCCCCGCACGCCTGCAATCCTCGGGCTTCGTGTTCCGCGACCCCACAATCGACGCGGCCCTTGCCTACGCCCGCGCCGCGAGGTGAGAGCGGGATCTCAGGGTGAAAGGGGCATGCCGAGGTTAGCGAGCGTCCCTGGATCCCGCCGTTGGCGTCAGCTGAGCGGAGCCACCTCCGCGACGCGCCACCCCAGGTCGCCGCGTTCCTCGGATCCCCCGGACTCGCCTGATTCCGCCGGCTCCTTGGAGCCGCCGCGGTCCCCGGAGCCCACGGCGCTCTGATTCGCCGCCGCGACGAGCTCCACGCGCCACCTGCGCTGCCCCGTGCTTGCGGCGCGCTGCTGGACCTCTCCGGACCCGTCCACGAGCCTGTAGGCCCCACGTTCGTCGACCAGCTGCAACGATGCACCCCCCGTCGTGACGCGCACGTCGGAGATGGCAACGATGCGCGTGGCGAGACCCACCGGACGCAAGGAACGCTCAGCCAGGTCGGCGATGAGTTGGGCGTCGGCTCGCCAGACAGCAGAGCCGGGCGCCGCGTAGTCGGGGAGCCCGTGCGGATCCCGGGCCTCGAGGGTGTCCGCGCGCCTGCGGTCCAGCTCCTCGAGGATGGCCCGCCAATCGACTGTGCTCTTCGTGGCGCCGCCGGGCCCAGGCTCCTGCGCCCCGGCACCCGGTGAATCCGCCGACGGGGCTGCGCCGGAGGACGACGCACCGCCGGCGGACGCGGAAGCGGCGGCGGTCGCCAGAACGTCTCCCGCAGCCGGGACGCCCCCACCCGACGGGACGCCCCCAGCCGACGGGACGCCCCCAGCCGACGGGACAGCCGCGGCGGTCGGGACAGCGCGACCGGCTCCGACCGACCAGTCCGACTCTGCGTCGCTCGTGGGCGCGTCGGTCCCTCCTGCCTTCACCAGCGCCACCATCACGGCAGCGACCGCGACGGCACCGAGCAGGAGCCGCCCGGAGCGCAGCGTCGAGCCGGATCCGCCGCCCAGCGCTGGACCCGTCCGCCGGCGACTCCCGGAGCTGCGAACGTCCGTCGAAACCTCGCCGCCGACGCCAGCGGATGCGCGGCGGGTCATGAGCAGCCGCTCAGGGGCGCCCGGGAGAAAGGTGACCCCGACCAGACCTGGATCGGACTCGCCCTTCGATGGCCCGACAGCGGCGGACCACGGCTGGGACACGGGGCCGGCAAAGGCCGGCTTCGCCAGCGCAGCCTCGTCCAGGAGCCGTTCGGTGTGCCCCGCGTACTCCGGACCCGCGTACTCCGGACCCGCGTACTCCGGACCCGCGTGCCCCGGACCCGCGTGCCCCGGACCCGCGTCCACCTGAACCCACGCCGGCGGCCCCCACGCCACCGGCCACTCCTCTGCCACTCCCCACGCAGGCGACCCCCCAACTTGGGGCGCCCACCCCGCGCCCCCTTCACTGGGTGGCAACGTCCCAAGCCCACGCCCTTCCTCAAGCGCCGTCACCCTGACCCCACGCCCCCCATCCCCAACGACCTCACCGCCGCTGTCAAACTCGCCAAGGGTCCCGTCCACACGTCCCGAGTTCGCCACGGACCCGCCTCCCCCAAACCGCCGAGCCACCGAGACGCCCCGGCATCGCCGCCAACCGCACGGGCCAACCTTCTCCCCCAGCCCCTCCGCCGGCAACCACTTATCCACAGGACCACTACCCTTTGCCCCGTGACTATCCGCGTGGTCGTGGCCGATGCCGGCCCCGTCGACTACCAGGCCGCGTGGGACCAGCAGCGTGCCTGGCACGCCGAGGTCGTGGCCGGCGCGCCTGACATGATCTGGTTGCTCGAGCATGACTCGGTCTACACGGCCGGCCGCCGCACCGAAATCCTGGACCGCCCCTTCGAGGGAACGCCCGTGATCGACGTGGACCGGGGCGGCAAGATCACCTGGCATGGGCCGGGCCAGCTCGTCGGCTACCCGATCGTGCGCCTGCCCGATCCGGTCGACGTGGTCGCGCATGTCCGTCGCCTGGAGACGCTCCTGATCGACGTGTGCACCGACCTCGGCCTGGTCGCGACTCGCGTGGCCGGGCGCTCCGGCGTGTGGCTCCCAGCCGACCACCGAGGTCCCGACCGCAAGGTCGCAGCCATCGGCGTGCGGGTCTCCCGCGGCGTCACCATGCACGGGTTCGCGATCAACGCCAACCCCGACCTGCGCGCCTTCGACCGGATCGTCCCGTGCGGCATCCGCGACGCGAGCGTCACCTCGCTGACCGCGGAGCTCGGCCGGGAAGTCACCGTCGCCGAGGTGCGCCCGATCGTGCTCAAGCGGGTCGATGAGGTCCTGGCGTAGGCTCGGGCCCGTGGTCAACCCCGACGGCCGGCGGCTGCTGCGCATCGAGGCACGCAATGCCAGCATCCCGATCGAGCGCAAGCCGGAGTGGATCAAGACGCGGGCGCGCACCGGCACCGAGTACATGGCCATGCGCGAGCGAGTCGCCGGCGCGGGCCTGCACACGGTCTGCCAGGAGGCGGCGTGCCCCAACATCTATGAGTGCTGGGAGGACCGCGAGGCCACCTTCCTGATCGGCGGGGCCCAGTGCACGCGGCGCTGCGACTTCTGCCAGATCGACACCGGCCGACCGGAGCCCCTGGACACCGACGAGCCGCGGCGGGTCGCCGAATCGGTGGCCGCCATGGGCCTGCGGTACGCGACCGTGACCGGCGTCGCCCGTGACGACCTGGCTGACGAGGGCGCTTGGCTGTACGCGCAGACCGTCCGGGCCATCCACGAGCGGAACCCGGGCTGCGGCGTCGAGGTGCTCATCCCCGACTTCTCTGGGATCCCAGCCCTCCTCGGCCAAGTGTTCGACGCATCGCCAGAGGTACTGGCCCACAACCTCGAGACCGTGCCACGGATCTTCAAGCGGGTCCGCCCAGCCTTCCGCTATCACCGGTCACTGGAGGTGCTCGCCCAGGCCCGGGGAGCGGGACTGGTCACCAAGTCGAACCTGATCCTGGGGCTCGGCGAGACCATCGACGAGGTGCATGCCGCGCTGGCCGACCTGCGGGCCGCCGGGTGCGACCTGGTCACCATCACCCAGTACCTGCGGCCGACTCCGCGACACCATCCGGTCGAGCGCTGGGTGCGCCCCGAGGAGTTCGTCGGGCTGGCCGACCACGCCCGGGAGCTCGGGTTCCTCGGCGTCATGTCGGGCCCGCTCGTCCGCTCCTCATACCGTGCGGGTCGCATGCACGCCCAGGCGATCGCCGCGCGCACACGCGGATAGGATCGGCCCATGTCGAAGATGGGAGATCGCTTCCGCACGATCCGCGAGAACTACCGGATGACGCGCAAGCACGATCGCCGGCTCGGCTGGATCCTCTTGGCGACCTTCGCCGTCGTCCTGATCCCCTTCATCGTCACCGGGGTGGCCACCAGGAACCTGCTGACCTGGCTCCTCATCGGGCTGCCCCTGACCTTCCTGGCGGTGGCCGCGGTCTTCAGCCGGCGCGCGTACCGCTCCGCGTACAAGTCGATCGAGGGCCAGCCGGGCGCCGCGGTCGCGGTCGTGCAGAACATGGCCAAGCGGGGCTGGGGCATCACACCGGCCGTCAACGCCAACAGGGCGCAGGACCTGGTCCACCGGGCCGTGGGACGCCCCGGGGTCGTGCTGATCGGCGAGGGGACCAGCCCAGCGCTTCGGGGGCTCATGGCCACGGAGCGCAAGCGGACTACGCGCTTCGTCGGCGAAATCCCGATCTCCGAGCTCGTCATCGGCAACGGAGCCGACGAGATCCCGATCGCCAAACTGGACAAGCACCTGCGGAAGATGCCCGACGTGCTGGCTCCAGGCGAGGTGACCCAGCTCCGGAAGCGCCTTGAGGCCTTGGGCAGCGCCACCTTGCCCATCCCGAAGGGCCCGATCCCCAAGAGCTCGCGGATCCCGCGTGGGGGCAAGCTCCGCTGAGGCCCCACGATGGACCGCTCGGACGTAGGCAGCTGGATCGGCGGCAGTTCCACCCCTGCGACGGGCTACCGCGGCCAGCGGCTCGGGTTGCCCGAGTCGGGTCCCGGATCGATGGCCGGGACTTGGGCGCGGGCGCTTGCGCTGGCAATCGACTGGCTTGCAGCCACGCTGCTCGCGAGGGTCCTCGTGGGATCGCCGCAGTCCGCGCTCGAGTCGTTCGCCACGCTAGGGATCTTCGGCGCGGAGGTCGCCCTCCTCACCTGGCTCTCGGGGGCCTCATTCGGCCAGCGGATCGTCGGGGTCAGGGTCGTCGGCCGGCGCCGGCGGCTCGGGCTGATCGCGGTGCTCCTGCGGACCCTGTTGATCTGCCTTGCGATCCCACCCGTGATCTGGGACGCCGATGGGCGGGGCCTCCACGACCGCGCCGTGGACTCGGTGGTCCTGCGCTCCTAGACCGAGCGGCCCAAATGCCCAGCGCTCACCGACGGTCCCGAGGGGCCGCCCGGGCGCAGTAGGGTGGCGGCCGTGGATCGTTGTGCGGTGTTCGTCGATGCCGGATACCTGCACGAGTCGGCAAAGACCCTGATGCTCGGCGGCCACCCGGGGGCGACCGTCAGGGCAAATGCGGTCGCCCTGGTCCGGGAGATCGCCAAGCTGGCCGTCGCCCAGACCCAACTGCCCCTCCTGCGCATCTACTGGTACGCCGCGGCGCCCAACCGGAACCCCTACCCCGACCAGCGGGAACTGGCCAGCCTGGGTGACATCAAGCTCCGGCTGGGCAACCTGCGGGAGCGGGCCGGCGGGCGGATGGTGCAGAAGGGCGTCGACGCTGAGCTGCACGCCGACATGACCGGGCTCGCCCGCAATCGGGGAGCGGTCGACTTCGTGCTCCTGTCCGGGGACGAGGACCTTCTCCGCGCAGTCGATGAGGTGCAGTCCTACGGCGTGCGGGTGCACCTCTGGGGAGTCGAGGCAGGCCCTGACGGCGGCAACCAGTCGCTGGAGCTGATCGCAGCGTGCGACCGGCGCCACGTCCTCGAGGAGGCGTGGATCCGCAACGTCTTCTCGATCCTCGAGCCCCCCAAGCTGGACTCCCCCACAGCCCGACCACCCGTCGTGGCGCCCGCTGCCGGCGTCGAGGGCGTCGTGCCGATCCTCGCGGCGGCTGCTGGAGGCGCCGCGCTCGAGGCC
>JBAVLA010000348.1:0-1619 GCA_049688595.1 Candidatus Nanopelagicales bacterium | reverse complement strand
GCCTCGCGGTGTGCGCCGCCGTGACCAGGGCGTCGGCATGAGCCAGCCGCTCGAATTCGACAACCAGGGCGACGTCCTCCCCCGGCTGGGGGTCCACCGCCTCGATCTCCTCCAGCGAGAAGGTGAGCATGTCCAACTCGCGGGCGCGGGCCATCGCTCCGGTCGTCAGGTCGGCCAGCTCGGCCTCGGCGCGGCGCACCCGTGCGAAGGCGGCCGACACGGCTGACCGCTCCTGCTGGGCCGGCGGGCCAGCGAAGGCGTCGAGCAGCTGCAGCGCCCGCGCACCGAACCGCGTCTGCTCATGCTGGCCGTGGATGGCCAGCAGCTGTCCCACGACCTCCCCCATGAGGGCCGTGGGCACGCCCCGTCCACCCAGCACGCTGCGACCTCGAGAGGCGATGATCCGGACGGCCGTAAGCCCCTCGTCGTCGACGATCCCACCGGCCTCGCGCACGATGCCGGCCAGCGGGTCGTCCACCCCCACGTCGAACCACCCCTCGACGCTGGCTTGGGCGCGACCGGCTCGGATCAGGCCGACGTCGGCACGGGCACCGCCGAGCAGGCCCAGCCCAGTGACGACCATGGTCTTGCCAGCCCCCGTCTCGCCGGTCACCGCGGTGAGTCCCGGAGCGAACCGGCACACCGCCTCGTCGATGATCCCGAGCCCGGTGATGCGCAGCTCGTGGATCACCTGCGGGCCTCCGCGGCCCCCCGCCAGCCCTCGATCGGCAGCGCGAACTTGGCCACCAGGCGGTCGGTGAAGGGGGCGCTGCGCAGCCGGGCGAACGACACGGGCTCCGGGTGGCGACGCACCTCGATCCGGGCGCTGTGCGGCAGCGGGTAGGCCCGCCGGCCGTCCGCCCACAGCACGCCCTGCTTCTCCGGGGCGACGATGTCAATGGCGATGCGGCTCACGGGAGCCGTGACCAGCGGCCGCGCGAACAGCGCGTGGGCGTTCAGCGGCACCAGGAGGATGGCTTCGACCTCCGGCCAAACGATCGGCCCGCCCGCAGAGAACGAGTACGCCGTCGATCCGGTTGGGGTCGCGCACAGGACCCCGTCGCAGAGCCACCGAGACAGCGGGCGGCCGTCGACCTCGACCATCAGCTCGAGCATCCGATCGGCGGGACCCTTCTCGATGGACACCTCGTTGAGTGCCCACGTGTGGGCCACTTCCTCCCCGCCCTGTCCGCCCTTGAGGACCCTGGCGTCCACGGTCATGCGCGTCTCGACCCGGTAGTCCCGGGCCATCACGGCATCGACGACCTCCTTCAGGTCCTCGCGCTCGAGCTCGGCCAGGAAGCCGACATGGCCCAGGTTCACGCCCAGTAGCGGGACACCCAGACCGCGCGCCCGCTCCGCCCCGCGCAGCGTCGTGCCATCGCCGCCGAGCACGACGACCAGCTCGCAGCCCTGGGCGGCCGCGCCGTCCGCGAAGGAGGGCACGGCGACGACCTCATCCATCGCCAGGACTTCGGCCTCGTCGGCGGGGGCGGCCACTACCAGCCCCCCGCGCAACAGGGCCCGGGCCGTCTCGCGGGCCACCGCCACCGCCTCACGGCGCCTCGTGTTCGTGACCAGCAGGATCCGACGTTCACTCATCGTGGCCCCTCCTCGAC
>JBAVLA010000347.1:0-4942 GCA_049688595.1 Candidatus Nanopelagicales bacterium | reverse complement strand
GCCGCCGGGGCCCGGTGCCCGAGATCGTCGAGGTACCTGTGCTCGTCGACCCGGCTGGCCACGCCTGGGCCCTCCCTGCGTGCGCCCCGGTTCCCGGCTCCGAGATGGGCGCGGGGCCGGCCCTTCTGGAGACCGCGAGCCTGACCCCCGACGCGGCCGACCGGGCATCAGCCGAGGCCGTCGCAGCCGTCCTGGCGACCGGCCGCGGGCCTGGCGCCCACAGCGTCCGGGCCACCTTCGACCGCGAGTCCGGCCGGTACCGAGGCGCCATGCTCGCAGATCCCCCGCTCGACGGCTGGGCCCTGGCTGAGGAGCTCCTCGGCATTGACCTGGCCGCCGCTGCGCCGCGCCCGGGATCTGCCCTGGCACTTCCGGCCGAGCTCCCGACCTCCACACCCGGCCACGCGATCGAGGCCCGCATCAGCGCGCTGGCAGCGCCGGAAGGTGCCCGGGTGCTGCACGTGCGCCTGCCCCGCGGACCGGGCATCCGCGTCGTGGCTCCCGCCGACCCGGGCCAGCTCGTCGCGGAGGCACCTATCGTCCGGGTGATCGCCCACGGTCGCGACCGGGCGACGGCCATGGCCCGGCTCCATCAGGCGCTCCTGGACAGCGCCTTCGTGGTGGAGGGATCGAGCACCAACCGCTGCGCCCTGCTCGCCGCCGTTGCCGCCCAGATGGCGGGCGGACCTGCAGCCGACAAGATGGGTGCACCCACATCGGTCGCGCCCGATCCCGTGGCGGTCCTGGTCTCCGCGGTCCGCGCCAGTGACGACCAGCGCGCGGTCGACCAGACGGCGTTCCACGCGCGGGCGCAACGGGGTCGCCCCGAGCCGGTCCGCGCCTCAGGCGTGGCCGTGGCGCTCGTCCACGGCGGCCAGCGGTACCGCCTCGACGTGTTCCGGACCGGTCCGAGCACGTACCGCCTCGTCATCGATCAGCAGCTTGCCGAGGTGGCGGTCGAGCGCACGAACGAGTACGAGTGGACCGTCACCTGCGGCGGCCACAGCCATCACGTCGTCGTCTCCCAGCAGGGCGGCCACTGCCACCTCGAGGTCGACGGCGTCGCCCAAGAGGTGCAGCAGGACGAGGGTGTCCTGGTCCGGGCCGGCTGGCCAGCCCTGATCGTGTCCGTCGCCACCGCCGAGGGCCGCCCGGTCGCACAGGGCGACCCGCTCGTCGTTGTCGAGGCGATGAAGATGGAGTCGACGATCCGGGCGCCCTTCGCCGGGGTCGTGACCGCCGTGGAGGTCCTGCCCAACGAGCAGGTGGATGCCGGGACCCCGCTCGTGCGCATCCGGCCGCCAGTTGCCCAGACCCCGAGCGCGCAGGCCGCGGAAGCCGCCCGCGTGGACTTCGCGAGGATGGCGCTTGCCGACACGTCCGGCCGGCCGCCGTCGGCGCGGGTCTATCAGGCCCTGAGCAGCTACCTGCTCGGCTACGAGATGGACCCCGCGTCGCTGGCCGCCCTGCTGGGCGAGCAGCGCTCGTTCGCGTCCCGGGCCAGCGCCGCCGATGCCGACCTGCTGGCTGCAGAGGATGCTTTCCTCGACCTGTTCACGGATCTGGGCCTGCTCTGGCAGCCCGGGCGGGTTGCCGGCGCCACCGCGACCTCGAGCAACCAGGTCAGCGCCCGGGAGTACCTCTTCGCCTACCTGCAGTGGCTCGACCCCGACCGGTCGGGCCTCCCGGACTCAACGCGTCGCCGGCTGTCGAAGGTGATGGCCCGCTACCGGATCACCGACCTGCGGCGCAGCCCCGAGCTCGAGCAGGCCGTGGTGCTGCTGTTCAACTCGCGCACGCGCCTGCAGGAGCTGGCCCGCGTCGTCACCGGCATCCTGGAGCGCCGGCTGCGATTCCGCGGCCGGATCCAGCCCCTCGTGGACTCGGCGACGGCGCGCGCCCGCTACGACCGGCTCACCGCGGCGACCCAGGGCCACCTGGAGTCCATCGCCGACCTCGCCCGCGACGCCAGGTTCCGGTTCGTCGACGAGCAGCTCCTGGAGTCGGGGCAGGCGAAGGTCCAGCAGCAGATGGAGGTCCATCTGGACGCCCTTGCCGAGGACCCGCACCGCCCGGACCGGGAGGAACTCGTCGCCAGGCTGGTCGCCTGCCCGCAGCCACTGCGCGAAGTCCTGTTGCGCAGGCGGTTGACCAACCCCGGACGGGACATGCAGGAAGTGCTCCTGGAGGTGCGGGCGCGTCGCTGGTACCGCATCCGGGACCTGCGCCACATCAGGTTCGTGGAGCACGACGGGATCCTCCTGTGCTGCGCCGACTACGACTTCGAGCACCGGCTGATCCACGTGGTGCTGGTGTCGGCCCCGTTCGCGAGCATCCTCGAGGTCGGGCGAGCGATCGCCGCGCACATGGAGGGCGTGGACCCGGTCCGCGCGCCAGTCGTTGACCTCATGACCTGGCGCCCCGAATCCCAGCCGAACGGCGACGACCTGGCTGCGCAGGTGCAGGGACTGGTCTCGCAGTGGGATCTGGGCCGCCGGATCTGGCGGCTCGACGCGATCGTGTCGAGCCTGGCGGCCGACGCCGACCCGGAGCAGCGGACCCAGTACTTCACGTTCCGGGGCTCCGACGAGGCCGCGCTTGCCGAGGACCGGTTCTACCGGAACCTGCACCCGATGCTCGCCAAGCGACTCGAGCTCTGGCGCTTGGCCAACTTCGACCTCAGCCGACTGCCCTCGCCGGAGGACGTGTACCTGTTCCACGGGGTCGCCCGGGAGAACCCGAGGGACCACCGGCTGTTCGCCCTGGCGGAGGTCCGCGACCTCACCGCGGTGCCGAGCGGACGCGATGGCGTTCCGACCTACCCCGGCCTGGAGCGGATGGGCCTGCAGGCCATCATCGCCATGCGCGGGGCCCGCGCCTCGTTCCCCGCACGGGGGCGCCCGCAGGCCAACCGGATCACGCTGTTCGTGCGCCCGCCCTGGGACATCCCGGCCGATCGTTGGGCCGGCATGGTCGAGTTGCTCAAGCCCCTCGCCGAGGGCGCCGGCCTGGAGATGGTCGTCATCCGCACTGCCATCCCCGAGCCGGACGGCACGCTGCGCCCGACTGTGTTGAACGTGGACGGGTTCATCGGCCGATCGATCACGATCAGCGAGGAGCCCCCGCGCGACGACCCGGTCCGGCCGCTCACGCCGTATCGGCAGAAGGTGCTCACCGCGCAGCGGTTCGGGGTCCCCTACCCCTTCGAGCTGCTGAAGATGTTCGCCCCCGAGCCGGGGACGCTGGGCACGTTCCAGCCCGCCCAGTTCATCGAGCACGACCTGGACGTGACGGGCGAGCGCCTCATCCCGGTGGACCGGGATCCGGGGCGCAACAAGGCCAACCTCGTGGTCGGGCTGCTGACCACCTACACGGAGGCATACCCCGAGGGGATGACCCGGGTGGCGATGCTGTCCGACCCGACGCGCGGCCTGGGAAACCTGGCCGAGCCGGAGTGCCGGCTGGTCAACGCCTCGCTGGACCTCGCCGAGCAGATGGGCGTGCCGGTCGAATGGTTCGCGGTGTCGTCCGGCGCGCTGATCTCCATGGACTCCGGGACGGAGAACATGGACTGGATCTCCGCGACGCTGCGCCGGATCATCGAGTTCACGCAGGGCGGCGGGGAGATCAACATCGTCGTCACCGGGATCAACGTCGGCGGCCAGCCGTACTGGAACGCCGAGGCGACGATGCTCATGCACACTCGCGGCATCCTCGTCATGACCCCCACCAGTGCGATGGTGCTCACGGGCAAGCAGGCCCTGGACTTCTCCGGTGGCGTGTCGGCGGATGACAACTTCGGCATCGGCGGGTTCGACCGGGTGATGGGCCCCAACGGCCAGGCCCAGTACTGGGCGCCGTCGCTGACCGCCGCCTGCGAGCTGCTGCTGCGCCACTACGAGCACACCTACGTCAAGCCCGGCGAGCGCTACCCGCGGCGCATCCCCACCACGGACCCGCGCGACCGGGATGTGCGGTCGTTCCCGCATGCGGCGATCCCCGACTGCGACTTCACGGTCGTGGGCGACATCTTCTCCTCGGAGAGCAATCCCGAGCGCAAGAAGCCGTTCGACGTCCGCTCCGTGATGCGCGCCGTCACGGACGCCGACAGCGAGCCGCTCGAGCGGTGGCAGCGCTGGCGCGGCGGGGAGAACTCGGTGGTGTGGGACGCCCGGATCGGCGGCATCAGCGTCTGCCTGCTGGGCCTGGAGTCCCGGCCGCTGCCGCGGCGCGGGTACGTGCCCGCCGACGGCCCGCCGTCGTGGACGTCGGGGACCCTGTTCCCGCAGGCCTCGCGCAAGACCGCCCGCGCGGTGAACGCGGCCAGCGGCAACCGCCCGCTGGTCGTCCTGGCGAACCTCTCCGGGTTCGACGGGTCGCCGGAGTCGATGCGCCACTGGCAGTTGGAGTACGGAGCCGAGATCGGCCGCGCGGTCACCAACTTCCGCGGACCCATCGTCTTCGTGGTGATCTCCAGGTACCACGGCGGCGCCTTCGTCGTGTTCTCCAAGGCGCTGAATCCAAGGCTGGAGGTGGCGGCCGTCGAGGGCTCGTTCGCCTCGGTCATCGGTGGGGCTCCCGCGGCGGCGACCGTCTTCGCGCGCGAGGTCCGCACCCGGGTGGAGGCCGATCCCCGAGTGGTGGCCGCACGTGCCCAGCTCGCCGGGGCGTCGGGATCACAGGCCCGGGAGCGCCGGGCGCGCCTGGCCGAGATCACCGAGCAGGTGCGCTCGGAGAAGCTCGGCGAGGCGGCGGCCGAGTTCGACGCGGTCCACACGATCGACCGCGCCCTGAAGACGGGCTCCGTCGACCGGATCATCCCGGCAGCCACCCTGCGCCCGTACGTCATCGACGCGCTCGAGCGGGGCATCGCCCTGGCGGAGGGCTGATCCGGTAGCGGGAACGGTCGGCGCAACCGGTCAGACGGGCTGGATCGGCGATT
>JBAVLA010000346.1:0-11525 GCA_049688595.1 Candidatus Nanopelagicales bacterium | reverse complement strand
GGCCCCACGGCCGGGGACCGACCAGAGCTGCATCCATGATCGCGCACTTCCACCGAACCGGTCTCCTGTCGGACCAGTCCGGCATACTCGCCCCATGGAAGGGCCCGAGGGGCAGGACAGGCTCAAGGAGCAGGTCGTGGCCGCCCTGCGCAGCTCTGGCGCGTCCTTCGCCCTCGTCTTCGGCTCCACCGCGCGGGGCACGTCCGGACCGGGGAGCGATCTCGACGTGGGGGCCTTCTGGCGTGACGAGCCGCCTCAGCCGTGGGATGTCGAGCTTCCTGAGGGGGTCGACCTCGTGGTCCTGGACCGCGCCCCTCTCGAGCTGGCCGGAACGATCGCCCTCGAGGGCCAGGTGCTCTTCGAGGACGATCCCAACGAACGCGTGCGGTGGGTGGCGCAGTACCGGCGCATCTGGCTGGATGAGCGCCCGCGCTTCCTGCAGGCCCATCGCGAGTTCCTGGAGGCAGTCCGTGGTCGATGAGCTCCGCGTGAGCAGGCTGCTGCGGCAGGCCGCCGACGTCGTGGACTTCCTGGACACCGAGGCCGGGCTCGATGCCAGTATCCGGTCGCAGCGCCGATGGTTGGACTCGGTGAAGTACAACTTCATTGTCGCCATCGAGTGCTGCGTCGACGTGGGCCAGCACGTGTGTGCAGCGAGGGGGTGGGGACCTCCGGCGAGCAACGCCGACGTGTTCCGCATCCTCGCCGAGCACGGCGTCCTGAGTCGTGACCTGGGCGGTCGCATGGCCCGGGCCAGCGGGTTCCGCAACGTGCTCGTCCACGAGTACGTCGACGTGCGCGACGAACTCGTCGTGGCCAACCTGAATCGCACCGCCGACATCCGCGAGTTCATATCGGCCGTCGCCGCCTGGCTGGGCCGCTGAGTCCCAGCGCCGGGCCTGGCTACACGCTCATGTGGAACGTGCGGTCGATCACGTCCTGCTGCTGCTCGCGCGTCAGCCGGACGAAGTTGACCGCATACCCCGACACCCGGATCGTCAACTGGGGGTAGTTCTCCGGATGCTCGATCGCGTCGAGGAGCATGTCGCGGTTGAGGACGTTGACGTTGAGGTGGAAGCCGCGGCTGTCGACGTAGCCGTCCAGCACGTTGATCAGGTTGGCGACCTGCTCGTCCAGGGTCCGACCCAACCCGGAGGGGACGACTGAGACCGTCATCGAGATCCCGTCCTGGGCGTCTGCGTACGGCAGTTTCGCCACCGACATCACCGCGGGGATGAGGCCCTTCTTGTCCCGGCCGTGCATCGGGTTCGCGCCCGGGGCGAACGGCTCGCCCCGCTTGCGACCGTCCGGCGTGGCGCCCGTGTTGGCGCCGTAGACCACGTTGGACGTGATCGTCAGCACCGACTGGGTGTGCATCGCATTCCGGTAGGCCGGGTATGACCGCACCTTGTCCATGAAGATGTGCACGATCTCGGCGGCCAGGTCATCGACGCGGGGGTCGTTGTTGCCGAACGCCGGGTACTCGCCGTCGAGGACGAAGTCGGTGATCAGCCCTGTCTCGTCGCGCACGGGATGCACACGGGTGTGCTTGATCGCCGACAGCGAGTCGGCCACGATCGAGAGCCCCGCGATGCCGCACGCCAGCGTGCGCTCGGGGTTGTAGTCGTGCAGCGCCATCTCGAGGCGCTCGTAGCAGTACTTGTCGTGCATGTAGTGGATGATGTTGAGCGCCTGCACGTAGGTGTCCGCCAGCCACGTCATGGCCTCGTCGAACCGCTCCCACACGTCGTCGAACTCCAGCGCGTCGCCGGTGACCGGATCGCCCAGGTCGATGACCTGCTTGCCGGAGATCTCGTCGCGGCCGCCGTTGATGGCGTACAGCAGGGTCTTGGCCAGGTTCACGCGGGCGCCGAAGAACTGCATGCGCTTGCCCACGGGCATGCTCGACACGCAACACGCGATCGCGCAGTCGTCCCCGCCGTGGTTGAACTCGCGGAGCAGGTCGTCTGACTCGTACTGGATGGCGGAGGTGTCCACCGACACCTTGGCGCAGTACTCCTTGAAGCCGGCCGGAAGGCCCGGTGACCAGAGCACGGTCAGGTTCGGCTCCGGGGCCGGGCCGAGGTTGTACAGGGTCCGCAGGAACCGGAACGAGGTCCTGGTCACGAGGGTTCGGCCGTCGTAGCCCATGCCACCGATCGACTCGGTGACCCAGGTCGGGTCCCCCGAGAACAGCGCGTCGTACTCAGGGGTGCGCAGGAAGCGCACCATGCGCAGCTTGATGACGAAGTCGTCGATGAGCTCCTGCGCCTGCGACTCGGTCAGCGCACCAGCGGTCAGGTCGCGCTGCAGGTACACGTCGAGGAACGTCGAGACGCGGCCCAGGCTCATCGCCGCGCCGTTCTGCTCCTTGATCGCAGCGAGATAGGCCATGTACAGCCACTGGATCGCCTCGTGCGCGGTCGCCGCCGGCCGGCGCAGGTCCACTCCGTGCATGTCGCCGAGCTCGATCAGCTCGCCCAGCGCCCGGATCTGCTCGGAGAGCTCCTCCCGGTCGCGGATGATCTCGTCGGAGGCGAGGCGCTCGTTGAGGGCGGCGTACTCGGCCTTCTTGCTGGCGATCAGCCGGTCCACGCCGTACAGCGCGACCCTGCGGTAGTCGCCGATGATCCGACCACGACCGTAGGCGTCGGGCAGGCCGGTGATCACGTGGCTGGAGCGGGCGGCGCGGATGGTCGGCGTGTAGGCGTCGAAGACGCCCTGGTTGTGGGTCTTGCGGTACTTGGTGAAGATCTCGGTCACGCGGGGATCGGGCTCGTAGCCGTAGGCCCGCAGCCCGTTCTCGACCATCCGGTACCCGCCGTTGGGCATGATGGCGCGCTTGAGGGGGGCATCGGTCTGCAGCCCGACGATGAGCTCAGGGATGTCCGGGGTGATCCGGCCCGGCTGGTGCGAGGTGATCGAGCTCGGGGTGTGCGCATCGACGTCGAGGATGCCGCGCTCGCGCTCGACCACCATGAGGTCGGCCACGTACCGCCAGAGCTGCTCGGTGCGCTCGGTCGGACCCACCAGGAAGGCGGAGTCACCCTCGTACGGCGTGTAGTTGGCGCGGATGAACCCAGCGACGTCGATGACATGGCGCCAGACGCCGTCGTCGAACGCGTACCAGGGATCAATGATGGACCCCGGCCGGTCGGATTCGGTCGTCATGTTTGCCTCCCCTTGCCACGTGTCATGCCATTGTCACCCGAGATGCGGTCCCACCGAAACCCCAGAGGACCGCAGCAGCACGGACGTTGGTCCCGTCCTGGGGTCCAATGACCGCGGGCGCCCCGGTCGATCGGCCTCTGTGCAAGGGCGGGGGGACGCCGCGTCGCCGTCGTCGGCGTCGGCTGCGTGCCCGAACGAGCCCTAGACTGGGCGCGCCGTTCGAATTCCTGCCCGGCTTGGGGGGATCCCGACTCCGGTGGATGCCGAGACACGCGGACATCTGCCCGAACGAACCCGAGGTGCGTCCGACATGGCCGAGGCCGCCCACGTGATCGCTGGCGCGGACGTGATCGTGGTGGGCGCAGGACCGGCCGGCTCGGCGACCGCCCATCGGCTGGCCTGCGCTGGCCGGGACGTCCTGCTGCTGGAGCGGGCGACCTTCCCGCGCGACAAGGTGTGTGGCGACGGGCTCACCCCCCGGGCCGTCAAGTCCCTGATCGCCATGGGCGTGGACGTCGCCCCCGAGCTCGGCTGGGCGCGCAACAACGGGCTGCGGATCATCGCAAACGGGCGCACCTACGAGCTGCCGTGGCCCCAGCTGGATCGATTCCCGGACTACGGCCTGGTCCGCAGGCGCATCGAGCTCGACGAGATCCTGGCAAGGCATGCGGCCTCCGCCGGTGCGCGCCTGGTGGAGGGGACCAAGGTCCTGGCGCCCACCCGCGACCCGCGCTCCGGGCGGGTGACCGGCGTCGTTGCGCAGCCCTGTGACGACCGCGGCCGCCCCGCCGGTGCGCGGGTCGCCTACGCCGCCCCGGTCGTGGTGGCCGCCGACGGGGTCTCGTCGCGGATGGCGGTGGCGATGGGGATCAGCCGGCGCGAGGACCGTCCAATGGGAGTTGCGGTGCGCGCCTACGCCCCCAGCCCGCGCGCGTCCGAGCCGTGGATGGAGTCCTGGCTGGAGCTTCGATCCAATGGTGCGCTCCTGCCCGGCTACGGCTGGGTCTTCGGCCTCGCCGACGGCACGGTCAACATCGGCCTTGGGATCCTGAACACGTCCGAGGCGTTCGGCCACGTCGACTACCGGGACCACCTGCGAAGTTGGATCCGCGCGACGCCCGAGCAGTGGGACCTGCGCCGGCACGCCGACACGGCGGTCATCAAGGGCACGGCCCTGCCGATGGGCTTCAGCCGCACGCCCCACTACGTGCAGGGGATGCTCCTGGTCGGTGACGCCGGCGGGATGGTCAACCCCTTCAACGGGGAGGGGATCGACTACGCGCTCGAGGCCGGGGCACTGGCTGGCGAGCGGATCGACGCAGCCCTGTCCAAGTCCAGCCCGGAGGATCGCGAGGCACAGCTGCACGGCTACGCCGAGGACCTGCGGTCGGCGTACGGCGGCTACTACACCCTCGGCCGCTGGTTCGTCCGGGCCATCGGGAACCCCGCCGTGATGAAGGCTGCGACGAAGTACGGAATGCCGGTTCCGGTGCTGCGCCAGCTCGCCCTCAAGCTGATGGCCAACCTGACCGACACGCGGGACCCCGATGCGATGGACCGGCTGGTCAACGCCCTTTGCCGCGTGGCACCGGCAGCCTGAATCGGGCGGGGACCACACGGTGCCTAGGATGGGGCCGTCAGGCCCCTGCCGGCCGGGGCGTCTCGATGGGAGGACGGTGCATCTGCCGTGAACGTCTACACGCCGATCCTCGTCCTCGGCCTGCTGGCCTTCGCCTTCGCGCTCTTCGCGGTGACAGTGGCGGGGATCACCGGGCCGAAGCGGTACAACCGCGCTCGGCTGGACGCCTACGAGTGCGGCATCCAGCCGACGCCCCAGCCGATGGGCGGGGGCAAGTTCCCCGTCAAGTACTACCTGACGGCGATGCTGTTCATCGTCTTCGACATAGAGATCGTCTTCCTCTACCCGTGGGCCGTGACGTTCGACCAGCTCGGCATCTTCGGCCTCGTGGAGATGCTGCTCTTCATCGCGACCCTGCTGGTGGCCTACATCTACGTGTGGCGCCGTGGCGGACTGGACTGGGATTGACATGGGCCTAGAGGAGCAACTGCCGGCCGGGATCCTCCTGACCAGCGTCGAGAAGCTGGCTGGCTTCGTGCGCAAGAGCTCGCTGTGGCCGGCCACGTTCGGCCTGGCCTGCTGTGCGATCGAGATGATGTCGACCGGGGCCCCGCGCTACGACCTGGCCAGGTTCGGCATGGAGGTCTTCCGCGCCTCGCCCCGACAGGCCGACGTGATGATCGTGGCGGGCCGCGTTAGCCAGAAGATGGCGCCGGTCCTGCGCCAGATCTACGACCAGATGCCGGGCCCCAAGTGGGTCATCGCAATGGGCGTGTGCGCGTCGTCCGGCGGGATGTTCAACAACTACGCGATCGTGCAGGGCGTCGACCACATCGTTCCGGTCGACATCTACCTGCCCGGCTGTCCGCCGCGGCCGGAGATGCTCATGGACGCCATCCTCAAGCTGCACGCCCAGATCCAGGACACGAAGCTCGGTGCCCACCGCGCCCGCGAGATCGACGAGCTGGAGGCGGCTGCGTTGACGGCCACGCCCACGATCGAGATGAAGGGGCTGCTCCGATGAGTGATCAGCGCGGCGACCCGGCCGGCTCGGCTGGGGCGGTCGGCCCGGGCGACGACATCATGCCGGTCGGTGCGGTCGACCTGGGGCTGGCGCCGGCGGTGGCAACCATCGGGGTGCGCAAGGGCGCGTTCGGCGCCTCCGGGTCGGGCGACACGTCCGGGTTCGGCGGCCTGATCCGGCCGATCCAGATGCCCGCGCCCACCACCAGGCCCTTCGGCGGGTACTTCGACGCCGTGGCCGACGAGCTGGAGCTGGCCCTGGTCGATGGCGGGCTGCCCGCCGGCTCGGCGATCGACAGCGTGGTCGTCGACCGTGGCGAGATCACCTTCCACGTGCGTCGCGAGCACCTGATCGAGGTCGCCCGCGTGCTGCGCGACGAGCCGGGCCTGCGGTTCGAGATCTGCCACTCGGTGTCCGGGGTCCACTACCCGGCCGACACTGGCCGTGAGCTCCACGCCGTCCTGCACCTGCTGTCGCTGACGCACAAGCGCCGCATCCGCGTCGAGGTGGCCTGCCCGGACGACGACCCGCACATCCCGTCGGTGGTCGGTGTCTGGCCGGCCGCGGACTGGCATGAGCGCGAGACGTGGGACATGTTCGGCATCGTCTTCGACGGGCACCCGGCGCTCACCCGCATCCTCATGCCGGACGACTGGCCGGGCCACCCCCAGCGCAAGGACTACCCGCTCGGGGGGATCCCCGTCGAGTACAAGGGGGCCACGACCCCGCCGCCCGACCAGCGGAGGTCATACAACTGATGAGCACGACGTACGAGTCAGCTGAAGGCGACGCGGGCGGGTCCGGCGGGCGCGGGGCAGGGGGCCTGGCCGAGGACGTCGGCTCCGACACCGCCGAGGGTCGGGTCTTCATGGTCACCGGCGGCGACTGGGACTCGATCAGGATCGACCCCTCCTTCGAGAACGACCGCATCGTGGTCAACATGGGTCCCCAGCACCCCTCCACCCACGGCGTCCTGAGGCTGATCCTCGAGCTCGAGGGGGAGTCGATCAAGGAGGCCCGGTGCGGCATCGGGTACCTGCACACCGGGATCGAGAAGAGCATGGAGTACCGCTCCTGGACCCAGGGCACGACGTTCGTCACCCGGATGGACTACCTGTCGAGCTTCTTCAACGAGGTGGGCTACTGCCTGGCGGTCGAGAGGCTCCTCGGGATCACTGACGACGTGCCGGACCGGGCCACCGTGATCCGCGTGATCCTCATGGAGCTCAACCGGATCGGCTCCCACCTGGTCTGCCTGGCCACCGGTGGCATGGAGCTCGGCGCGCTCACCGCGATGACGTTCGGCTTCCGCGAGCGGGAGCTCATCCTGGACATCTTCGAGCTCGTCACCGGGCTTCGGATGAACCACGCGTTCATCCGGCCCGGTGGCCTGGCCCAGGACCTGCCGGGCACCGACGACAAGGGCCAGGACATGAAGGTCCGGATCCAGTGGACCCTCGACGAGCTGCGCAAGCGGTTCAAGGACACGGCCAACCTCCTGGTCGGCAACTCGATCTGGATGGGCCGCACCTCGGGGATCGGGTACCTCGACCTGACCGGGTGCATGGCCCTGGGGATGACTGGGCCCGTCCTGCGCGCCACTGGCCTGCCGTGGGACCTGCGCAAGGAGATTCCGTACTGCGGGTACGAGCGCTACGAGTTCGAGGTCCCCACCCAGACGACCGCCGACGCCTACGGCCGGTTCCTGATCCGGCTGGACGAGATGCAGCAGAGCCTGAACATCGTGGAGCAGGCACTGGACCTCCTCCAGCCCGGGCCGATCATGATCGACGACCCGAAGATCGCCTGGCCGGCCCAGCTGGCGCTTGGAAGCGACGGCATGGGCAACTCGCTGGAGCACATCCGGCGGATCATGGGCACCTCGATGGAGGCCCTCATCCACCACTTCAAACTGGTGACCGAGGGATTCACCGTCCCGGTCGGCCAGGTGTACGAAGCCATCGAGGCTCCGCGCGGCGAGCTGGGCGTCCATGTCGTCTCGCATGGGGGGACCCGGCCCTACCGCGTGCACTTCCGGGACCCCAGCTTCAACAACCTGCAGTCGGTTGCGGTGATGTGCGAGGGCGGCCAGGTCGCCGACGTCGTGGCCGCGGTGGCCAGCATCGACCCCGTGATGGGAGGCGTGGACCGCTGATGTCCATCTCCGACAAGACCCGGGCTGAGCTCGCCGAGCTGGCCGCGCGGTACCCGCATGGGCGTTCGGCGCTGCTGCCGATGCTCCACCTGGTCCAGTCCGAGGAGGGGTACGTCAGCCCCGAGGGCATCCGCGCGTGTGCTGAGGTCCTCACCCTGAGCACGGCTGAAGTCGCCGCCGTGGCCACCTTCTACACGATGTACAAGCGCCGTCCCAGTGGGCGGCACCACGTCGGCGTGTGCACGAACACGATGTGCGCGATCCTGGGGGGCGACGCCCTCTGGGAGGCGGTCAGCCAGCGGGCCGGGTGCGGCCATGACGAGGTCAGCCCGGACGGGCACTTCGACCTCGAGCGGATCGAGTGCCAAGCTGCGTGCACCCACGCCCCGGTCATGACGGTCGACTGGGAGTTCTTCGACCGGATGACCCCCGAGGAGGCCGTCGACGTGCTCGACCGGCTGGCCGCAGGCGAGGAGGTCCACGCAACCAGGGGGCCGGTCGTCCGCGGGTTCCGGGCCGCGTCCCGCACGATCTCCGGGATCGACGACGACGGCTTGGTCGGCGACGGGCCGAACGCCGACGAGTTCATGCTGGCCGGGCTGCGGGCCGCTGCCGAGCGCGGCGTGCCGGCCGCTGACCGGGGGGTGCGGCGATGACCCTCACCCCGGTCCTGACCGCCCACTGGGACGAGGAGGACTCGTACACCATCGCCGGGTACCGCCGGCACGGCGGCTACGAGCAGCTCGCCAGGGGCTTCGCGATGGGACCGGACGCGCTGATCCAGCTCGTCAAGGACTCCGGCCTGCGCGGCCGGGGCGGCGCAGGCTTCCCGACCGGCATGAAGTGGGGCTTCGTCCCGCAGGGCGACGGCCGGCCGCACTACCTGGTGGTCAACGCCGACGAGTCCGAGCCGGGCGCGTGCAAGGACATCCCGCTGATGCTGGCCAACCCGCACGCACTGGTCGAGGGCTGCATCCTCACGTCCTACGCGATCCGCGCCAGGCACGCGTTCATCTACATCCGCGGCGAGGTGCCGCACGTGCAGCGCCGGGTCCGGGCAGCCGTGCGCGAGGCGTACGCAGCCGGCTTCCTCGGGCGCAACGTCCTCGGGTCCGGGCTGGACCTGGACCTGATCGTGCACAGTGGCGCCGGTGCCTACATCTGCGGGGAGGAGACGGCGCTGCTGGACTCCCTCGAGGGACGCCGCGGCCAGCCCCGGCTGAAGCCCCCGTTCCCCGCGGTGGCGGGCCTGTATGCGTCCCCGACGGTGGTCAACAACGTCGAGACGATCGCCAACGTTCCCTACATCGTGCGCAACGGGGCCGACTGGCTCAACGACTGGGGCACGGACAAGTCCCCGGGGTTCAAGCTCATGAGCGTCTCCGGCCATGTGCGGCGACCCGGGGTGTACGAGGTGGCCCTGGGCACCACCATGCGCCAGCTGCTGGAGTACGCAGGCGGCATGCGCAGTGGCGGTGAGCCCAAGTTCTGGCTCCCGGGCGGCTCCAGCGTGCCGATGCTCACCGCCGAGCACCTGGACATCCCCCTGACCTACGAGGACATGGCCGCCGTGGGAACCATGCTCGGCACGGCTACCCCCATGCTGTTCGACGACACCGTGTCAGTGGTCCGGGCCGTGACCCGTTGGCTGGAGTTCTACGCCCATGAGTCCTGCGGCAAGTGCACGCCCTGCCGCGAGGGCACGGGTTGGATCGCGCGAACCCTGCGCAGGTTCGAGCAGGGACGCGGCTCGCAGGCCGAGATCGAGCTGCTCGAGGACATCTGCGGGCAGATTCTGGGCAGGTCCTTCTGCGCCCTCGGCGACGCCGCGGCGACTCCTGTCCCGGGAGCGCTCAGGCACTTCCGGGGGGAGTTCGTCGCCGGAACCCACACGGCCGCCTCGTTGGCCTTCAACCCCTCTGCTGCCACCGTCCTGCCCGCGGGAGCCATCCGATGAACCCGACGCCAACACCCAGCGCGCCCGCGCCAAACCAGGCGGGCGCGACACCGGTGGCTCCTTCCCCGGCTGCGGCAGCGATCCCGGCCCTGCCACCGTTGGGTGACCACGTCCTGGTCAGCATCGATGGTCGCGAGGTCAGCGTGCCCAGGGGCACCTTGATCATCCGGGCCGCCGAGCTGGTCGGTGTCGAGATCCCGCGGTTCTGCGACCACCCGCTGCTTGATCCAGTGGCTGCCTGCCGCGCCTGCCTGGTCGAGGTCGAGGGCCAGCCCAAGCTCCAGCCCGCGTGCGCCGTGCCCGTGGCCGACCGGATGAAGGTGCGCAGCGCCGCGACCTCCGCCATGGCCAGGAAGGCCCAGCAGGGGGTCATGGAGTTCCTGCTCATCAATCATCCCCTCGACTGCCCGGTGTGCGACAAGGGCGGGGAGTGCCCGCTGCAGAACCAGGCAATGAGCCACGGGCAGGCCGAGTCCCGGTTCACCCTGGAGAAGCGGACGTTCCCCAAGCCGGTGAGCCTGTCCGCCCAGATCCTGCTGGATCGGGAGCGCTGCGTGTCCTGCGCCCGGTGCACGCGGTTCGCCGCCCAGGTCGCTGGGGACCCCTTCATCACCTTGCAGCAGCGTGGCGGGCGCCAGATCGTGGCCATCAGCGACGACGCCCCGTTCAACTCGTACTTCTCGGGCAACACGGTCCAGATCTGCCCCGTGGGCGCGCTGACCAGCGCCGCCTACCGGTTCCGGTCCCGTCCGTTCGACCTGGTGTCCACGCCCACGGTGTGCGAGCACTGCGCGAGCGGTTGTGCCCTTCGCACCGACGTCCGCAGGTCCACCGTCCTGCGCCGAATGGCCTGGGAGGACCCGAACGTCAACTCGGAGTGGAACTGCGACAAGGGACGGTTCGCCTTCCCATACCTGAGCGCCGACCGGCTCGACGTGCCGCTCGTGCGCGCCGACGGCGCACAGGTCGAGGCCTCGTGGCCCGACGCGACCCGTTGGGCGGCCACGGCGCTTGCCCAGTCCGCCGGGCGGACGACCGTGATCATCGGCGGTCGGCTGACGCTGGAGGACAGCTACGCCTACGTGAAGTTCGCCCGGGCGATCCTGGGCAGCGACTCGATCGACTTCCGGTTCCGGCGCAGCAGCGCGGAGGAGGCCGACCTCCTCCGATCGGTCGTGGCCGGTTCGGGCCTGGGCGTCACCTATGCCGATCTCGAGGCCGCGCCCACCGTGCTCCTCGTCGGGCTGGAGCCGGAGGAGGAGTCGCCGATCATCTTCCTGCGCCTGCGCCAGGCAGCGGGGCGTGGCCGTGCGCAGGTCTTCTCGGTAGCGCCATTCGTCTCGCCCGGGGCTGCCAAGCTGGGTGCTCGCGTCCTGGCAACCGCGCCTGGACACGAGCCGGCCGTGCTCGACGCCCTTGGCCCGGCGGTTGGATCCTCGGCCGGGGAGTCCTCGGCCGCCGGACCGGGGCACGCACTGCCTGACCTCACCGCCGAGGGAGCCTTGATCCTGATCGGCGAGCGGGCCGCGCAGGTGCCCGGGACGATCTCGGCCGCCCGGGCCCTGGCCGAGCGCACAGGTGCCCGGATCGCGTGGGTCCCGCGCCGCGCGGGCGAGCGGGGCGCCCTGGAGGCCGGGGC
>JBAVLA010000345.1:0-17259 GCA_049688595.1 Candidatus Nanopelagicales bacterium | reverse complement strand
CCCTTCCACAGGACGGGCTACGTGCTGGTGACTTGCTGGGGCTCGGCAGCCCCGCTGATGACGGTGCGATCGGTCCTGGTGTCGATCTGGATCCGGCGTGGCTTGGCCTTCTCAGCCATGGGGATGGTCACGGTCAGCACGCCGTTCTCGTAGGTCGCCGCGATCCGCTCGGCGGCGATGCCGTCACCGAGCGACAACTGGCGCATGTAGGACCCGGTGAACCGCTCGCTGGCCAGCCATTCCACCGACTCGTCGGTGCGTCCGCTGCGCTCAGCGCGGATCGTCAGGGTTCCGTTGTCCACGCTCACGTCCACCGACCCGGGATCCACCCCCGGCAGGTCCGCGTGCAGGACGTAGTGGTCCCCAGACCGGTACAGGTCCATCGGCATGAAACGCGGCGCTCTGGCTGACCCGACCGGGACCCCGAGCATCTGCTCGGTCAGGCGGTCCAGGTCACGGAAGGGGTCGAAACGAAGCACGGCCATGGCATCCTCCTGCGGGCAACTCAGGCCACCCACCACCTTGGCAGGCGGCTCCGTGCACGGCCTACGTTAGCACTCTCACACCGAGAGTGCCAGACTTCTCGCAGGACCTCGCCGGAGGCACGGGGACGAGCAGGCTGGAACCGGCAGGCATACACCTGGGCCCTGGCGGGCATACTTGTCGCAGCATCCCTGAATCTCGAGGAGTCGCCTTGGCAAGGATCCTACGGCCGGTCGTTGCCGGTCTTGCGGCAACTGGCCTGCTCCTGGGTCCAGTCCCGGCGATGGCAGACGACGCGCCAGGCACGGCGCCGGACCATGAGTTGGTGACTGCGGTCATCGAGGACCTCCCCGTCCCGGCCACCGATGTCACCACGACGGACGGCAACCTGCGCACCACGAGCAATGAGGTTGCGGTCATCTCAGACGACGGGCAGGGATCCCCCACGGTCGTCAAGCTCCGGGCCGAGACCCCGGCTGAGGCCGAGGAGCTGGCGCGGAAGCTGGACAGGAGGCCCGGTGTCGTGGCCGTGCCCAACGCGAGGGTTCGCGCGTTCGGCCTCCTCCAGTCCGAGCCGCTGGGATCTCAGCAGTGGAACATGGGGATGGTCGGCGCACCCACCGCGTGGGCAACCGCGAAGGGCGCCGGCGTGAAGGTGGCAGTGATCGACACGGGCGTCGACGCCACGCACCCGGACCTGGCCGGTCGGGTGCTGCCTGAGATCGACCTGATCCCCGACGCAGAGCCGGGTCCAGACCTCTTGGGCCACGGCACGCGCGTCGCGACGCTGATCGCCGGGGGGCTCACCGGCGTCGGCATGGCCGGAGTTGCTCCACAGGCCACGATCCTTCCTGTCGCCGCCCTCGATCCGATCGGCTACGGGGACACGAGCACCGTGGCGCGGGCCATCATCGCCGCAGCCGACGCCGGGGCACGCGTGATCAACATGTCACTTGGCGGCCCCGACCGGGACGCGGTCCTGGACAGGGCGTGCGCCTACGCACACAGCAAGGGGGCAACCCTCGTCGCGGCGGTCGGCAACTCCTACGAGGATGGCAACGAGGTCCAGTACCCGGCGGCCTCTCCCCACGTGCTCGGCGTGGCATCAG
The DNA here is from genome assembly GCA_049688595.1 of Candidatus Nanopelagicales bacterium. Taxonomy (GTDB): domain Bacteria; phylum Actinomycetota; class Actinomycetes; order S36-B12; family CAIYMF01; genus Prado023. Next base: position 15,667 of record JBAVLA010000345.1, on the reverse strand, counting down.
TCGATTCGACAGGCACCCCCTCGGAGTTCTCGAACACTGGTTCGTACGTCGACCTGGCCGCGCCTGGGCAGTCGATCCTGGCCGGGATGCCCGGCGGGGGGTTCAGCGTCGAGACCGGGACGTCCTTCGCCGCACCGCACGTCTCGGGGGTCCTGGCGCTGATGGCCTCGGCCAATCCCGCCCTGACAGCCACAGATCTGACCACGTTCGTCCAGTTGACCGCCAAGGACGATGTCAGCGCGGACGGCCGCGACGACCAGATCGGCTTCGGGATCGTGCGCGCCGACCGGGCGGTGGCCGCCGCGAAGGCTGCGAAGACCGCACCCAAGCGCAGCGCGCGGCTCCGACTGCTCCGGGTGAACGCCTCGCCCGAGCCACTTCGCCGAGGCCGAGTCGCCACGGTGGCCGTGAAGGTCCTGGTGCGCTACCCCGACGGGTCATGGCGGGCCAATCCCATGCCGGCAACGGTCCGCTTCGAGTTCAAGTCCACCAAGTCCAGTCGCTACCGGGTGGTCGGCCTGGTGGGCTCGCGCCCCGGCGGCTGGGCCAAGATCCTGGCGACCCCCAAGAGCTCGGGCAAGTGGCGGGCGAAGGTCCTCCAGTCCGACGGCACCTGGTCGGTCAGCAAGGTGGACAGGCTCAAGGTCCGCCGCTGAACCGTATGACAGCCACGTCGCATCCCTTCCTGTCCGGGCGTCAACCGATCGCCCTGGCCCACCGGGGCGGGGCTGCTGAGGCAACGGAGAACTCGCCCAGCGCTTTCCAGCGAGCCTTCGAGATGGGCTTCCGCTTCGTCGAGACCGACGTCCGGGCGACCCGGGACGGTCATGCTGTCGTGTTCCATGACGCTCGGCTGGATCGGACCACAGACCGCGCCGGCCCGTTGGCGGAGCTGGCGCTCCGCCAGTTCGCCAGGGCGCAGCTCTCCGGCGGCGACCATCCGATATCGCTGGCTGAGGCGCTGCGCATCTGGCCGACACTGCACTTCAACGTCGACGTGAAGGCCGAGGATGCAGTGGTGCCGTTCCTGCGGGCCGTCGCGGAGGCGGACGCCTGGGCGAGGGTGTGCGCCGCGTCGTTCTCCACGGCCAGGCTCGACCGGATGCGCCGACTGGCCGGACCCAAGCTGGCGACGTCCATGGGCCGCGCAGAGGTGGCCCGCCTGGTGCTCGGCCTGCGGGACGCCACCCCGGCGTGCGCCGCCCAGGTCCCCCGATCCCGGGGTCGGATCCCACTGGTGACGAGGGCGTTCGTGCGGCGCGCGCACATCCGCGGCGTCCATGTCCATGTGTGGACCGTGGACGACGCCGCGGTGATGCATGACCTGCTGGATCTCGGCGTCGATGGGATCGTCACCGACCGGCCCAGCGTGCTGCGCGAGGTCCTGCTCAACCGCGGCCTCTGGGATTGAGCACGACCATTCCCCCACAGGTGGTTTGGGATCCGCAGCTGCTGGGAATCAACAACGGGCAAGACGGTGTTCAAGACTCATGCGGTCCCACAGGACCGCGCGAAGGGCGTGCGGCCGACCGGCTGGCACGCAGGAAGGCACGGCGACATGGGCGAGGGCGTTCTGCGCGGAACACGGCTGGGCACAAACAGCTACGAGAGTGACGCTGGTGTGGACCTGGCTCCCCGCCGGCCGACGACCTACGACTGCCCCAACGGGCACAGCACCACCCTGCCGTTCGCCCTGGAGGCGGAGGTCCCGTACAACTGGGAGTGCGCGACCTGCGGCGAGACGGCCGCACTGCGCGACGGCGTCGAGCCGGAGCGAAAGCCCGAGAAGCCCGCCCGCTCGCACTGGGACATGCTCCTCGAGCGCCGGACGATGCCCGAGCTCGAGGAACTGCTCGCAGAGCGACTCAGCATCGTTCGCGGCCTGCGGGGCGAGGACATCCGTCGGTCGGCGTAGTCACTCGCCGCCGGCGATCTCACCGCGCACCACGGAAGGACCGGACTTCGGGGCGTCCGCCCCGGTCCGGTCCTTCGTCGTAGCCGGCCCAGACGGTGACGGATCGGCGGCCGATGGCCCACGCGACTGGCCGGGATCGACGACCTCACCCTGGATGACCGTGCCTGGCACGACGGTCGTGCGCTGGGTCCCGGCGGTGTCGGTAACCGTGATCACCGAGACGCCCCGCCTGTTCAGCGCCGACTGCGTCCCCTGCAGCACCCGCTTCGTGAGGAACCCACGCACCCAGGGGATCAGGAGCACCAGCCCCACGACGTCGAGGACCAGCCCCGGCAGGCAGATGAACGCGCCGGCGGCCATGCGCCATCCCCGTTCGGACTGCGGACTGCGGACCGCCCAACGGATGACGAACAGCCCTAGGAACATGTCCGCGGCGAGGACAGCTAGTGCCGGACCCCCGCCGATCCAGTCGACGAGGGCAAGGACCGCTGCCACCTCGGCAACGGCCAGGAGGGCCAGTGCCCCCAGAGCCAGGAACCTGCCCACCCGCGACGGGCCCTACTCCTCGTCGGCCTTGCGCCGGCGCTCGGCGATCCGGCGACGTCCGCGCCCAGCCGCCTCGCGCACCTTGGCCGCGCGGTCCTGCGCGCCCCAGACAGTGACTCGCCAGAGGGCCTCCCGCACGATGCTGCCGCTCATCTTGGACGTGCCGAACTCCCGCTCCATGAAGGTGATCGGCACCTCTACCACGCGCAGGCCCGCCTGAACCGCGCGGCGGGCCATGTCCACCTGGAAGCAGTACCCCTGGGAGGCTACGTTGTCCAGCTCCAGGGCGCGCAGCGCACTGGCCCGGAAGACGCGGTACCCCCCGGTCGCGTCCTTCAGCGGCACGTCGAGGGCAAGCCGGGTGTACAGGTTGCCGCCCCTGGAGAGCACCTCGCGGGACTTCGGCCAGTTGACCACCTCTCCCCCGGGCACCCACCGCGACCCGAGCACGAGATCGGCATCGCGCAGCGCCTCGAGCATCGTGGGCAGCTGCTCGGGCTGGTGGGAGCCGTCTGCGTCCATCTCGATCAGCACGTCGTAGCCGCGTTCCAGGCCCCATGCGAAACCGGCCATGTAGGCGGCGGCCAGGCCCTCCTTGCCCAGGCGGTGCAGCACCTCGATGTGGTCGTCGGTCCCAGCCAACTCGTCGGCGATCGCGCCGGTGCCATCCGGCGAGTTGTCGTCGGCGATCAGGATGTGGGCCTCGGGAACGGCAGCGCGAACACGAGCGGTGATGCGCCGGACGTTCTCCTTCTCGTTGTAGGTGGGGATGATCACCAGGATCCGGCCGAGGTCGGCGAACTGTTCAGTCACGCCCTCATCCTTCCACGCCTGGCCGGCGCTGCGCCGGTCCGACGACACGGGTCGTGCGGCCCTTGCGGATCGAACGAGCCAGCGGGACGCTGGACCTGTCAGGGAAGGAGGGTCGGTGATGGACGAGTTGTGGCTGGTTCTGTATTGGACGGGGCCGATCGGCGTCGGGTTCTTCCTGGTCTGCCTGGGCCTGATGATCTTCCTGCTGGCCAAGGCTGATGCAGTCTCCAAGCAGACCAAGGCGATGACCCGGCAGGAGATGCCGATGCCCAAGCACGATCAAGTCGTGTGATGCCGTTAGCGGGTGGTGCCTGGTGCCAGTGACGGGCTGATCATGTGGTTGCGCAGCCACCGGCTTGAGGTTCAGTTCGGGTCGGCGGCTGCGATCCTGATCGGTGCCTTGATCTGGCTGGAGCGGTCGGGGACGTTGGCACGATGGGCCACGGCGCTCGAGCCGATGCTTCAGGCATTGGCTGGCTTGGGGATCGTCGGGGCATTCCTGTTGGGGCTGGTCGGCAACTCCTCGGTGATGCTGCAGGTTCCATACACGATTCCGATGCTGTCCGCGGCCATTGCCGGTGCCCCACTGCCCTACCTCTTGGCGCTCGGCGTCGCGGCCGGACTGGGCGCGACGGCAGGCGAGATGGTCTCGTACGCGATTGCCGACCAGATCCTGCGACGGGAAGATCTCACCGCCAGCGGGCTGTTCCGATGGGTGGATGGGACCGTGCGCGCCCACCCGCGCGCGATCCCCTGGCTGGTGTTCGGATTCGCCGTGACCCTGCTCCCTGACGACGCGGTCCTCATCCCGCTCGCGATGATCCGGTACGGGGCCGGTCGCGTGGTCGTCCCGCTGCTTCTCGGGAAGCTCGGCTACTGCTTGGGCAGCGCGGTGGTCTTCCACTTGGCGGGCGAGCAGGCCGGGAGTTGGCTGACCCCGCATGCGACGGCCGACGTCGCAGTGCTCGGGCTGGTGGCCTTCTTCGTCGTCATCGCCTACCAGGTGGCGAAGGGACGCCGCAGCCCCACGGCAAGGTCTGAGCAGGCCGCTCACACGGCCGACCCGCGGTGAGACCGCCTAGCACTGCCGCCCCGCGGGCCGAGGCTGACGCCCTAGCACGGCGAGCACGCCAAGTGCCAGGATGGCTGCCAGTTCGGGGAGCGGACCGAGCTGCACAGCCGGCGTGCGGCCGGTCCGCTGGGTGACCGCGAAGACGCCTGAGTCAGCAGTGTTCTCAGGTGCGTGCCAGGTCAGCTCCCCCCGGCCGTCTATCACCGCGCTGATCCCCGAGGTGGCTGCGACCAGGGTCGGCCGGCCGGTGGCCACGGACTGGACCCGGGAGATCGCCAACTGCTGCTCGGGCTGGCCCGTGCCGCCGTAGGTGGCGTTGTTGGTCTGCACCACCATGACCGCCCCGCCGGCGCGCACCGCATCGCGGACGAGGTCGTCGTAGGCGGTCTCGAAGCAGATGACGATCCCGATGGGCACCCTGCCGATCGTGAGGAACCCGGGCTGCTCCCCCCCCACGAAGTCCCGCGGAACCCGATCGAACCGGGTGATGAACTGGCTGAGGGCGTCCCGGAAGGGCAGGTACTCGCCGAACGGCACGGGGTGGCGCTTCAAGTAGCGCTGGCCGGGTCCGGTCTCCGGGTCCCAGACGAGCCCGACGTTGAGGATCGTGCCCGGATGGTCCTGCTTGGGCGGGTCGTCCGGGTTGTTCAGCACGGCCCCCACGAGGATCGGGGCGCCGATTGCGTCGGCCGCGAGGTCGATCTGCTCGGCAGCGTCGGCGTGGCGCACGGGGTCGATGTCTGAGGAGTTCTCCGGCCAGATCACCGCAACCGGCTGCGGCTGCCGCCCCGCTGCCACCTCGGCCGCCAGCATCCGGGTCCGGGTCACGTGGTTGTCGAGCACTGCCCGCCGCTGCGCGTTGAAGTCCAGGCCGAGGCGTGGCACGTTGCCCTGTACGACGGCCATCGCAGCCGTGGCGCCGTCCGGGCCTCCCCAGCCCGCCGACCGGGTCAGCGCGCCCCCCACCACGACCGCCGCCGCCAACGCCACCAGCGACAGCACAGCGCCGGGCCGCCGAGCCCGGCCCGCGTCCCACGCGGCGAGCAGGACAGTGCCGACGAGGGCGACCGCGAACGTGACCAGTGCCGGGCCGCCGAGCGCAGCCCAACCCGCGAGCTCCGTCCCGGCCTGGGCGAACGCCAGCCGACCCCACGGGAAGCCGCCCCACGGGATCCGCGCCCGCAGCGCCTCCACCGCGACCCAGAGCAGCGGCACGGTCACGATCCACCAGCGCCGGGACAGCAGCGCCGGCATTGCCGCACCCGCTGCGGCCCAGAACGCAGCGCACAGGAGGGTCAGGAGCAACCAGGCGTCGGGACCCAGGACGCGCATCCAGTCCAGCAGCGGCAGGAAGAACGCCAACCCGGAGGCCAGGCTCACGGCAGCCCCGCCGCCCGCGGGCAAGCCCCGGAACGCCGCGGTCAGAAGCGCGAAGGCCGGGACCGCAGCCCATCCCCGGAGCAAGTCGACTGGCGGGAACGCCGACGCAAGGAGGAGCCCGGAGCCGGCAGCGACAAGAAGCCGATGCCGTAGCGAGGGCGACTCGGCGCGCTGGGCGGTCGCCACGGTCATGGGGGACATCATGGCCGACGCCGCGGGCTCGGCACATGAGGAACATCTGAATGCCGGCCGGCGCGCAGCACTACCCCGGCGGCGGCTCCCAGATCCGGCCTCAGGGCGGGGCGCTGCCACCCGGGGGCAGTGCCGCGCCCACCGATGTCTCCGCGGCGGCATGCAGCACACGGCCGGCGAGCACCGTGGCCAAGCAGGAGGGCGCCGGCGTGCCCTGCTCAAGCCGGGGAAGTCCAGGCGTGCCCGAGCGAGGGTCAGTGCTCCAGTTGGCCACCCGGGCGTCGGGAGCCTGCACGACGAGGTCCTCCGCGGCCCACACCGCGTACGTGGCTGGGGCGCCAACGGCCAGGATCCCCGCGTCGTCCCGTCCGGCCGCCCGCCAGCCACCCCGGGTCGCGGCCGCGAACGCGGCCCGGGCGGACAGCCGGGCGTCGGGGTTGTGGTGCCACATCGCGGCCCGCACCCACTCCCAGGGCGCGATCGGCGTGACCGGGCTGTCCGACCCGAAGGCCAGCGAGACCCCGGCCCGAGCAAGCCCCGCGAAGTCGTGCAGCCGAGCCGCCCGGCCCTGACCGAGCCGTGCGGCGTAGGTTCCGCTCGGACCGCCCCAAGCTGCGTCGAACATGGGCTGGACGCTTGCGGTCACCCCCGCCTCGGCCAGTGCGCGCGCGTGGTCGGGGCCGGCCATCGACAGGTGCTCAACACGGTGCCGGGCCGCTCGGACTTGACCGAGCCCGCACTGGTCGACGGCCACCCGCAGGGCCGAGACCACCGCGCCGATGGCAGCATCCCCGATCGCATGGAAGCCGGCCTGCACGCCCGCACGGGTGCAGGCCACCAGGTGCTCGGCGATCGCATCGCGATCCAGCAGGGCGATGCCGCGCTGTTCTGGGGCGTCTGCGTAGGCATCCGTGAGCCACGCCGTTCGCGACCCGAGGGACCCGTCCACGAACAGGTCGCCAGCCGCCCCCAGCGCGCCGATCCCCAGCGCGGAGCGCGGGCCACCCGCCTGCCCCCAGTAGGTGACCAGGTCTGGGCCCGGCTCGGCCGCGGCCAGCGCCATCAGCCCAAGCAGGTCGGCCGCCCCGTTGATGTCCGGTCCGCCGGCCTCGTGCAGGGCCGCCACGCCGTGCTGCGCCGCGTGTCGGCGGGTCGACCGCTGGGCTGCAGTCCGGAGCGCGCCGGGGGTCTGCTCGGTGAGGTGGGCCCGCACGAGGTGGTGGGCATGGCCGGTGACCCGGCCGCGCGCTTCGTACCCCTGCGCCGCAGCCAGGCGCGGGACCATGGCAGCCAGGGCGCCCGACACGACCGCGGAGTGCAGGTCGATCCGGGACAGGTACACCGCCGAGCCCCAACTGGCCCGGTCCACCTCGGACTGTGTGGGCAGCGTGGGGTCGGGCCAAATCGTCTCGTCCCAGCCGTGGCCGATGATCGGACGGCCCCGCCCCGCCCGGGCCTCGGCGGCCACTCGATCCAGGAGCGCATCGCGGCTGGGCACGCCGCGAAGGTCCAGCCCCAGCAGGGTCAGACCGGTCGCGGTGTGGTGGACGTGGGCGTCGACGAAGGCCGGCGCGACCAGTGCCCCCTCGAGGTCGATCACGGCGTCGGCGGAGTCAACGTGGACCAGCGCCCCACCCGCCCCGCCGATCCACGCGACCGTGTCACCGACGACCAGCATGGCGGTGGCTCCCGGCGCGGACGGGGCGTGGATGCGACCCCCGTGAAGCAGCACGCTCACGAACGTGCCTGCATCGCCCAGCGATGGCTCGGGTCGGCTGCGCGCGCTCCCATGGTCCATCCGCGGCCCGCGCCTCTCCACTTGAAGCCCGCCGTCGGTCCCTTCTGCTCAGCAGGGGACCAGTCCGATTCCCAGTAGGATACGGCGCCGTGGAGGACATCGATTGGCAGATCGTGGCGCACCTGGCTGAGGACGGGCGCATGTCCTTCACGGACCTGGGCAAGGTCACGGGACTCTCCACGTCTGCGATCCACCAACGCGTGCGGCGACTCGAGAAGCGTGGGGTGATCCAGGGCTACCGCGCCATCATCGACCCCGAATCATTGGGCCTGCCGCTCACGGCCTTCGTCTCGATCAAGGCCGTGGACCCCACCACAGAGGAGGAGGCCCCGTCCAAGCTGGCCAAGGTGCGCTCCATCGAGGCCTGCTACTCGGTCGCCGGCGAGGAGTCCTACATCCTCAAGGTCCGCGTGCAGTCCCCGCAGGCACTCGAGGCGCTGCTCGCCGAGATCCGCTCCGCCGCTGGCGTGTCGACCCGCACGACGATCGTGCTGTCCACGCCCTTCGAGGGCCGCCTGGCCGACTGATCGCACGCCCGGCTCCGACGTTGCGCAGTCACCCCCGGATCAGCGCGCGACCGATCACCATCCGCTGGATCTGGTTGGTGCCCTCGACGATCTGGAGCATCTTCGCCTCGCGCATGTACCGCTCGACGGGGAAGTACGTCGTGTAGCCAGCCCCGCCGAGCACCTGGACGGCATCGGTGGTCACGCGCATGGCAACGTCGGTGGCCAACAGCTTGGCCCGTGCCGCGGGTATCGAGTACGGCCGCCCGGCATCCTTGCACCTGGCCGCCTCGAGCAGCAGGGCCCGGGCGGCATGGACCTGGGTGTCCATGCCGGCCAGCATGAACTGCAACCCCTGGAAGTCGGCGATCGGCTGGCCGAACGCCCGACGCTGGCGTGCGTAGCGCACCGCCACGTCAAGGGCATTGCGCGCCAGCCCCACCGCGCACGCGGCGATGCCGAGCCGCCCGGCGTCGAGGGCCTGCAGGGCGATCCGGAAGCCGTCGCCCGGGCGCCCGACGAGGTCCTCGGCGGGCACCTCCGCCCCGTCCAGCAGCACCTGCGCGGTCGGCGACGACATGCCTCCCATCTTGTGCTCCGGGGCGGCGAACGACATGCCCGGTGCGCCCGCGCGGGCGACCAGGCAGCCGATCCCGTCGGGACCCGGTCCACCGGTTCGCACGATCAGGTTGTAGAAGTCCGCCACCCCAGCATGGGTGACCCATGCCTTCGTGCCCGTTACCCGGTACGTGCCATCGACGAGCTCGGCGCGCGTTGTCAGGGCGGCTGCGTCGGAGCCGCAGTGCGGCTCGGACAGGCAGTAGGCCCCGAGCGTTTGGCCCCCCAGCATCTGCGGAAGCCACCGCGCCTGCTGGCGCGGGCTGCCCCAGACTGCGACCGGGAAGCACGACAGGACGTGCACCGAGACCCCGAGCGGCACAGCCAGCCAGCGGGCGGCGAGCTCCTCGAGCACCGCGAGGTACACCTCGTACGGCTGGCCCCCGCCGCCGAGCTCCTCGGGGTAGGGCAGGCTGAGCAGCCCGGCGCGCCCCAGCGTCGAGAAGACGTCCCTGGGGAACTGCGCCGCAGCCTCCGCCGATGCGCCGCGGGGGGCCAGCTCCCGGTCGGCGATGTCCACAGCCAGGTCCAGGAGGTCCGCAGCCTCGGGGCTTGGCATTCGCTCGGTCACGTTCGGCCACGGTACTCCCCCGCGCTCGGCCGGTGGCAGGATGCGCGCATGCTGATGCTCCTGGACTCGGCCGGGCTGTACTTCCGCGCGTTCCACGCGATTCCGGTGTCGGTGACCGCTCCCGACGGGACGCCGGTGAACGCCGTGCGCGGGTTCCTGGACATGTGCGCCGCCCTCGTGATCGACAGGAGGCCCACGGGCCTGGTCGCGTGCTGGGACGACAACTGGCGACCAGGGTGGCGGGTCGCACTCGTGCCGCAGTACAAGGCGCACAGGGTGGCCGAGGACGGCGGCGAGGACGAGCCGGACGCCCTGTCGGCGCAGGTGGCGATCATCGCCGACGTGCTGGCAGCCCTCGGCGTTGTCCGCGTGGGCGCGGCCGATCATGAGGCTGACGACGTCATGGCGACGCTGGCGCGCCGCCACGGTCGTCGCGGCGAGCCTGTGGAGGTCGTGACCGGCGACCGGGACCTGTTCCAGCTCGTCGACGACGCCCTGGGGATCCGGGTGCTGTACACCGGCCGGGGGATCCGGCGGATCCAGGTCCTAGACGCCGCGGGAGTGCGGGCGGCCCACGACGTAGAACCATCCCAGTACGCCGACCTCGCACTGCTGCGCGGGGATCCCTCCGACGGACTGCCCGGGGTGCCGGGGGTGGGCGCCAGGACCGCCGCAGGGCTGCTTGAGCGATTCACCGACCTTGCCGGCATCCTGGCTGCCGTGGACGCGGGCGGCGTGGGAATCCGCCCAGCTGTCGCTGCTGCGCTGAGGGATTCACGCGACTACCTTCGGCGGGCCGGCGCGGTCGTCCGGGTCGTTGATGACCTGCCGATCGCAGAGGTCGATGTCGCGATCCCGTCGTCACCGGCCGACCCTCAGGCCCTGGCGGATCTCGCGCGGCGGTGGGCGATCACAGCCCCTATCGAGCGGATCAGCACGGCACTCTACGGCTAGCAGCGGCCAGCAGGCAGGAGCGGTGCTGTCCCGACCTCGCGCGCAGCCGGAGACCTGACCGGCACGACCCCCGTCGGGGGCTGGAACCCAGCCCTAGTGCCGGACCGTCCCCGGGACGCCGAGGACCGCAGCAGCAGAGGTGCGGCGGGGGCGCTCAGCGCGAACGCTGCGCACGTCGAGCGTGTGGTCGCCGACCGCCTGAACACCAACGGTCACGCGCACGGCACGCCGCATCCACGCCTGGTCAGCCTGCCGATGAACGTAGACGATCGGGATCGGCAGCCGGGTGTCGCCCATGTGGCCGAGGTCGACCTGGTCGTCGGTGATCACGACGATGCCCCGGAACGTGGCCAACTGTGCGCTGTTGATGATCACGGGGACCGCGGCAGGCGTGATCGCCTCGCCGCAGAGCACCAGGATCCGGCCCGGCATCCACCCCGCGGCGTCGAGGACCTCCTGCTCCGTCGCGGCGATCACGGCCAGGCCGGTGGCCTCACCAAGCCCGGAGCCCCTCATCGGCCGGGCCTCACACGGACGCCCGTCGACGCTGAGGTACGCGGAGTACTCCCCAGCGCCCTTGTGCATCCGCAACGTCACCACGGTTCCATCTTGCCGCACCACAGGGGCTCCAGCCAAGGCGTGCCACGTCACGAATTGGCATCGGCTGCGTCACGATCTCGTTCCAAGCGAGCTCGGACCGACTCAGCGTCGCCGACCGGTGTTCCAGACGCCGCGCTGGCCTCAGTCGAGGAGGCTGACCGCCACGACTCCGCGGCGCATCAACTCGATCGCCTCCCGCGCCGTGCCTGCCAGCGGCGTTCCTGCCCCGGCGTCCACGAGCTGGCCGAGGAAGTCCATCACCTGCTTGCACCAGCGAACGAAGTCCCCAGCGGTCAGCTCGGAGCCGGCTAGGACGGTGCGTAGCGTGCCCCCGCCTGCCCAGCGGTGCACGGCCCAGGCGAAGCCCAGGTCGGGCGGGCGGGACCCGGGCAGGCCATGGCGCTTCTCGATCACCTCCAGATCGCCCCAGATACGCACGGTCTCGTCCACCGCCGCCCGGATCGCACCCGGAACCCGCAGCGGCTGCTCGACCTCCTGTGCTCCCCGGGATTCGTACACCAGGATCGAGCACGCGGCCGCGAGCTCGGCGGCGGACATTGCGTTCCACAGCCCGGCGCGCAGGATCTGCATCGCCAGCAGGTCGGACTCCCCGTAGATCCGGCTCAGCTGGATCCCTGCCGGCGTCACCGCAGCATCTGGGCCGGCGTGGCTGAGGTACCCCAGCTCTGCCAGGACCGCGCAGATCCGGTCGAACTGACGTGCGATCGAGGTCGTCCGAGACTCGAGCCGCCGCTGCAGCCCCGCGGTCTCCGTCCGCAGCCGCCATGCCCGCTCCGCCCACCGCGCATGCTGCTCACGGTCGGCGCAGCCATGGCAGGGGTGGGCGCGCATGCGAGCACGCAGGTGCATGAGCTCAGAGTCCTCATCGGGATGGTGACCTCGCCTGGTCGGGCGGCGGACCTCCAGACCCTGGGCTCGCGTGCGCAGGAGTGCGGCCAGCTCGCGCCTGGCGTTGGCCGACCGAGCGGTGAACGACTTCGGGATGCGCAGCCGATCGAGCACCTCCGGCGGTGCCGGGAAGTCGACGACGCTGAGGCGGTGCACCTGCCGGTCCAGCGTCAGCACGAAGGGCCGAGGGTCCTCATCCAGGGACAGGCCCGGGTCGACCACGACGGCAACGCCCGCTCGTCGGCCGGTCGGGACCACGATGATGTCCCCGGGCTCGAGGTCGGCCAGCGCCTCGACCGCCTCGGAGCGGCGCGCCGCTGCCCCGGCCCGGGCCAGGCCCTTCTCCCGCTGGCTGATCTCGCGGCGGATCCGGGCGTACTCCTCGAAGTCGCCGAGGTGACAGGTCGCGGACTGGAGGTACCCGGCGATGGCTTCCTCGTTGCGCTGCACCTGTCGGGCTATCCCGACCAGCCCGCGGTCGGCCTGGAACTGGGCGAAGGACGTCTCCAGGACCTCTCGAGCAGCCGGGCGGCCGAGTTGGCCGACCAGGTTGACGGCCATGTTGTACGAGGGTCGGAAGCTCGACATCAGCGGGTACGTCCGGGTGGAGGCCAGTCCGGCCAGCGCCGACGGGTCGATCCCCGGGTGCCACACGACGACTGCGTGGCCTTCGACGTCGATGCCCCGGCGCCCGGCTCGACCGGTCAGCTGGGTGTACTCCCCGGCCGTGATCGGGGCATGCGTCTCCCCGTTCCACTTGACCAGCCGCTCCAGGACCACGGCCCGGGCCGGCATGTTGATGCCCAGGGCGAGGGTCTCGGTGGCATAGACGACCTTCACCAGGCCCCGCTGGAACAGCTCCTCGACGGCCTCCTTGAACGTGGGGATCAGTCCCGCGTGGTGGGCTGCGATCCCGCGCTCCAATCCGTCGAGCCACTCGTCGAAGTCGAGGACCGCCAGGTCCGCGGGTGGGATGTCGCCCACCCTGGCCAGGACGCGCTCCCGGATCTCGGCACGCTCGGCCGGCGTGGTGAGGGCCAGGCCAGCGTGCAGGCACTGCTCAACCGCCGCCTCACAACCGGCCCGGCTGAAGACGAAACAGATGCAGGGCAGCAGGTCGGCGCGCTGCAGCGTGCGGACGATGTCCGGCCGGAGGGCACCGGCCACGGGCCGCGGCCGCCTCCCGCCGCGGTGCGGGCGGGGCTGGGCGCGCAGGTCGCGGCGGTCCTTCTCGATCCGCTGGTCGGTGCGGGCCAGCCGGACCAGTTCGGGGTTGACGGTCCGCCCCCGGCCGTCGACGAAGAGGTCGTGCAGCGAGCCGTTGGCCAGGACGTGCTGCCAGAGCGGGACGGGTCGGATCTCCTCGACGACGATGTCAGTGGCGCCGCGCACCTCGGCCAACCATGCGCCGAACTCCTCGGCGTTGCTGACGGTCGCCGACAGGGCGACGACGCTGACGTGCTCCGGGAGGTTGATGATGACCTCCTCCCACACCGGGCCACGCTCGCGGTCAGCCAGGTAGTGCACCTCGTCCATTACCACGTACTGCAGCCCGCTGAGCGTGTGCGACCCGGCGTACAGCATGTTGCGCAGCACCTCGGTGGTCATCACGACCACGCGCGCGTCGCCGTTGATGGAGTTGTCCCCGGTCAGCAGGCCGACCCGGTCGGGTCCGTAGCGGGCCACGAGGTCGTTGTACTTCTGGTTGGAAAGCGCCTTGATCGGCGTCGTGTAGAAGCACTTGTTCGCCCGCTCCGTCGCCAGGTGCACCGCGAACTCGCCGACCACTGTCTTGCCCGATCCGGTGGGTGCCGCGACCAGGACGCTCCGGCCACCCAGGATGGCCGCGCATGCCCGCTCCTGGAACTCGTCCAGCCCGAACTCGTAGAGCGCACGGAACCGGGCCAGCGGGTCGGTGGACATGTGAAGACGCTACCGTCGGGCGGCTGGGCCTACCCGTCGGCGGGGACCAGCACCCGAACGGAGTCAGGTTCCGCACGCACGGTCACCGGCAGCGGACCGATCCGCTCGCCGTCCGCGTATGCGACCTGCCCGGGCGCGTCCAGCTCCAGGATCCGGCCAACCCGCTCGCTGGCAGCCGGGTGGCTCATGTGCCGCCCGGAGTACACCTTCGGGAAGGTGCGCACGAGGTCCCACCGGGCCATCGGACCGAGCACCACCATGTTCAGCAGGCCGTCGTGCAGGTCCGCGCTCGGGCACATCCGCATTCCCCCGCCGAACGAGGACCCGTTTCCGACCGAGACCAGCATCGCCTGCTGGCCACTTGCCACACCGTCGACGGACACCTGGTAGGGGATCGGCCGGAACGTGCGCAGCTCAGCGAGCATCGCCAGCACGTACCGCGCCTGTCCGCTCGGCCAGCGCATCCGGTTGGCGCGCTCGTTAACGAGGGAGTCGAAGCCCGTGGAGAGGATGCACACGAAGTGCCGGCGGCGGCCGTCGGAGGTCTCCACGACGCCGGTGTCGAATGCCCGCTCATGCCCAGCCAGGATCACGTCGACAGCGCCGTCGCGGTCGCCGAGCGGGATGCCCAGCTCACGTGCTGCATCGTTGCCGGTGCCCAGGGGGATGATGCCCAGCGCCGTGTCGGTGCCGGCCACCGCCTGAAGGGCCATGTGCACGGTGCCGTCGCCTCCGACGGCCACCAGCGCGTCGAGCCCGGCCGCCATGGCGTCAGCCAGCAGGCGCTCACTGCGCGCCGCCGACTCCCCCTCGATGGCCACGACCTGATCGCCCCGGAGGCGCATCCGCGTCAGGGTCCCGGCCGCGTTCCGAACCACCCGGCCCTTCCCCGACGAGGGGTTGAGCAGGACCCCGATGCGCCTTTCCATGCCAGCGAACGGTACTCACGGGGTGCTGGGTTCGCCGTCCAGAGGTGAGGTCTCGTCGTCGTCCCAATGGGGCTCGCGTGCTGCCCGCCGGCTTCGGCGACGGTCGTTGGCCCAGCAGAACGCCCACGCCAGGAACATCAGGGCCAGGATCGGCAGGGCCAGGAGCATGAGGTTGAACGGGTCACCGGTGGGCGTCGCCATCGCGGCGAACACGACCACGCCCATCACGATCCAGCGCCAGCGGGCCCGGAGCGCGGCCGCCGGGAGCACCCCGGCCAGGTTCAGCCCGATCACCAGCAGCGGCATGAGGAAGCCGATGCCGAACACGAGCAGCATCCGCAGGAAGAAGGACAGGTAGCGGTCGACGGAGATGATGTTCTCGATGTTCTCCGGCGTGAACCCGAGCAGGATGTCCAGGCCGCGCGGCAGGAATCGGTAGGCGAGGACCGCGCCGGTCAGGAACAGCGGGGTCGCCGCGGCCGCGAATCCGAGCGCCCACCGCCGCTCGTTGCGATGCAGTCCGGGGGTCACGAACCGCCAGAGCTGGTACAGCCAGACCGGGGTGGCAAGCAGCACGCCGAATACGGCGGCGACCTTCATCTGCATAACGAACGGGTCCGCCACGCCGGTGAACGCCAGCGTCATGTCGTGGCCGGATGCCTCTGCCGCGGCGACCACGGCGTCGAACGGGGCCCGCACGAGCCCGAAGAGCTGTTCGTAGCAGACCCAGCCGACGATCGTGCCGACCGCAATCGCGATCAGGGACCGGACCAGGCGCGTCCGAAGCTCCCGGAGGTGCTCCGCCAGCGGCATCGCTGCGTCCGGGTTGTCGGTCCGGGTCTTGGGCCGGCCCCGGCGGGACACCGCCGCGCTGCTCACGCCCGGGTGGGCGGCAGCCCCGGGTTGTCCACCGGCGCGGACTGCGGCGCGGGAACCAGCGG
>JBAVLA010000344.1:0-5283 GCA_049688595.1 Candidatus Nanopelagicales bacterium | reverse complement strand
GCCTGATCATGGCCGACCTGGCCGCCGGGCGGATCACAGTCGACCAGGCTGAGGAGCTGATCGGCCAAGGTGCCGCTACTGGCTGAAGGATTGCTCAGGCCACTTGGAACGACCTGCGCGACAGGCCGTACATCCAGCCGTCGATGACGGTTGTGGGCGCCACGGTCGGGTCCGTAGCCGCACCCATCGTTATGAAGAGCGGCACGAAGTGCTCCGTCGTCGGGTGGGCGTACGGCATCCCAGGCGCCCGGGTCCGGAAGGCGGCCAGCTCGTCGACGTCACCCCTGGCCAGCGCGTCGACCGCCCAGAGGTCGAAGTCTCGCGACCAGCCGGGCACGGCCTCGGGCCGGCTCCAGTCGATGAACGGCAGCCCGTGGGTCATGAACCCCGAGCCGATGACCAGCACGCCCTGCTCGCGAAGGGGGCGCAGCCGGGCGCCAAGGGTGAGCAGGTCAGCGGACTGGGTCGTCGGGCAGCTCCCGCGCCCACGCGAACAGGCGACGCATCCAGTCGGCGTCCTCCAGGAGCGGGGGCGCACCATGGCTGATGTACAGCGCCGGCAGGGGACCGGCCGACGGCTCCCAAGGCTGGTGGGGCTTCGACCCGGCGATGTCGCGCCTGACCACCCTCGCCACGCCCGAGCCTGGGACTGGAGGCACCATAGGCTCCGTGTCCACTCGCACACCGCTCTCGCCGAACGACGCCCTCTGGCTGAACATGGACTCCCCCGAGAACCTGATGGTCATCGAGACGGTCATGTGGGTGGACCAGCGACTCGACGCCGATGAGGTGATCCGCACGCTCAGGCGACGCATGGTCGACCGGTACCCGGTCTTCACGTGGCGCCCCGAGCCCCACGAATCCCTGGTGTCCTTCGACCACTGGATCGAGGATCCGACGTTCGACATCGACAACCACATCAGCGTCCACGAGCTCCCGGGGGCCGGCGGGCGAGAGGAGATGCAGGCGTTCCTGGAGTCCCGCATGTCCGAGCCACTGCCTCGTGGACGGCCTCTGTGGCACGCCCATATCCTCCAGGGCAGAGATTTCGCCGCCGTGATGATGCGGTTCCACCACGCGATCGCCGACGGGACGGCGCTGGTCCGAGTGCTGCTCGACGTCACGACCGAGTCCCCCGACGAGGACCCCCCGGGTCGGCTCGCCCAAGTCCGCGTGCACCCGGCTGATCCGCCCTCTGACCCGGAGCCGACGCCCACCGGTCGGGCCCGCCGGGGCCTGCGCGACAAGACGGCCAACGCGCTGACCCAGCTGGCGACCCTTCCGCTCGCTGCCGGAGTAGCGGCGACCAACGCCGCTGCATCACTGCTGCAGATGCTGGACCCCGATCGTCCTGACAGCCTCGCGTCCCGCCTGGCCGCCATGGCGCTGGGCACCGCCGATGCCGTGGACAAGCTCGTCGTCGGCGTTCCGCCCGACGTCCTGTTCTACGGCCGACCGGGCGTCGTGAAGCGCGCCGACTGGGGTCCCGCGCACGACCTGACCGAGGTCAAGCGCATCGCGCGGGCTGGGGGAGCAACGGTCAACGACGTCATGCTGGCCGCCGTGACCGGCGGCCTGCGCCGCTACCAGGTGAGCCGCGGCGAGGTCCCAAGGGACGTCGTGACCCTGATCCCGGTGAACCTGCGCCCACTCGACCAGCCACTACCCCCGCATCTGGGCAACAAGTGGGCACTGGTGGCGGCCGGCCTGCCGCTGTCCGCCCCGACCGCACGGGACCGATTGCGCAGGACGAAGGCGCAGATGGACCTCATCAAGCGCGGACCCGAGGCGATGCTGACCTTCGGGCTGTCCCACGCGATCGGTGCAGTGGGGGCGGTGACCGGCCTGGGCTCCCGGGCCATGGTCGAGTTCTTCTGCAACAAGGCGATCGGCGTCACCACCAACGTGGCCGGCCCCACGGGCCCGCGCTACCTGGCCGGCCAGGAGGTCATGGGCATCCTCGGGTGGGTGCCCGGCGCCTCCCGGTTGTCGGTGGGGGTGTGCATCTTCAGCTACAACGGCCAAGTACGGGTGGGGTTCAAGGCCGACGCGGGCATCATCCCCGACGTGGCGAACCTGGTGGCTGCCTATGCCGAGGAGATGGCCGACATGTTGGCCGAGCTGCCCGCCTAGGCCCAGCCCAGGCGCAGCCCGCATGGCACGGATCCGTGCAGTCCCTCCGACGATCTGTGGTCGGGATCGACTGCACGGATCCGGAAGACCCGGTCAGAGCACGCGGCCGAACGTCACCCTCTTGGTCGAGATCCGGTCGATGCCCACGCGCTTGCCCGGACGGGGGGAGTGCAGCAGCTTGTTGTGGCCCATGTAGATGCCGACGTGGTAGACCCGTCCGCCGGAGGTGCGGTAGAAGACGAGGTCGCCACGACGCGCCTTGGAGCGCGAGATCCGGTGGGCGTGGCGGGCCTGCGCCGCCGACGTCCTCGGAAGCTTCACGCCGGCCTTCCGGTACACGTACGACGTGAAGCCCGAGCAGTCGAATCCCCGGGGAGTGGTCCCGCCACGGCGGTAGCGGACGCCCCGCAGCGACTTGCCGCGGCTCACGACCTTCTTGGCCCGGACGGCGAACGACCTGCTCCCGCGGGACGTCCTCTGCTTGCGCTCCTCGGCCCGCACGGAGGCCGTCGCGGCAGCGGTCGTGGCGGTGGCGCCCACGGCCGCAGTCGTGGTGACCGGGGCCGCCGAGGCGGTGGTCACAGCTCCAACGGGCGTCATGACCGCGACAGCAGTCGCCCCAGCAAGGACAACAGCGCGCGCACGAGTGAATATCGCCATAAGAGTCTCCTACGGCCTGCGAGGTGAGCTGTCGGGTTCGGGTAGGAAGCACCCGACCGCCTGTCGGCGGTTTCACCCCAAGGAACCCACGCCCTGCGGCAGCGGGACCACGATTCGGGTCCCCCGCTCCCGTTCACGGTTGCGTTGACTGGTCCCCTGGACCAGGCGCGGGAGGCAATGACGGAACGGGATTCGGCCAACGTCTGCCCCATCCCACCGTTTGGCGGGACATCTGGAGTCTACCCAATGAGGCCGGGAAGTAACAGGCCGTCGGTGTGACATATCTCGCCTTGACGTCGGCGGGAGCACGAATTGATCGCGTCCGGGGTCGGCTACCTCACTTCCTGAAGCCGCGCGCGAAGGCGGCTTACCTTGAGCACCCTCGTCAGGCACGTCCGGCCGCGCTCATCGCAGGGCGGCGAAGGGCCCACTGGCCCGGCGAGACCTCAGGCCAGCGCCAGGAAGAGCCGCTCCAGCTGCGCTGAGCTCATGGGCGGCTGCTCGCCGTTCTGGGTCGCATTCGCGCACGCCTGCAGCTCAGCAGAGATGATCTTGAACCCGGCGCGGTCGATCGCGCGCGACACGGCCGCGATCTGCACCATGACCTCGGAGCAGTCCCGACCCTCCTCGATCATGTGGACGATCCCGGCCACCTGGCCCTGGACCCGCTTCAACCGGTTCACCACGTCCTTGCGGCAAGACTCCTCGATCGCCATGGCCCTCTCCCGCCTCTGAGTACCCCACAGGGTACCCGCACGCTGGGCGGAACGGATCGTCGATCTGGGCGAACCCGGCTGCGGCCGATAGGCCACCTCGGCCCTGCTCCTGCTGGTTCAGGCCTTGGCCATGACCCGAGTGGCCTCGCTCTGGGTCAGCTCGGCCGACCCCTGCTGGCCGTGCACACGGATCCAGGCGCCGTCACGGACGACCTGGACCGGCAGACCCGGGGTGGCCCCGGCACCGGCCAACGAGGCCATCGTGGATGCCTCCGACTGCAGGGACTCACCGATCCGCAGGATGGTCACCTCCCTCGGCTCCTCGTCGACTGCCAGCGCAGCCAGGGACTTGCCCGGGTGGCGGCCAGTGGACCGGTCCGAATCGCCCAGCTCAGCAAGCCCGGGGATCGGATTGCCGAAGGGCGACTCACGCGGATGCCCGAGGATCTCCAGGAGCCGACGCTCCACGGCCTCGCTCATGACATGCTCCCAACGACAGGCCTCGGTGTGGACGGACTCCCAGGGCAGCCCGATCACGTCCACCAGCAGCCGCTCCGCGAGACGGTGCTTTCGCATGACGCGCGTCGCGCGCTGGGCACCGCGGCTCGTCAGCACGAGGTGCCTGTCGTCCTGGTCCAGCTTGACCAGGCCGTCCCGCTGCATCCGGGCGACAGTCTGCGACACCGTGGGGCCGCTCTGGCCCAGCCGCTCAGCTATCCGCGCCCGCATCGGCAGCACTCCCTCCTCGGTCAGCTCGAAGATGGTCCGCAGGTACATCTCAGTCGTATCGATAAGGTCGCTCACCCTCCGATTCTCCCCGATGCATGCCGCAAACGTGCGAGTGATCGGGCAGGAGAGCAAAGGTTGCCTGACACACGGATGCGACGTGCCATGGTCAGCGGGCCAGACGATGCCGGCGTGGCAGGATGGCCAACGTGTCGATGCTCGCGGTCATCTCCTTGAAGGGTGGTGTCGGCAAGACCTCGGTGTGCCTGGGGCTGGCCGCCGCCGCTTGGTCCGCCGGGCACCGGACGCTCGTGATCGACCTCGACCCGCAGGGCAACGCAACCGCGGGCCTGGACCCGCAGCCCTACGAGTTCACCACCAACGACGTGCTGGCTGACGGCCGCACCGGGATCGCGGCCGAGGCGATCGTGCACAGCGGGTGGGGGCCGGGGATCGATCTCATCGCGGGCGAGCGAGCCCTTGAGCATCGCGCCCACACCGGGAGCCCCGAGTCGGCGCTTCGCCTGCGGCAGACCCTGTCCGGGGCCCTGGATCAGTACCACACCGTGCTGATCGACTGCCCACCGTCCCTCGGCGAGCTGACGCGCAACGCCCTGGCAGCGGCCAACGCCGCACTGATCGTGACCGAGCCGTCATACTTCGCGCTGCAGGCCGCCGAGCAGGCCCTCGAGGCCGTTGACGTGGCACGGGCCGCCACGAACCTCGGCCTGCGTCCCGCCGGGATCGTCGTCAACCGCGTGCGGCGGAGCACGGAGCACGCCTATCGGCTCGAGGAGTTGCGTCGGGCCTACCCCAGCCTGCTCCTGTCGCCCACGATCCCGGAGCGCACCGCGATGGCCTCCGCGCAGGGAGCCGCCGTCCCGCTGAGCGCGCTGCGGACCAGCGGAGCGCACGAGATGATGGCCCTCTTCACGGAGCTCGCCACCAACATCGAGGAGGCACTGTCGTGACCACGCCCGCCCCGCGCCCCGCCCTGCGCAAGTCCCCCGACGCGCACATCCATCCCGCGGCGCCCGCACACGGCGGC
>JBAVLA010000343.1:0-2999 GCA_049688595.1 Candidatus Nanopelagicales bacterium | reverse complement strand
CCTTGAGGTCCTGACGGATGCCCACGAGGACCTTGGACCAGTCGGCCAGGATCGCGTCCGTGAGCGTGGTCTCGAAGTAGATCGGGTCGGCGTACAGGCCAAGCCCTGCGACCGTGAGGGGGAACGGGGCGCCCGGGTTGACGGTCACCGCGTCAGCTCGAGCTCGGGCCATCCGGAATTGGAAGCCGGGCCTGACGACCGCGGCGCTGGGGGCGTATCCGTCTACGCCGATCAGCTCGGCGACGGACAGCAGCTCGGGCACGACGTCGCCGCTGGCCGGTGTGGTGGCCACGTTGCCGGCCGCAACCGCGTCGGCGTACAGGCACTCCGAGGTCCATGAGGCGGGGGCGTTGGTCCCGAACAGGATTGCCGCGTCGATGGCTCGGGCGGCCGCCCTGGTCAGGAGCGGCTTGAGCGCTTCCCACACGTTGAACTCGGAGTCTGCAAGGACGCTGTTCGGCACGGGGATGATGCACGAGAGCTCTTCGGCCATGAGGGTCTGCGGGGTCCACGCGGCCGCGGTGGTGGGCCGCAACGCGGTGTCGGAGGCGGCCCACGAGGCTTCCGGTGCCTCCGTGAGCACCGGGACGCGGGAGTCCTTGGTTGTGGTGGGCACCTTCGTGCCGAGCGTCAGGACCGCGGACGCGCGGGTGATGCTGCCGACGAGCTCGCTGGCGAGCAGGTCGGGCAGGTCGGCGCCGGTCTCGGCGCGGGTGATGATGCTGTCGAATGCCATGGTTGTCAGTCCTTCAGGTGATGCCAGGCCGGGGGCCAGGCGTGCTTGGGCGGGTAGGTGTCCACGTCGTTGAGCTGCCCGGGGCGCCAGGCGCCCGTGCGGATCAGGCCGTCTACCACGTGCGGGAGCAGGAACAGGCTGGCGGGTCCAGCACCCTCACCGTTCATCAGCGTCAGTCCCAACAGGAGCAGCCCTTGACGTGGAGGTCCGCAGGGTGAGGGGGCCTTGCCGGCCGCGCCCTGGTCCTGCGGGTCGCCCTTGACGGGCGGGTCGCCCCTGACGGGCGGGTCGTGCTGCGCGCCCGTGTGGGCGCCTTCCACACGGCCGTCCCTGTCGGACTGGCCGTCATCAGCAGCATACGGCTCGGTCATGGCGTGGCGACTCCCTTCGGCTGGGTGCGGCGGTCGCGGCGTCGGGCGCGAGCTGCGGCGTGACGCTGGGCTCGGGCTGCCTTGGCCTTGTCGCGATGACGCGGCCAGGCGGTCGGGCGGCGGGTCACGGCCGTGCCTCCCGGTCGGCAGCGGCGCGGGTGACGCGCTCGCAGTAGGGGCACATGCGCAGCGGCGGGGGCCAGTGCCCCAACATCACGCCGCAGCCGGCGCACAGGCTCAGGTCGACGAACACCTAGTTCTCCTGTCTGGTTGGTCAGGTAAGCCTTGCCTTTCTCTGGCGCGGTTCACGAGGCCTCCGAGCAGCCTGGGTGACATCCGTCGCCGTTGAGGTCTCCGAATGGCATGGGAAGCCCGCACCCGCGGCACACGGGGGTCTCGGAGGGCGCCGTTTTCGTGCTCTGCGCAGGGTGCGCAGGGTTATGTTGGTCATCTCGCATAGAGAGCAAGGGGGTCAAATGACCTGCAAGACCCTGCGCACCCTGCGCAATCGCTCCCGCGAGAGCCATCGGGAGCCGGTTCCCGCGCCCTCGATCCACGCCACACCCGCGGGTCTTGACAACGTGATGGGCTCTCAATCGGGACCCGAACAGGGTTGCCGACCAGCGCTGCGACCCGCGTGGCAGCCAGTCGTTGAATGCCTCCAGGAGCTGCGTCATCGGGTAGCGGTCCTCCGGGTCGCCGGTCCACTCGATCCGTTCCAGTAGGAACCGCGCCAGCTCGTCGGACTCCGCCCGCCATTCGTCGGTGGCCGCTGCCATGGACTCGGGCAGCTCCGGCAGCCCGGTGCCCATGGCGTACCAGCGCCGCGCCCCTGCGACCAGCCACGCAAGTGCCGCTTCCTGCTGGGCGCGGCCACGGAGACGCCGTTTCAACCCGTGGTCGCAGTCGGGTCCGGTGAAGGTGTGCGGGTAGGGCACCATGACCAGCCTGCGCCACGTCCCGTGGTCGGTCTCGGCGACCCGCGGCGTGTAGTTGGTGGACACGATCAGCGAGTGCGTGGCCAGCCAGGTCACCGGGTCCCGCCCGATCAGTCGGGCCGTTATCTCCGGGGTGTCGGACAGCTTCTTGACCCGGTTGATTGGCAGCGTGTGGCCTTCGGGCAGCTCTTCGAGGAGCGCCAGCCGCGCGCCCCGCAGCGGCATCCAGACGGTCTCGTGGCTGTCCCTGGGGGCCGATAGGAGCTTGTCCGATATCAGGACCCCATAGTCGCCCAGGGAGGCCTTCACGGTGCCCAGAAGGGCCGTCTTGCCGTTCCCTCCGTCGCCCCGATGGAACACGACGGGGCCGGTGCGATCGGTCTCGCCGGTCGCTGCCGAGCCAAGGTGGACCTGCACCCAATCGAGGGCGTCGGCGGGCAGCGCCCCGAGCGCCTTCGTCCAGTCCGGGTGCTCGGCGTCGGGCCGGTAGTCCGCCCTGGCGACCTTGGTCAACAACAGTGCCGGGTCGTGCGGCCGGAGCCCCCCCGTGCGCAGGTCAACCACGCCGTTGAGGACGTTGAGCAGCCCGGGGTGGGAGTCCATCGCGGCCGCGTCCGTCAGCAGCTCCACGTCCGTCCGGGCCCCTTCGAGGAGCTGGCGGACCATGCCGACGTCCCGATAGCGGAGCGCGCTCCGGATCGTCTCGGCGCTGGCCTTCTCCTGGATCAGTCCGACTATCCACCGTTCGGCCCAATCGGCAGCGGAGGCCAACGCCCGGTCGGTGGATTCGGGCTGCCAGCGGCGACCGTCCCACGCATGCCATCCGAGCCCGTTCACGTAGATGAACCGGCCTCGGAGCCATTCGCGTGCCATCCGCCTGCCCAGCGGGACCGTCCGGTGCTCCCCCTCGGTCAGGTTCACCTTGGCGGGAGCAGGTTCGGCGCTGGTCTCGGG
>JBAVLA010000342.1:0-5328 GCA_049688595.1 Candidatus Nanopelagicales bacterium | reverse complement strand
CTGATCAGTTCGTTAGTAGTCCGACTTCGGCTTGGCGGATGTATGCCAGGTGAGGGTCGCCGAAGAATCCTTTGACTATGTGGGGCATGGCCTGTAGCCGGCGCAGCGCGGACACTGCCAGGGCCTTGAACTGGTCGGGGCCGGTGACGGCGCGGCGGCCGACGCGGTCGTGTTTGACGTTCTTCCACACCCACTCGTCGGGGTTCAGTTGTGGGGAGTAGGACGGGAGCCGGAACAGTTCCAGGGCGCCTTCGGTGGAGTTGACGTACTCGGTGACCGCTTTGGAGCGGTGGACGGGGTGGCCGTCGACGATCAGGAACACCGGCCCGTCGGTGTCGTGGACCAGGCGCTTGCAGAAGTTGATGAACTTCTCGGAGTTCAGGGTGCCCTCGATCAGGGAGAACCGCAGCTGCCCGGCCGGGGTGATCGCCGAGATCATGTTCACGCTGAACCGGGCTCCGGTGGCGGTCACGACCGGGGTCTGCCCAACAGGCGCCCACGTGGTGCCGGTGCGGTAGTCGCTGCGCACCGAGGCCTCGTCGGCGAAGTAGATCGTGGCACCGGCGGCCTTGGCCCGTGCGCGGATCGCCGGGTACGACTGGTCCTTCCAGGCCTGAACGGCCTGCGGGTCGGCCTGGTAGGCCCGGTGCAGCGGCTTCTGCGGGGACAGGCCCAGCGCACGCAGCCACCGCCCCACAGACACCGCCGACAGCGACACCCCGAACCTGCGCTTGATCAGGATCCGGACCAGGTCCCGGGTCCACAGCTCGAAAGGCAGTTCCAGCTGGGTCGGGTCGGACCCGGCGATCAGCGCGTACAGCTCCGAGAGCTGCTTCGGGCTCAGCTTCGGCGGTCGACCGGGGATCGGCTTGGCCGCCAACGCCTCCTTGCCGCCCGAGCGGAACGCCGCCACCCAGGCGAACACCGTGTCCCGGTTCAGACCCAGCGCCGCGGCGACATCCTCCACCCGGGCGCCGGCCATCACCTGATCCACCGCCCTCATTCGCATTGCCTCGAGGGTCTTGTGGTCCAACTTCCGGCCGTCGTTATCCCGCACACCCAATTGTACCGAGAAACGCCCCAAAAGTCGGACTACTAACGGTCGCGTCAGTATGAGAACTGCCCCTCCGGCGCTGCTGCCGATCCTGCGCTCCGCCCTGCAGGGCGAGTTGCTAGCCCTGCTCTACCTCAACCCGCAGCGGGAGTTCAGCCTCACCGAGGCGGCCCGGCTGTGCCGGGCATCGGTCAAGACACTGCACCACGAAGTCAACCGGCTCTCCACAGCCGGCTTCCTCGACGAGCGGCGCCTGGGCAACGTCCGGCTCATCCGCGCCGGCGACCCCGGCCCGATCCGCGGCCCGCTGACCGAACTGCTCGCTGCGACCTACGGGCCGATCCCCGTGCTGGAACGTGAGCTCGCCGACATCCCCGGGATCGAGCAGGCCCTCATCCACGGCTCGTGGGCCGCCCGGCACGCTGGCCAGCTCGGGCCTGTCCCGCACGACGTGGACGTCCTGGTCATCGGCACCGCCGACCGCGACGCCCTGGACGACGCGGCCCGCCGCGCCGAGACGGTGCTGCACCGCGAGGTCAACATCCGCAGGGTCACCCGGGATCGCTGGGACGACCCCGCCGGCGACCCCTTCCTCACTGCGGTCGCCGCCGGGCCCACCCTCACCCTCACCCTGGACAGCCCCGAGGCAGGCCAGCGATGACCTGGGCACAAGGACAGGCCACGATCCGCGCCATGCTCACCGACGGCCAACTGCAGCAAGTGCCCGCCAGCCGCACGCATGCCGACGTGCTGCTCGCCCAAGCACACGCCCACCTGGCCGCAGCACAGGCGATCCAAGACGCTGACCCCACCGGCGCGTACGCCCTGCTCTACGACGCCGCCCGCAAGGCACTGGTCGCCGTGCTGGAGAACCAAGGACTGCGGCCCACCCGCCGCGGCGGCCACATCGCGGCCTACGAAGCCGTGCGCGCCGAACTCGACCCCCCACTCGGCGCGCACCTGCGCCCATACGATCGCATGCGCCGGCGCCGCAACGAGTCCGAATACCCCTCAGCCGACGTCCCCGAGGTCACCACCGACGAGATCAGCGACGACCTGCCCAAAGTGCGCACCATCCTCGACATCGCCGCACCCGTCCTCGACCAGATGAGCCCGTGGCGATAGCCCCACGCCCGCAGGCACGCTGACCGACGACCGACGTCAATCCCTCGATGCCTGGCGCGGGCGACCTGCTGGCTCCGACTCCTCCCGGATACCGCTGGACTACTGAGCCCGCACCGGCCTGGTCGAACCCTCCCTACGCCCCGCCGGCGGATCCGGCACCCACCGGCTCTACAGCTTCCGCGACGTCCTGGTCCTCCACGTCGTCAAGCGCCTGCTCGACACCGGGGTGTCCCTGGCCAACATCCGTGCCGCACTGGCCACCCTGCGCAGCCTCGGCACCACCGACCTGGCCGCCATCACCCTGATCAGCGACGGTGCCGGGGTGTACGCCTGCCACTCCGACGCCGAAGTCATCGACCTGGTCCGCGGCGGACAGGGCGTGTTCGGCATCGCCATCGGCCAGGTCTGGACCGACGTCGAGGCCACCCTCACCAGGCTGCCCACCGAAACCACCCACCCCAGCGGCGACGTCGACGTCGAAGGCCAGGCCGCGAGAAGGCCCGCGCTTCGCGTCGTCAGCTGACCCGGGCGGCGGTCGGGAGAGGCCCCAGAAGATGCAGGTCGGGTCAGCGTCCACCTCGGCCAGCAGCACCTCGACCCGGGCCGTGGCCGCGACCCGGTCATTGTGGTGGAACCGCAGATGGCGGTCGCGCCAGTACAGCTGCCACAATCCGGTGGATGCGGTGTATCGCAGCCGGGCCACGGGAAGCTGGTCCAATCCGGGCCGAGATCGGCCCGCCACGGGGGCCCGCCGCTCCACGATCGTCAGATGCCGGTCGGCCACCTCACACTCCACCCGCACCTCATTCCGGGCATGCTCGGGCACCCGTCCGGCGCACCAACGCTGCACCCGGGCCACATCCATCTCACCGATCGCCACCCAGCCACCCAGCCACCCAGCCACCCTGCCACCCCGGCGGCGCGGGATTGGGCCCTCAGACGATGGCACTGATCACCTTGCCCAGGGGGACCTTGCTGCTGTCCTCGAACTGCGCCACCGGATTCTCGTCCCAGCCGCGATCCGTAGTCACGGCAACCGTCGGCTGCTTCTCGCCGAGCTGCCGGGCGACCGGAGTACCGTGCGGCCGAGGACAGGCGGCTGCCCGCCGCTGCTTGGCTGAGGGGCACACCGTCTTGGTGCACTGCGTGGCCGCCCAGTCCCGCACCCCCGCCCTCGCCGCCTTACACGCGGTCCTGGCCCACGGCATCCCGCCCGCCCACGTCCTGGCCGACGTCACCGCAGCACTCCCGGATGCCCACCCCAACCGGGCATTCCGCGACGCGGTGGAACAGCACCCGCTCGACCGCGTCGCCGTCGAGCCGGCGCCCGGCGGCGACCCGGCGGACCGCCGCCCCGATCCCGATGTTGCGCCACACCTGGTCCAGCACCCACGCCCCGCCCAGCCGCCGGGAGTCCAGAACTTCCACCTCGGCGCCCGCCGCGGCGACCATCGCCTGCTCCGGCATGTCGACCGTGCGGTGCGGGCATCACTGCCCAGTGTGGTCAGTGGTCGTGGGCATGGCCCGCTCACGGTGGTCAGGGCGCTCACGACGTTGAGCAGTTCTGCGTCCCGCCAGAGCCGGCCTACGACCTGCACCCCGATCGACAGGTCCCCGTGGTG
Organism: Candidatus Nanopelagicales bacterium; assembly: GCA_049688595.1. Lineage (GTDB taxonomy): Bacteria > Actinomycetota > Actinomycetes > S36-B12 > CAIYMF01 > Prado023. Next base: position 1,527 of record JBAVLA010000342.1, on the reverse strand, counting down.
GTGAGTCAGGGGCAGTGCGATGACGGGGTGGCCGGTGAGGCTGGCGAGCATGGTGTGGCCCATCGTCGCGACAGCGCCGGGGACCTTCTGGTCGTCGACCTGGACCGGGCGTCCGGTCTGGCGTGCTCGGGGGGACGCACCTCGCCTCACACTCGACGCCACTGTACGGTCGTAGCCGAGACGGGGCGCCGTTGCCGGACCGGCGATGGTCGCCGACGGCCGGTGCGAGCCCGCCGACCCTACGCAGCGACGGTGACGACCACTTTCCCTGCGGGACGGCCGTCCTTGACCATTGCGACCGCCTCGGCCGCCTGTGGCAGGGGGTAGCGCGAATCGATGACCGGGCGCACGTGACCTGCCTCGACGAGGTCACGGATCTCGTCGAGGGCCTCGGTGGTCTCCTCTGCCACGAAGGTCTTCAGCGTCTGTCCCACGAGCACGTTGAGCGCGGCGGCCGCCGCGATGTTGACCAGGGGCCCGAACCAGCGGTTGCCGTCGCCGTACGACTGGACCAGCGTCCCGTGCGGGGTGAGTACCCTGCGCAGCGCGCGAGGCGAGTAAGTGCCCCCCAGCTGCAGGATCAGGTCGTAGCGGCGGGAGCCAGCCGCGGGATCCTCAGCCGTGTAGTCGATCACGTGGTCGGCGCCGAGGCTGCGCACCAGCTCCAGGTTGCGCGTGCTGCACACGCCGGTGACGCGCGCGCCCTCGTGCTTGGCGATCTGGACGGCGAAGGTTCCCACACCGCCGGATGCGCCGATGATCAGCACGTGCTGCTCGGGCCGCAGGGAGCCGGCACGCAGTCCCTGTAGGGCCGTGATCGCACCGAGTGGCACGGCCGCAGCCTCCTCGAACGTGAGGTTGGCTGGCTTGCGGGCGAGGTTGCCCCGTGGAACCGCCAGGAACTCGGCGAATGCCCCGTGGCCGAACCCGTACACCTCGTCACCGGCAGCGAACTGGGTCACGCGGGGGCCCATCCGCTCGACCGTGCCTGCGACGTCACCACCGGGGATCGGGAACTTCGGGCGGCGGATCCCGCCGATCCCGGCCGGGCGCATCAGTATCGGCTCCCCGCACACGAAGTGCCAGTCCCACGGGTTCGCCGAGCTGGCGCGCACCCGCACGAGGACGTCCTCGGGACCCACCGTCGGGATGGCCGCCTCCTCCAGGTGCAGGACCTTGCGCGGTGGCCCGTAGGCCTTCTGCACGATCGCCTTCATGGGCGGACTCCTTCGCCTCGTCGGGCTTCTCCAAGGCATGCACAGCCGTCGCTGCGATGGGAACCGCGCAAGTGCCCGGGTCCACAGCTCGCCGTAGGCCTCCAGGTTCCATTCGCTCAGGATAGGCGCGCCGGCACCTGGACCCGGTCGTTCTGCCCAATGCTCGAGTGCATGGGAGCGATGGACGATGCCGCCCCTGGGTCCACGCTGGCGATGTCGAAGCGTGGCGCGCCTGGCTCGCCGAGCACCACGCCACGGCCAGCGGAGCCTGCTGGTCACGTGGCAGGCCCGAACCGGGCGGCCACGGCTG
>JBAVLA010000341.1:0-16205 GCA_049688595.1 Candidatus Nanopelagicales bacterium | reverse complement strand
ATACACCCCCGCGGCGGCCCGAAAGCCCGGAAACGCCCACCCCATCGGCAAACCCGCGATCCCACCTACCTAGCAAGTGTCGAACCCGGGTGACATGATCATCCCGAATGGCGGGCAACAGCTGATCACCCACGTCAGCGCTGACGGTGCGGCGTTCATCGCCGATGTGGTGGGCGAATACTGCCCCCAGGCGGTGCGTTGCGCCGACCCGTACGACGTGGTGTCGTGGGCCACTGACGCCCTGGATGTGGTGCGCCGCCAGATCTGGAACGAGGCCCGCACCGCGGCCCGCACCGAACCCAGACCCGTTCGTGGGCGGCCGGGCAAGGACGCCCCACCACGCCCAGCCACCGCGCAGGCCCGTTAGCTCAAGGGTGCCCGGTACTCGCTGTGGAAGAACCCGGAGAACCTGACCGAACGCCAGGCGCTCAAACTCGACTGGATCGCCAAGACCTCCCCGAGACTGCACCGCGCCTACCTGCTCAAGGAAGGGCTCCGGCTGATCTTCCAGATGACCCACACCGAGGCCAGGACCGCGTTGCACAAGTGGCTGGTCTGGGCCCGGCGCAGCCAGATCAGGGCGTTCATCGACTTGGCCGCCAAGATCACCCGACACCGCGCCTCGATCCTCGCCGCGATCGAACACGACCTGTCCAACGCCCTGATCGAGAGCACCAACACCAAGCTCCGGCTACTGACCCGCATGGCCTTCGGCTACAAGAAACCCGAAGCCCTCATCGCCCTGGCAATGCTCTCCCTCGGCGGCCCCAAACCAGCCCTCCCCGGCCGGAAATGACCCACACATCAGTCAGGAGAGCCGCTTTTCGGATCCGCCGCACGGCGGGACGGGACCACTCGCAGCGACCTCGACGTGCTCGTGCTGCGCCCGGACCACATTGCCGTCGACGACCCAGGCTGGCGGTCGCAGCTAGACGAGACGGCAAGCCGGGCGCAACGCGGGACCGGCAACCCCGCCTCCTGGGTCGAGTTCGACACCGCCACAATCACCCGGATGATCACCACCGCTGATCCGCTGATCGGCGAGCTGCGCCGCGACGGCCACTGGCTGATCGAACCCAGCCCACCGATCCGCACCGCCCTGTCGACGGCGGCGAGGTCCGCATGAGCAGGCGAGCCACCTGCGGACCCACCCAGGCCCGCGGATGCGTCGAATACGCCCATGAGCAACTCATCCTGGCTGAGATCGGCCACCCCTGGCAGCGACACCACGGCGCACACCCGCAGGTCGGATCCACGCAACTCGGCAGGGATCAGGACCGGGTCATCGCGCGCGTAGGCGGCCAGCAGCGCGAGATGCCCGCCGCGGAGCCGCCCGCGAGCACAATCCCGATCGGGGTCGATGCCCAGCTCGGCGGCCTGTCCCCGCACCCAAGCGACCGCGCGCAGGGCATCGGCGACCATCCAGGGCACATCAGTCTCCGGGAACAGCCGGTAGGCCATGTCCACCACCACGTGCCCCCGTGCAGCCAGGTGACCGAACAGCGGCCGAGTCCCCACTTCCTTGTCCAGCACGTAAGGGCACTGCCATGCACGTAGACAGCGGCGACCCCTGAGGTGGGCACGCGACGGGGGGCGCCCAGAAGTCGCAGATCAGGACCCGCTCGATGCCCGGGACCGTCACGAACGGCACATCCTGACGGACACGCGGCTCGGGGCTCCTGGGGAGCCGCCCGCGCCACCGACGGGCGGCCACCGATCTCGCGCCACGGACCGGCGGGATGGCAGCCTCCGCGTCCACCGCGGAGATCGACCGCTCCATCCGATCAATGGCGCGACCAGGTCCGGCGCCCCGGCCCGAGGGTTCCGGAAGCCTGCAGGCTCCGGTCCGTGTCGATGTCAGATGCCCTGCCTAGACTCCTGGGCATGTCGCTGGACTACGAAGACCTCGTGTCGCTGCGGCGCCGGCATCCTGCATGGCGCCTCCTGGCTGCGGACTCAGCCCCGATGGTCGCGGCGTTCCTGCAGGCGGTCTTCGTGGCCGACAACGTCCGCACGATCTCCGAGTCGGAGCTCGTCGAGCGGCTGGAGGACGTCCTGCACGAGCATCGGATGGCAGATCCCGGGGCATTCCCGAAGCCGGCGAGGGCCTACTTGAGCGACTGGTCGGACCCGACCCGCGGGTGGTTGCGGAAGTTCTACCCGCCGGGTGTCGACATGGCGCACTACGACCTCTCCCCCGCTGCCGAGAAGGCGTTGCGTTGGCTGCCCTCGCTGGCGGCCCGCAGCTTCATCGGCACCGAGTCGCGCCTGTTGACAGCCTTCGAGTTGCTGCGCCAGATCGTGGAGGGCGCCGAGGAGGACCCCGAGCTCCGAATTGCTGCGCTGCGGGACAGGCGCGCCGAGATCGACGAGCAGATCGCCCGCATCGAGGCAGGCGAGGTACCCGTCCTTGACGACACGGCGATCCGTGATCGTTTCCAGCAGTTCGCCGACACGGCGGCCGCCCTGCTCAGCGACTTCCGAGAGGTGGAGGAGAACTTCCGGTCGTTGGACCGCGAGGTGCGCGAGCGGATCGCTGCGTGGGACGGGGCGCGCGGTGCGCTGCTCGACGATGTGATCGGGGCTCGGGATGCGATCGGCCGCTCAGACCAGGGGGTGAGCTTCCAGGCGTTCTGGGACTTCCTGATGGCCTCTGAACGTCAGGAGGAGCTCGGACGCCTGTTGGACCGCGCGTTGGATCTGCCTGCGCTGGAGTCCGCCGCCGGCTCCGATCCGCGACTCCGCTTCGTCCTGCTGGACTGGCTCCGGGCCGGGGACGCGGTACAGCGGACGGTCGCGGGGCTCTCCCAGCAGTTGCGCAGGTTCCTCGACGACCAGGCGTACCTGGAGAACCGCCGCATCGCGGAGCTGGTGCGCAGCATCGAGGCACACGCCCTCGTCGTGCGCGACGACCAGCCGGCGGGCACCATCATCGAGATCGCCCAGAGCCGAGCCGACGTCCACCTGCCCATGGCCCGGCGTATGTACCGCAGGCCGCCCCAGGTGGAACTCGACGACGACGCCGTCGAGCCCGGCTCCGGGGACTTCTCCGCCGATGGACTCTTCACCCAGTTCGCAGTCGATGCGCAGGCGCTGCGCCATGGCATCACCCGCGCGCTCGCCGGCCGCGACCAGGTCGCACTCGCGGAGATCGTCGCCGACGCCCCGATCACGCACGGGCTGGCTGAGGTCGTCACCTATCTCGACCTCGCCGACGAGTTGGGGGCGGTCTTCCGACCCGACGCCCAGTCCACGCTGGTCTGGGAGGGTCCGGCCGGCGACGTCACTGCCCAGGTCCCCGACGTCATATTCGTGCGCGACGCTGCATCGGAGCAGCCGCCCGGAATGCCCCCAACTGAGGAGCACCATGCCTGAGCCCACGATCGGCGAAGCCGCCGTCCCCCTGCTCAAGGGCATCGTCTACGCCCAAGCCCAGCCGACAGCCTGGTCAGCGCTGCTGGCCCTGCCGGCCCAGGTTCGCGACCACCTCGCGGTCCTCGGCCTCGACGTGCACATCGACGAGGTCGAGGGATATGCCTTCGTTCGCCAGCGCGAGGTTGAGGGCGGCGACGAGCGCGCGGAGCTGCCCCGGCTGGTGTCGCGCCACCAGTTGTCGTTCCGGGTCAGCCTGATGCTGGCCCTGCTGCGCCGAGCGCTGCTCGAGTTCGACGCGCAGGGCGACCAGACCCGGTTGGTGATCACCCGCGAGGACGCGGTCGGGCTGGTCGGCACGTACCACCCTGCCCGCAACAACGAGGCACGGCTTGCCGACGAGGTGGAGTCGGACCTGCGCAGGATCGTCGACCTGGGCTTCTTGCGCTCGATGCGTGATCAGCCACATACCTACGAGGTGATGCGCGTGATCAAGGCGTTCGTCGATGCCCAATGGCTGGCCGACTTCGACGCCCGACTGGCCGAGTACACGGCATCGCCTGAGCCCGGGGAGCACCGGCCATGACCAGCCTGCTCGAGCTGGAGCTGTTCGCGCCCCAGGAGGCGGGGTTCCGCCTCAACCGATTCGAGGTCTACAACTGGGGCACATTCGACGGTCAGGTGTGGTCGCTGGACCTCGGCGGCCGCAACGGCCTGCTGACCGGCGACATCGGGTCGGGCAAGTCCACGCTCGTCGACGGTCTGACCACCCTGCTGGTGGCCCCCTCCCGACTGTCGTACAACAAGGCTGCTGGGGCCGACGCCCGGGAGCGCACGCTGACCTCCTACGTACTGGGCCACTACAAGTCAGAGCGCGGCGAGTCCGCCACGCACGGGCGGCCAGTCGCCCTCCGAGGTCCCGAGCACTACTCCACCCTCCTGGCGGTGTTCACCAACGCGGCCCTCGGCCAGACCGTCTCGCTGGCGATGTTCGCCTGGCACCGCGAGGCAGGGGGCAGGCCGGAGCGGCTGTACGTGGCCGCGGACCGGCCGATGACAATCGCCACCGACTTCGCCGGCTTCTCGGGCAGCGTGTCCGCGCTGCGCCGCCGGTTGCGCGACTCAGGCGCCTCCGTGCACGACACGTACCCTCCCTACGCAGCCGACTTCCGCCGACGGATGGGCATCCCCAGCGCCGGCGCCATGGACTTGTTCCACCAGACCGTGTCGATGAAGTCGGTTGGGAACCTCACCGACTTCGTCCGCACGCACATGCTCGATCCGGCCGACATGTCCGGGCGGATCGCCAACCTGATCGCGCACGTGGACGACCTGACCCGCGCCCACGACGCGGTGCTGGCTGCGAAGGCCCAGGTCGCGGCCCTCACCCCGATCGTTGCCGACCTGAACGCGCACGCCGAGGCCTCCGCGGCGGCTGCGCGCACGCGGACCCTGCGTGACACGCTCCGCGGCTACCTGGACGACCTGCGGATCTCCCTGCTGAGCGCGCGCATCCGAGACCAGCACGAGGAGCTCACCCTCAAGGAGGGCCGCCAGCGCGACCTCACCACCTCGCTGAGCGAGACTCGGGCCGACGAGGCGGACCTGCGCGCAGCGATCCGCGAGCAGGGCGGCGGGCGGCTGGCGCAGCTGGAGCACGACCTCGACCTGCATGCCCGGACCCGGGATCGCAAGAAGCGTGACGCGCAGCAGCACGATCAGCTGTGCCAGTCGCTCGACCTCGAGTTCCCGGACAGCGCCGAGGCGCTGACTCGTCTGCTGGCCCGCCTCGACCAAGTTGACCAACAACTTCACGATGAGCGCGCCGCCCTCGACAACGACACGACGGAGACGGCAGTCGCGCTCAACGAAGTCCGCACGCGAGCGACCCAGCTGAACGACGAGCTCACCGGCCTGTCGACCCGAGACACCAACATCGACGGACGGATGATCGCGGTCCGCGAGCAGTTGTGCGCCGCGGCGGGCCTGGCTGCCCGCGACCTGCCCTTCGTCGGCGAGTTGCTGCGGGTCACCGACCCGACATGGGAGCCGGCCGCGGAACGCCTCCTGCACGGCTTCGGGCTGTCGCTGCTGGTCGCCGACCGGCTCTACCGGACGGTCTCCGACTGGGTCGACCGGACCGACCTGCGTGGCAGGCTGGTCTACTTCCGGGTGCGTGGGGCCACCCGGACCCCCGAGCCGGCCGACGAGCGCTCCCTGGTCTTCAAGCTGGAGGTCAGGCCCGAGCACGAGTTCAGCGAATGGCTCACTGGGGAGGTCAACCGCCGCTTCGACCTCGTGTGCGCGCGCACCCCGGAGGAGTTCCAGGAGTCCGCGAACGCGCTGACCCTGCGCGGGCAGGTCAAGAGCGGCGGCCAGCGCCACGAGAAGGACGACCGCTTCAGCCTCGGCGACCGCGGCAGGTACGTGCTCGGGTGGGACAACAGAGCCAAGCGAGCGGCCCTGGCCGCGGAACTGGTTGGGGCGACCGCACGGATCGAGGGCCTGGAGCAGCGCCTGGACCGGCTGCGCACCCAGCGGGCCACCCTCGACCAGCGGCTGCAGGCGATCGGGCTGCTCGCCCGGATCACCGACTTCACAGACCTCGACTGGCGGGGCGAGGTGACCCGGGTGGCAGACATCCAGGCCCAGATCGCAGAGCTGCGGGCCTCGTCCGATGTCCTTGCAGACCTGCACCGCCGCCTCGAGGATCGCAGCGCAAGGGTCCGAGCCCTCGAGGGCTCCCTCGCGCCTGTCCAGCAGCGGATCGGGGCGCTCAAGGACCGGATCGACCAGGACGAGCGAACCCGGAACGAGTTGAGCAGCACCGCCCGGCCCGAGATGCCTCCGGCCGACCGAGAGCGGCTCGACGTACTGGTCAGCGCTGCCGCAGGCGAGCGGGGGCTCACGCTGGCAACGTCGGAGTCCATCGAGCGGCAGGTCCGCGACGACCTGCAGGCGCAGGCCGACAGGCTGGACAAGCGGGTGGCCGCCGCCGCCGAGCGCGCGATCCGCGCGATGGCCGGCTTCCGCAGCGCTTGGCCGCTGCTCACCGCCGAGATGGATGCCTCCGTCGAGGCCGGGCCTGAGTACCGGGAGCTGCTTGAGCGGCTGCGCACCGACGACCTGCCCCGCTTCGAGGCCGACTTCAAGGAGCAGCTCAACGTCAATGCGATCCGGGAGGTCGTCGGGTTCAGCTCGGCGCTTGCCGCAGCACACGGGGAGATCGCCCGTCGGATCTCGCACATCAACGATTCCCTGTCCGACATCGAGTACCAGACGGGCACCTACATCCAACTCGAGGTCGCGCCGACCACCGAACCCGACGTGCGGGAGTTCCGCAACGACCTGCGTGCGTGCACCGAGGGCGCGGTCCTCGGTTCCGGGGACGACCAGTACAGCGAGGCGAAGTTCCTCGAGGTCAAGCGGATCGTGAGTCGCCTGGCCGGCCGACCGGGGCGGGCCGAGGAGGACCGGCGCTGGCGGGAGCGGGTCACGGACGTGCGAACCTGGTCGACGTTCGCCGCATCCGAGCGCAGCCGGGCGGACGGGTCCGTCGTCGAGCACTTCACCGACTCCTCGGGCAAGTCAGGCGGCCAGAAGGAGAAGCTGGCCTACACCATCCTCGCGGCCAGCCTGGCCAGCCAGTTCGGGCTCATCCGGGGCGAGATGCATGCCCGGACCTTCCGGTTCGTGGTGATCGACGAGGCATTCGGCCGCGGATCCGATGAGTCCGCCCGCTTCGCCCTGGAGCTGTTCGCCCGACTGGACCTGCAACTGCTGGTCGTGACACCCCTGCAGAAGATCCACATCATCGAGCCCTACGTGAACCACGTCGGGTTCGTCCACAACGAGGGTGGGCACACCTCGAAGCTGCGAAACCTCAGCATCGAGACCTACCGGACAGAGCGTGCGGAGCGGGCCGAGCAGCGGATGGCGGCACAGCGGCGATGACCCGCAAGTGGAGCAACCGCGGCGATGTGATCGGACTGCTCGACAGGGAGTGGACGTCGGGACGTCTGCTCGGAGCCCGAGTCCCGATGCAGGACTCGCCGAACGCGCCCTGGCCGAGGGTCACCACATCGCCGTTCCGCGTCAGGCTGACCAGCCCCGACCGCACGGACCTGTCGACACGGTGGCCCGAGGTGACCCGATGGGCCGAGGACCTGACAAGCTGGCCGGGCGTCCGGGTCGAGATCAAGGAGGTCAGCCATCGCACCCTCGGGCGCCAGGCGCTGCCGGCTGCAGTCATCATCGACACCCTCGACGAGGTGCTCGCCCTGCTGCGCAGGACGCCGGCGGCCCGCCAGTTCGACTCCGCAGTGGGCACGACGCCACCGGCGTTCCATCGGTGGATGGCCGCGCATCCCCACCGGGTCCTCGACGAGGCCCGGGACTGGCCGCAGATCATCAGCTCCGTCCAGTGGCTGGCGGACAACGAGGTCGATGGGATGTACGCCCGCCAGCTGGACATCCCGGGCGTGCACACGAAGGTCCTCGAGTCGCACAAGCGCACCATCGCCGACCTGCTCGCCGAGATTCGGGATCGGCCCGCCAGCGGCAGTGGCCGGCACTGGTTCGAAGACCGGCTCGGCCTGCTGCGCAAGCCCGCGATGATCCGCTCTCGCGTGCTCGACCCGGCCCTGGCGCTCGTCCCCGGGATCCCCGACCTAGCGATGCCGATCACCTCGTTCGCAACGCTGGACCTGCCGGGCGTGGACACAGTCTTCATCACGGAGAACGAGGTCAACTACCTGACCCTGCCAGAGGCCGCCGGCGCCCTGGTGATCTTCGGGTCGGGCAACGAGGCTCCCGAGCTGCTCTGCCAAGCCTCGTGGATCCACGATCGGGAGGTCCACTACTGGGGTGACATCGACACCCACGGATTCGCCATCCTCGATCGGCTCCGTGGCGCGATCCCGGGCGTCCGCTCGATGTTGATGGATCAGGGCACGCTGCTGGACAACCGTGCCGCATGGGTCCAAGAGCCGTCCCCGACCAGGCGACCGCTGCCGAACCTGTCCCGGGACGAGTTGGCCGTGTACGACGACCTGCGCCGGGACGTCCACGGACCGCGAGTCCGGCTGGAGCAGGAACGGGTCTCGTTCGCCGCGGTCCGGCATGCCGTGGCCACCCGATCGCAGCCAAGCAGGAGCCGCCCACGATCCTGATCGACAGGCACGACGACGTTGCCGTCCGCCTGCCCGATTGCGGTGGCTGCGATCTGCTCTCGGCTGAGCTCGCCCTGGGGCCCACGCGCGCCGCGGTTCCGGCCGGTTCCACATGGTCTGCGGACTGACATCCGACATGCGCCCACGACAGACTGCAGGCGCCGTTCACAGTGAGGGAGCCTCAATGCGGGTTGAAGCGATTGGCGGTGGCGACGGCGTGGCGATCAAGGTGCACTCGATTGGCTCCGGCCCGGGGCTGGTCGTGCTTCACGGTGCCGGTGTGACGGTGCGCGACTACCGACGCCTGGCAGATCGACTCGCACCGCACTTGACAGTGCACCTGTTCAACCGGCGCGGTCGGCGTGACTCGGCCGCGCTGACGGGCAGAGAGACCGCCCAGACCGACCTCGACGATCTGGCTGCCGTGCTGGTGCACACCGGCGCGCGCAACCTGTTCGGCCACAGCGGCGGTGGGTTCGTGGCGCTGCGCGCCGGACTCACCCTGCCGGTGGATCGCATCGCCACCTACGACGCCGGGATCGCCCTGGACTCGGTGGACTTCCCTCGTGGGTTCATCGGCCCATTCGACGAGGCCGTCGCCGCGGGTGACCTCACCGAGGCGTTCGTCCAAGCCGGGAAGATCCACCCCGACGCCGCGGCTGCGAAGATGCCGCACTGGCTGCAGGTCCTGGGTGTCCGGGCGTTCCTGCACACGCCGCCGGGCAAGCAGATGGTGGACTTGCTGCCCACCCTGAGTCCGGAGGTGCACCGCATCCTGGACCACCAGGGCCCCGCTTCTGAGTACTCGACCATCAACGCGGAAGTCCTGCTGACCTACGGGTCACGCAGCTCGCAGTACTTCAAGGACATCGGCAGCACGCTTGCTGATGCCCTGCCCAACGGTCGAGCGCTGGAGATCCCCCGCGCCTCCCACAACACGGCCAACATCGCCCCTGCGCGGCTGACCAACCCGCTGCTCGGCTTCTTCACCGGCTCCGAACGCCAGGCTTGAACCCCGCCATGATGAGCGCCAGCGCGGCGACCGGAATGGCCACCGGAACGACACATCGCCAGCCGGTGCCGGCCGGCGGTTCACGGATCCTCAACTTGGGCTGTTGACCATCCACTGCACCCCATACCTGTCGCGTAGGGAACCGAACACCGCGCCCCAGAACATGGGCTGCAGGGCCATCTCCACCACGCCGCCGTCGGACAGCGCGGCGAACAGCGCCTCCGCCTCCGCCCGGGTGTCCAGCTCCAGGTTGATGTACTGGCCGGTTCGCGCCAGTCTCGCCGCGAGGCCAGGTGATGACAAGGCCCTCGGCCGTGGAGTTGCCGGGGAACGCAACGGGCAGCTCGGCGACCGTTCGCTCGATGCTCGCGCCCCCTCCTTCGGGTCCCTCTGGTGAACCATGCGCGCACCGTCCAACTGCGGACGGGCCGTCCCGGGCGCGGCGGTGACAGCATCAGAACAGTGAACCCCTCGGGCGTGGGAGGCCCAGTGAGCGCAGCGCCCACGCAGCCCTGGCGCACGCGCTTGGGGCGGCGGTCGGCTCTGGTGGCAGCGGTCGGATCGTGCGGCTACTGGGTGCTGACGATCGAGTTGGGCCTCGCGTGGCCAGGGTCCGACCCGGTCAGGGACACGCAGAGCGAGCTGGGGGCCGTGGACTCTCCGATCCGGTGGGTGATGAACGTGGCCGGGTTCATGGGCCTGGCTGTGTCGATCCTGGCGTTCGCCGCCGCCTACGGGTTGACCCTACGAGACGGCTGGCGGTGCCGGATTGCGGTCGGGGCGATCACCCTGGCCTCCGGGCCGCTGATCGCCGCCGAGGCGCTCCCCCACACCAACGGCATGCTCAGCGAGCCGGGATGTGGCCGGCACTGGTCTGGATGGCGGCCGTCGCGCTCCGCCTGCGCCGGATCGCTTCGCCGTGACGCCGGGTCCGCCGGGAACACGGTTGTCCATTCGGGCCGGCACCACTCCGGGCGCTTCCGCCGGGGCTGTGCCTACGCTGGAGGCGTCAGCCGCGGGGAGTGGTCGCGGATGGGTTCGGCGGAGGTGAGTGGAGCGCGGCGCAGTCGGCCGGCTCGGTACGTCGTGCGCGCGATCCCCACGGAGCGGCTCGTGGTGCTGGACTGGCTGGCCCGCGCGTCGCGGCGCTACACCGTGCACGGGTTGGTGGAGTTCGACGTGACCCTGGCCCGGTCGCGCATCGCGGCGGCCGACCCGCCGGTGTCATGGACCGGCTTCGTGGTCGCGACGATGGCCCGCGCTGTCGCCAGCCACCCAGAGGTGAACGCGCGTCGGGCGGGCCGGCGCGTGCTCTGCTTCGACCGAGTGGACATCGGGGCGACGGTGGAGCGCGAGGTCGACGGCGAGGTGCTCCTGGGCGCCTTCTCGATCGAGGCCGCGGACGCCAAGTCGTGTGCCGAGATCACCGCCGAGCTGCGTCGCGCGAAGGCCAGCAGGCTCCCCTGGCCGGTCCGGGGCCCGCTGGCCAGGCAAGCAGCACGACTTCCCGACCCGATCCGCCGGATGGACTTCGAGGTCGCGGGCACCAGGCCGGGCGTGGCAGCCGGCCTCGGCCCGGCGGTGGGGGTCACGTCGCTGGGCATGTTCTCCCGGGGAGGGGGTGGGCCGTTCCGGTCCCACCGCTGACGGTCATCGCCACCGTGGGCGGCGTCGTGGAGCGCGCCGTCGTGCGCGACGGTCAGATCGTCATCAGGCCGATGCTCCCGCTCACTGTCAGCTTCGACCACGGCGTCATCGACGGAGCGCCCGCAGCAAGGTTCATCGAGACGCTGAGGGAGCTGACAGGGACCGCTGCCGCACTGCCCGAGCCGGGCGACGCGGGGGTGCCGATCGGCAGGCTTCCCGACCTGCCGAACGGGATCCGGGCGTGGGCTTGAAGTGGCGCTTCGGGACCTAGAGGAGAGGGGAGGGTGTGCCGTGACCGGCCAGCGGCGGCCCCGGGGAAGCCTCGCAGCCCAGTTGTGGCTTATGGAGCCGAGCGCGGGCTGGATGACCCACAACTTGGCTGCGAGGTTGGCTCCCAGGCGCCGACGCGCCTGCGATTCTCTACAACTTGGCTGCGAGGTTGCCGTGAGGAGTCGGATGCGCACACGCCACCCGCTAGATTCCGACAAGAGACGTGAAGCCAGCCGAACGCGTAGCTCGTTGCGTTCAGATCCACTCCATCAGCCGGCTCGCATGCCGGGCCATCTCATCCGAGAACGCTGGCCATGCGAGGACCACGAGGCCCTCGGAGCCTACGTGCAGTGGCGAAGAGGAACGGCACTGATGATCCGAACTACCCAGGATCAGCCTTGACTGCAGGAGGTCCCATGTAGGACGACGGCATTGCGGACCTGCGCACACGGGCGACCACGGGCGACCGCGACGCGCTGGGCCAACTCGTGGAACTGCTCGCGGAATCCGGCGACGCCGAAGGGTTGCGCCACTGGGCCGACGCCGGCGACCGCGACGCAGCAGACCTGCTCTTCGAGCTGGCCACCGAACGGGAGAACCTTGCCGAGCTCCGTCGTCTGGCCGAGGCAGGCAACACGGACGCCGCCGAGATCCTGGCCGAACTGACCGAAGAACAGGCGAGTATGCATCCGATCGTCGCGAGCGACGACTGACCGCCCTGCTTCGGCCCCGCGATCAACTCCCGAGGTCAACTGGAGACGGCTGGCACGAGGTCTACCTCGACCGCGGCCGCCTTGCCCTGTGCCCGATGCCGGAGGGCCTCGATGCCGACGGGGATGACGGACAGGCCGACGATGCCCAGCAGGATGAGTTCGATGTGATCCTTGACCAGGGGGAAGTTGCCCAGGTAGTAGCCGGCGAGGGTCACCCCAGCAGCCCACAGGAGCCCGCCAATTGACGAGTAGAGGACGTAGGTGCGGGTGTTCATCCGGCCCACACCGGCCATGGCTGTGATGAACGTCCGCACGATGGGGACGAACCGGGCAAGCACGATTGCCCGTGCACCGTACTTGTCGAAGAAGCCCTGGGTCTTCTCCACGTGCTCTGTGCGGAACAGTCGCGAGTCCGGCCGGCTGAAAAGGGTTGGCCCTGCCCGGTATCCGATCGCGTAGCCGGCGATGTTCCCCGCGATGGCCGCGAGGGTGAGCAGCACCAACGCCACCGGCAGCGGGACTGCGATGACACCGCTCGCGATGAACAGGCCGACCATGAACAGCAGCGAGTCGCCCGGCAGGAAGAATCCGACGAGCAGGCCACACTCGGCGAACACGATCGCCAGGGCGATCCAGAACGCGGCCGTCCCGAACTGGTCCAGGGACTGCGGGTCCATCCAGGCAGGTCCGATTGCGGACACGGCAGCGGGCAGCGAGGCGAGAACCGACATGCGCGTAGGTTGCCCGGGCTCGGGCGTCCCCAAACCTCGCTCACGCGAGCAGCCGGGCGCAAGGGGTTGAGAACATCGTCCAAGCGTGCAGGTCGTGGGCGTCGATCACGCCGGGGGTCGCCAGGATGTGCTGGCGCACCTCGGCGAGGTCCACCCCCCGGGGAGTTGCCTCGAGCAGCACGTCGACGGCCTCTCGCAACAACGACCAAGTGCGCGGCAGGATCATCAGGGCCACGGCCACGGAGGCGACGACGTCAGCCCGGGTCCACCCGGTCACCGTGATCACGATCGCGGCGGCGATGACCGCGACCGAGCCGAGCAGGTCGCCGAGGACCTCCAGGTACGCGCCGCGGACGTTGAGGCTGTGCTCCTCCCCAGAGCGCAGAAGGATCAGGCCCGCCAGGTTGGCGACCAGGCCGACCACCGCGAACCCCATCATCAGACCGCCGTCTACCTCAGGCGGGGCGTTCCACCGCAGCCAGGCCTCCCGCAGGATGTACAGCGCGACGCCGAACAGCAGCACGGCGTTCACCACCGCGGCGAGGATCTCGAGCCGGTAGTAGCCGTAGGTGCGCTGCGGCGTCGCAGGCTTGGCCGCGAACGTGACCGCCAACACGGCCAGCAGGATCCCGGCCACGTCCGTGGCCATGTGCCCGGCGTCGGCCTGCAGCGCGAGGCTGCCGGTCAGGGCCGAGCCCACGAGCTCGGCGACGAGCACGCCGCTGGTGATGGCCAGCACGGCGAGCAGCCGACCCCGGCGCATCCCATCCCAACGGACGAGACGCTCGGCCCGTGGGTGTGCCCGTGCCCGGTCATGTGCGCCCTCCCGCGGCGTCGTTCTCCTCCTCGGACAGATCCTCGTCCGAGCGGCGGTCGGCGTCGGGGCTGTCGCCTCCCGCCTCTTCGCCTCCCGCGCCTTCGCCTGGCAGGATCGGCGAGGGCGCGCAGGCCTCGCCCCGCCAGGCCGTCAGGCCCTCCCGCGCAGCGATCCCGGCGATCACCAGGCCGACCAGTGGGTCTGCCCACCACCATCCAAGGGCGGCGTTCATAAGCAGGCCACCGAGGAGGACCGCGGACAGGTACGTGCACAGCCAGCTCTGCGTGGAGTCGGCGACGACCGACGCAGAGCCCAGCGCCCGGCCCGTTCGCCGCTTGGCCCACGCCAACAGCGGCATCACCACCACGGACACCGCCGCCATCCCGATCCCGACCGGCGAGGAGTCGGCGACCTGGCCGGACATCAGGCCGCGTACCGATTCGATGGCGACGTAGGCCGCCAGGGCCAGCAACGACACCCCGATCAAGCGCAACGCCCGCCATTCCCGGGACTCCGGTGTCGGGTGGCCGAACTGCCAGACGATCACCAGCCCCGAGGCAGTCTCCACGACCGAGTCCAGCCCGAACCCGACCAGCGCGATCGAAGAGGCGACCTTGCCGGCCGCGACGCTGACCACGGCCTCGACTGTGGTGAAGGCCACTGACACCTTGGCCAGCCGACGGGCGCGCCGACCCAGCCGGACGCGATCCTCGCCGGTCAGCGGCACGGCAACCGTCGATCCAGTGCTCATGCCCTTCGCCCAGCCAACGGGGACAGCACCGCCGCAGCTCCGGTCGCGGCCAGCAACCCATCAGCCGCGATCAGGAAGTCGCGCGCCTTCGGCTCAACCGCCAGCGAGTAGATCGAGGCCCGGCCCTCGACCCGAACCCGCGCGAGCCCGCAGCCCAGCAGGCAGCGCAGGTGCTCCGACACCGTCGACTGCGCCAGGCCCAGGTGCTCCGTCAACTCCCGGACGTTGTGCTCGCCGTGCATCAGGTGCCTCAAGATCGCCAATCGGGACGGATCTGCCAACCCGCGGAAGAGCGCCGCCGCGGCCACCAGCGCCTCGCTGTCCCCCGGTGGTGTGGACTCGACAACTGCAGACTTCCCATCGGCCATCGACGTCTTCATCGTCATGTGCCGATGCTAGCCGCCCGTCCCAGTGCGCCGCCTGACTGCGAGTCCGCCGAACGCAAAGGGACCGGCGGGACGGGGCTCAGCCGATGTCCCGCCGCATGCCCAGACGCGGCATCCGGCTGGCGACAGCGCCCGTGGTCACCAGGCACGCGATGCTCCACACCGGCACGTCGTCGACCCGACGAAGCGTGAGGCCAGCCGAAGCGCCGGGACAGGGCAGGATGGCGCTTGGGATGCCCACCAAGTCTCACCATGATGGCCTCGCGCCATGTGTGGGCATCGCGCGCCACACCCGCTACGCGGGACACGGGAAAGGGGCTGCTCCAGGATGACGCAGTTGTCAGGGAAGGTGGTGTCTATCACCCTCGGCTCACCCAGCACGCCCGACCTGCGGGACCGGCTCAGCAAGGTCCCCAACTTGGATCTGACCCTCCGCGATCTGAGATCCTCCAAGAGGACTTCGGGCTGACACTGGACCAGGCCATCACGATCCGCTGCCTCAATCTTGCTTGACGTACGTCACCCCCGAGGAGGCCGATCTCAGCGAACGGAACGCGCTCACCTCGCCGGAGCGGGCTGCTCGGCTCATCCTCCGCGGCATCGAACGCAACCGGTCGAGGATCTACATCGGCGCTGACATGCGGGCGCTCGCGATCGCCAACCGGGTGGCACCCGGGACCACGCGCCGGGCACTGGGGTACGCAGCTCGCCGCATCATGGGGCGCAACGGCGCACAACGGCTACCCAACCCGGAGCGTCACAGGTAGCCGCCCACCACCACGGCCGCCGCGCCGCGGCGGATCACTCCAAGTTCGCTGGCGTCACGGGGGATCGCTCCAAGTTCACTGGCGTCCCGTCCCCGCGGGCTTGGATCGATTCTGGGGCGCGGGTGGCACGTCCCACCTGAGCAGTCCCCGTCCCCGCGGCCCTGGATCGATCGCGCAGAATCGGCGCAGCGCCAAGGATGCGCACGTCCGAGCAGCGCTGGGAAGGTTGCGGGAAGACCCCACAGGCACGCTGCCGCCATGAGCATCACGACGCACCAGGCAGCGCGAGACGCCGTCGACGAACCGGCGCCCGACCATGTGGCTACGGTACGAAGCGAGCTCCTCCGAGGCGGTCGTGAGATGGCTCCGCTCGCGTTGGGCTACGTGCCGTTCGCCCTGCTCCTGGGTGCCGCGATCGCCAGCAGCCCCGACCCGGCAGCCGCCTGGGCCGGCACCTGGACCATCTACGGCGGCAGCGCGCACCTGGCCGTCGTCGACCTGCTGTCCAACGAGGCGACCCCGGCGCTGGCCGTTGCCGCCGGAGTGCTGATCAACCTGCGCCTGCTCG
>JBAVLA010000340.1:0-8294 GCA_049688595.1 Candidatus Nanopelagicales bacterium | reverse complement strand
GTGGCCCGGCTGGTCGCCGACGTGGAGCGGGTGCGGGCGAACATGGGCCGGCTGCGGCTGACCGTGCACGGGGTGGGTGCGCTGGAGGGCCTGTCCGTGGACAGGCAGTCGCACGGGTACGACCTGCTCGGCGGGCTGGGATTGCCGACCTCGGACCGGGCGAGGGTGGTGGCCGACCTTCCGGCGGTGCGGGAGTACATCGACCACTACGCCGAGCACCGCCATGACGTGGAGCACGAGATCGACGGTGTGGTGGTCAAGGTCGATGACCGGGGCCTGCAGTCCCAGTTGGGGGCGACGTCACGCGCGCCGCGGTGGGCGATCGCGTTCAAGTACCCACCGGAGGTGGTTCGCACCCGGCTGCTGGACATCCGGGTGAACGTGGGCCGGACCGGCCGGGTGACGCCCTACGCGGTGATGGCCCCGGCGAAGGTGGCTGGGTCGACGGTGGAGATGGCCACCCTGCACAACGCCAGCGAGGTGGCGCGCAAGGGGGTGCTGATCGGGGACCTGGTGTTCCTCCGCAAAGCCGGCGACGTGATCCCGGAGGTGATCGGGCCGGTGGTGGAGGAGCGCACCGGCGCGGAGCGGCCGTTCGTGATGCCGACGCACTGTCCGGAGTGCGGCGCGCTGCTGGCGCCGGCGAAGGAGGGCGACGTCGACATCCGCTGCCCGAACACGCGGTCCTGCCCGGCGCAGCTGCGGGAGCGGGTGTTCCACGTGGCGTCGCGGGGCGCGCTGGACATCGAGGGCCTGGGCTGGAAGGCGGGGGTGGCGCTGCTGGAGTCCGGCGCCGTGCGGGACGAGGGTGACCTGTTCGCCCTGGACTCGGACACCTTGCGCAAGATCCGCTTCTTCACGCGGGCGTCGAAACCGGCGGAGTCCGGCCCGCAGCTGACCGCCAATGCAGAGGCGCTGCTGGCCCAGCTGGACAAGGCGAAGGCGCAGCCGTTGTGGCGGGTGCTGGTGGCCCTGTCGATCCGGCACGTGGGGCCGACTGCGGCCCAGGCGCTGGCCCGGGAGTTCGGGTCGATCGACGCCCTCGCCGCCGCCCCGGTGGAGGCCCTGGCGACCGCCGAGGGAGTGGGGCCGATCATCGGCGAGGCTGTCGTGGAGTGGTTCACCGTGGACTGGCATCGTGAGGTGCTCCGCAAGTGGCGGGCTGCCGGGGTGCGGATGGCCGACGAGGTGGTCGAGGCCGTGGAGGCCGGGCCCAAGCCGCTGGCCGGGCTGACCGTCGTGGTAACCGGGTCCCTGCCCGGGTTCACCCGGGACGGCGCCACCGAGGCCGTCACCTCGCGGGGCGGCAAGGTCGCCTCGTCGGTGTCGAAGAGGACCGACTTCGTGGTCGTCGGGGAGAACGCCGGGACGAAGGCCGACCGGGCGGTGGCGCTCGCCCGGCCGATCCTCGACGCCGAGGGGTTCGCCGTGCTTCTAGAGGAGGGTCCGGAGGCGGCCGCCAGGGTCGCCCGGATCGGGGGGTAGGTGCCGTGTTGCGTCGGGATCGTGGGGGCGCCGCGCGGCGCGGGGACGCCGTGCCGCATGAGATCGCCCCAGATGTCTACCTCCTCGGACCCCGGGGACGCACCCAGACCAACGTGTACTTCGTTCGGTCCGGATCCTCCTGGGTCTTGATCGACGCCGGCTGGGCAGCGGACGTGCGACGGATCCAGCGGGCCGCGGCGTCGCTGTTCGGCGACGACTCACGCCCCGCTGCGATCCTGCTGACGCACTGCCACCCGGACCACGCCGGCTCGGCCCTCGCGCTGGCGCGCCGGTGGGGATGCCCGGTGTGCATGGCCGCTGAAGAGCTCCCGATCGCCCTTGGTGACTTCGCGGCCATGAAGGCGTTCGCGGGCCCGCTCGACCGCTGGGTCGTGCTGCCGGTGATGCGTGCGATCGGCCGGCGGCGTCGTGACGCGTTGCTCGCGAGGTCGAGCCTGGGCGAGGTCGCCCGCAAGCTCGACCCGGGCGTCGGGGTCCCCGGACTGCCGGGCTGGAAGTGCATCCCCACGCCGGGCCACACCCCGGGCCACGTCTCGTTCTTCCGGACCGCCGACCGGGTCCTGATCTCCGGTGACGCGCTCGTGACGCTGAAGGTCAACTCGTGGTCCGGCCTGCTCCTCCAGCGCCCGGGCCTGTCCGGGCCGCCCTGGTACACGACCTGGAACCCGCAGGTCGCCAAGGAGTCGATCGGGATCCTCGCGAGCCTCAAGCCGACAGTGCTGGCCGGTGGCCACGGCCTGCCCCTGACCGGATCTGGCACGGCTGCCGCCCTGCGCGCTTTCGCCGCCCAGGGCGACGCGCCCAACACAGGGTGAGCCCCCGCTGCAGCAGATCCTTGGCCGCGATGAATACGAGGCTCAGGATCTGCACGCTCGTGCCCAAGGACAGCAGACGCTGGGTCGTCCGGTCGTATTCGCCCCGCGTCAGGGCCCGCTCGCTCGGCTGGTTCGCCAGTCGCCTCCGCGCCGCTCGATCGAGCCGTTACCAGCCGCACGCCGCACCCTCCTAGGATGTCGGGCATGCCAGAGAACGCATCGGCGATCACGCGCGACCAAGTGGCCCACCTCGGACGACTGGCCCGCCTGTCGCTCACCGAGGACGAACTCGACCACTACAGCGTCCAGCTGGCCGACATCCTGGCGGCGGTCGCTCGCGTGTCCGAGGTCGCCACCCCGGATGTTCCGGCCACGTCGCACCCGATGCCGCTGCAGAACGTGTTCCGCGAGGACGTCCCGCGGCCGAGCCTCTCGCAGGCCGAGGCCCTGTCCGGTGCGCCCGAGGCAGAGGGCGCCCGGTTCCGGGTGCCCCGCATCCTGGACGAGGAGTGAGCCGCTGATGGCGTCACCGGACCTCACCCGATTCACCGCCGCGCAGCTGTCCGAGGCCCTGCGCAGCCGCGTGGTCTCCGCCCGTGAGGTGGCGCAGGCTCACCTGGACCGGATCGCCGCCGTCGACGGCGACATCCATGCCTTCCTGCACGTGGATCCCGAGGGTGCGCTTGCCTCTGCGGACGCGGTCGACGCCGCTCGTGCCGCTGGGGAGCCGCTCGGTCCGGTGGCCGGCATCCCGCTGGCACTCAAGGACGTGCTGGCCATGAAGGGCGTGCCCACGACGTGCGGATCCCGGATCCTGGAGGGCTGGCGCCCTCCCTACGACGCCACTGTGACCCGACGGCTCAAGGACGCCGGCATCGTGATCCTGGGCAAGACCAACATGGACGAGTTCGCGATGGGCTCGTCGACCGAGCACTCGGCGTACGGCCCCACTCGCAACCCCTGGGACCTGGACCGGATCCCCGGTGGCTCTGGCGGCGGGTCGGCAGCCGCCCTCGCGGCGTTCGAGGCCCCGCTGTCGATCGGCACGGACACCGGCGGATCGATCCGCCAGCCCGCCGCAGTGACTGGCACCGTGGGCGTCAAGCCGACCTACGGCGCGGTCTCGCGGTACGGGCTGGTGGCGCTGGCCTCCTCGCTGGACCAGGTTGGGCCGTGCGCCCGCACGGTACTGGACACTGCCCTCCTGCACTCCGTGATCGCCGGATACGACCCGATGGACTCGACCTCCCTCGACCAGCCGGTTCCCGATGTCGTCGCCGCCGCGAAGCGCGCGGATGTCTCCGGGATGCGCATCGGCCTGGTCAGGGAGCTTGACGGCGAGGGCTATCAGGCCGGCGTGCGGCAGCGGTTCGCCGAGGCCGTGGCGATCCTCGGACGGCTCGGGGCCGAGGTGGTCGAGGTCTCCTGCCCGTCGTTCGAGTACGCGCTGGGCGCCTACTACCTGATCCTGCCGTCGGAGGCTTCGAGCAACCTCGCCAAGTTCGACGGCATCAGGTACGGCCTGCGGGTCGGCGACGACGGCACGCGCTCGGTCGAGGAGGTCATGTGCCTCACTCGCCAGGCTGGCTTCGGTCCCGAGGTCAAGCGGCGGATCATGCTTGGCACGTACGCGTTGTCCAGCGGCTACTACGACGCCTACTACGGGTCTGCGCAGAAGGTCCGCACGCTGATCCAGCGCGATTTCGCTGCCGCGTTCGGCCAGGTCGACGTGCTCGTCTCGCCGACATCGCCGGTCACCGCGTTCCGGCTCGGAGAGAAGTTGGACGACCCGCTGGCCATGTACCTCAACGACGTGGCCACGATCCCCGTCAACCTGGCGGGGAACGCCGCCATGAGCCTGCCGGTCGGGCTCGCGCCGGAGGACGGACTGCCGGTGGGCCTGCAGATCATCGCTCCCGCGATGGCCGACGACCTGCTGTACCGGGTCGGCGGGGCGTTGGAGGCTGCGCTGGTCGGCCGCTGGGGTGGGCTGCTGATCGAGGAGGTGCCGGCCAGATGAGCCAGACCATGGGGTTCGACGCTGCGTTGGACCGGTTCGACCCGGTGCTGGGCCTTGAGGTCCATGTCGAGCTGAACACGGCCACCAAGATGTTCTGCGGCTGCCCGACGGCCTTCGGCGCCGAGCCGAACACTCAGGTGTGCCCGGTGTGCCTGGGGCTGCCGGGCGCGCTGCCGGCGGTGAACCGCACGGGGGTGGAGTCGGCGATGCGGATCGGCCTGGCGCTGAACTGCGAGGTTGCCCAGTGGTGCCGCTTCGCGCGGAAGAACTACTTCTACCCGGACATGCCGAAGAACTTCCAGACCTCCCAGTACGACGAGCCCATCTGCTTCAACGGGTACCTCGACGTGGACTACGACACGCCCGAGGGACGCCGCACGTTCCGCGTGGACATCGAACGGGCGCACATGGAGGAGGACACCGGCAAGAACAGCCACGTCGGTGGGGCGACGGGCCGGATCCACGGTGCGGACTACTCGCTAGTCGACTACAACCGGGCAGGGATCCCGCTGATCGAGATCGTGACCAAGCCGATCGAGGGCGCGGGCCGCCACGCCCCGGAGGTCGCGAAGGCCTACGTGTCCGCGCTGCGCGACCTGGTCCGGGCGCTCGGCGTCTCCGACGTCCGGATGGAGCAGGGCTCGCTGCGCTGCGACGTCAACGTCTCGCTGCGGCCGTCGCCTGACGCGCCGTTCGGCACCCGCTCTGAGACGAAGAACGTCAACTCGCTGCGCGCCGTGGAGCGCTCGGTCCGGTACGAGATCGGTCGGCAGGCCGCGATCCTGGCTGGCGGGGGACGCGTGCACCAGGAGACCCGCCACTGGCACGAGGACACGGGCCTGACCACGCCCGGTCGGTCGAAGGAGGAGGCCGAGGACTACCGCTACTTCCCCGAGCCCGACCTGGTGCCGATCGCGCCATCACGCGAGTGGGTGGAGCAGTTGCGCGCGACTCTTCCGGAGAACCCCGCTGTCCGGCGGAACCGGCTCGCGGCTGATTGGGGGATCAGCGACCTCGAGATGGCCACCGTGGTCAACGCCGGGGCGCTGGACCTCGTCGAGGCGACCATCGCCGCCGGGGCGCACCAGTCCGCCGCCCGCAAGTGGTGGACCGGCGAGCTGGCCCGGATCGCCCGGGAGCAGTGCGCGGAGCTGGCCGACCTGCCCATCACGCCGGCGCAGGTCGCCGAGGTCGAGGCCCTGGTCGCTGCGGGCACCGTCAATGACAAGCTGGCCCGTCAGGTCATCGAGGGCGTGCTCGCTGGTGAGGGATCACCTGCCGGTGTCGTCGAAGCGAGGGGGCTTGCGGTGGTGTCCGACGACGGCCCACTCCTGGCCGCGATCGACCAGGCGCTGGCCGCGCAGCCGGATGTGGCCGCGAAGATCAGGGCGGGGAAGCTGCAAGCTGCCGGCGCCATCGTGGGTGCGGTCATGAAGGCCACGCGGGGGCAGGCCGATGCTGCGCGCGTGCGCGAGCTCATCTTCCAGAGGTTGGGGGTGCCGGGGTAGCACTCCGGGCGAGTGGTGCGTGACTCGGGACGCGTCTGCCGCCACCGTCAGGCGCCGGTGCGGCGGGGGTCGGCTCCGCGGTGCGGCCCACGATCGGGCGAGGAGCCGCCTGCGGGTCGCGTAGCATCGGGCACGCAGGATTGTCTGGGGAGGGGGGCGTCGCGTGCGGGTCCTATACGTTTGCACAGCGAACATCTGCCGGTCGCCCTCGGCGCAGGGCCTGATGTGCGATGCACTCGCCACGGTCCCTGAGGTGCGGGGCGTGCAGATCCGATCTGCGGGAACGACCGCCATTGACGGAATGCCCGGTTGCCACCTCGCTCCTGGCCTTGAGGGGCGGGCCCACGGGCACCGTTCGCAGCCCCTCACACCCGACCTCGTGCGGTGGGCCAACCTGATCCTCACGGCAGGGCGGGACCATCGGTCGGTTGTCGTGACGATCGACCCCTCAGCACGTCGACGGACGTTCACCATGCTGCAGGCCGGCCGTATAAGCGACTGGCTGGTGGACATCGGGATGGTCGATGCGGCCGTGGCCCGAGCGAGCTGTGCTGCAGCCGAGGATTTCGATCCGGCAGATCCTCGTGCCGAGGTCGCTGCGATGCCGGCGCGAGTCGACGAGCGGTGGGGCTGGTTGGTCTCTGAGTTGGACGCCGCGCGGGGCGGCTGCGTTGCTGAGGTCGTGGTAGACACGGCTGCCGATGACACGCGCTCCCGGCGGGGGCTCCCGAGGCGGTGGGTGCGGCGCTCCAGAGATCAGGGACGTGCGGAGGGGACGACCCATCCCGACGATGTGCCGGATCCCCACGTGCTGGGGGCCGAGCTGCATGCAAATGCGTACGAGCAGATCAAGTGGGCGACTGAGGCCTTGGCGCGACTGATGATCCTCACCGCGAAGGCCTAGGGCTGCTGCCCGAGTTGGGAGGGGCACGGGCATCGGTCCGGGCGCTCGACCCAGCACCGCGCGGATGGGCATACGCGGGCGCTCTGTGTCGCCCCGCCCCGCGCGGACAGACGCGTCCCTTCGCCGAACCTCGCCACCGAGTTGTCGCTTATGACCTCGGCGGTCGCGGCGTCGAGGTAACCTCGCGCCCCAGTTGTGGCTTACGGGGCCGCGTGCGGCCGGAATAGCCAACAAGTGGGGCGCGAGGTTGGCGCTCAGGGAGTCGAGGCGGGTCGATTCTCCACAACTGGGGCGCGAGGTTTGCGTCGAGGGTTCGGCCCGCCTGGCGTTGGTGGCAGGTCAGGCCCACGCCGCCCCACGACGGGCATCCAACGCTGCCTCGATGCGGCGCAGGACGAGGTTGGGTCGTTCGCGCATCTCCCGGTAGGTCCAACGGACGATGCGGTACCCCATCTGCTCGAGGAGTTCCTGTCGACGCTTCTCCCGATGGAGGTCGGCCTCGGTGCGGTACTTGCCCAGCCCGTCTGCCTCGCCGATTACCATTTCCGCGGCCCACAGGAAGTCGGGGAAGACCTCTCCTTCGGGGGTGAGCAGGCGAACCTGCAGCTCAGGTAGAGGGAGGTCGGCGACGACCATGTGACCGAAGCTCAACGATTCCAGGGCTGTCTCGCGGCGGGGATCGGCGATCGGGACGAGGAGGCCGATGGCGTTGCGGGTGAACTGGGTCGCCGCGTGCGTGGCGGCTTCGTGCAGGGGCTCGACGGCCCGGGCGATCTCCCGGGGCCTTGAGTAGTGGTCCCGCAGCCGGCTGGACCCCACCTGCTGCTGAAGCTCGAGTCGTGCGGCCGAGTCCAGGGTCATGAGGGCCTCCGGCAACGGCAGGGTGGATGCCACATCGACGGCCGTCCGGGCTGGTGCCGTGACGAGCAGCCCGCTGGGGTGCTCCGCGCGGTGGTGCTGGGGGAGGACGCGAACTGCGATCCTAGCCTCGGGGACGATCTCGGACCGAGCCCCCGTGCCCGGCGGGACGGTCTCGGAGTTCGGTCGCGGACGGCTCGGAACGATCTTGGAGCGGATCCCCGGCCCGCTCGGAACGATGAACGACGCCGGTGAGATGGCGCTGGCAACGGGGTCGTCGAGCGCCAGGTTCCAAGCGAGGGCGGCCGTATGGTGGCTGGCGATGGCCTGCGGCCGCCCCAACTGGAGTGCCTGAGCGCGTTGCAGGTGGCCACCGACCGGATCGGCGGCAACGGCATCAGCGCTGATGTAGACGCCGTATGCGAGTCGGGTGATCCGGCCGCTGCTGGCCGCGGCGTGGATCATCGCGCGGGTCACCCCCAGCGGCGCCACATGCTCGAAGGTGAACGGGGTCGTTGGTGGTTGCCACCTGCTGGTTCGGGACACGACCGAACGATCCAGCCGATCGGGGTCGCCGAGAAAGGGGCTGACACAGAATCTGTGGACGACGACACTTGATCGTGCAGCCACTTGCCCGTACAAGCGCGGCCGTCGGCCTGGCGGCCCGTGGGGCGGTGGTGCGG
>JBAVLA010000339.1:0-3677 GCA_049688595.1 Candidatus Nanopelagicales bacterium | reverse complement strand
CCGCACAGTTCGACCTCGCCGTCGACATCATGGCCCAGACCAGCCAGGTCGAGCGCCGCCACCGCGGCGGCGTCACCCGCACCGTCGCCTTCACCCAGAACGCAGCCGTCATCGCCGCCCTCGCAGACTGGGCAGACGCCGTCATCACCACCCACCCCGACCTCGCCCGCCAACTCGCGGCACGGCGCCTCGCCGACCCGGACCTCGAACCCGCGAAACGCGAGGCCCTTGAGGAACTTGGCATCAACCAGACGAACAGCTCACCCGTCCCATAGCGGAGACCGCGGGCTGACGCCATGGACGGATGCTCGGCGCCGGGGGTGACGCTGCGTGGCATCCGCACTGCCCTGGCCACACTGCGCTCCCACTGCGCCGGTGACCTGACCGGTATCACACGGCTCTGCGACGGTGTCGGGGCCTGCCAGACCCCCGGCGACGACGAGATCATCGACGCGTCACAGGCGGCCAGGCCGTGTCCCCGGCTGGTGCTGCGCCAGGCGTGGACCGACGCGCTGGCCACACTCACCCACCCGTCCGTCGGAACCCCCCACCCCGGTGAAGTGGGGGCTGACAGCCCGGGGTCGCAGCCAGCCCACGATCGGTGCGGTGGCTGGTGGTGCGGAACGCCTCGAACTCATCGAACTGGCCCAGCACGGCGACGTCGACCGGTCGCGGTGCTGCGCCAGCAGCGCCCGGCCCCGGGCGGTGATCCGCACCTGCAGGCGGCGGGGTCGGGTGACGGCCACGGACTCGGCCAAGTCGGTGACCGCCGAGTCGATCCGGTGGACTACGGCGACTGCGCGCCGCTGGCATGCAGCCCCATTTCGTCCGCCTCGGACAGGCCCAGGCGCGCCGCGATCTCGTCGGGCAGCCCCTTGCTGGTCAGCACATCTCCACCGGCAAGCACCACAAGCACGACGCTGATCCCTGCTGTTCACGATCCGCTACGGGACCGGCCGACCTCCACCGGCGTGCGTTGGCCACGCAGTCCTAACGTCCAGGCACGTCTGCCCCGGGATAGCAGGCGGCGGGCAGGGGCGGGGGCGGGAAGGACCATGGGGTGGGCGATCCCGGGGGAGGATGCGACGGTCGTAGCCCAGCTGTAGCCCAGATCAGGGCCAAGCGGCGACGGGTCTGCACGTGAACGAGGTGAGCCCGGTCTTGCCGAGGGTGCTGACTGCGTCATGATGTGGCGGTGCGAAGCGACGAGCTTGATCGCCTCGACCGGCAGATTCGCGGGGCCAGTCGTGGGCCCGCTCTGGCGTACGCCGAGGTCTTGGAACGCGCGATCGCCGTGTGTGACGAGGACCCCAACGCGGTGGTGTACCTCGACGTGCTCGAGCTGCACAGCGAACTGGCCGAAGCCTATGACCGGCTGGGCTGGGTCGAGGAGGCGCTGCGGCACGCGGACGTGTTGGTGGAGCATGGGTACCGTTGTGAGCCCGATCCGCGGTGCCGCCGGGCGGAGATCCTGACCCGACACGGCCGGCTTGCCGAAGCCGCACAGATCTGGGAGGCCGTGGCGGCGGACACCCCTGACGACGTGTGGGTCTACAACAACGCTGGGCTGGAGTACGGCGCGATCGGTGAGCACGAGCTGGCGCTGTCGTGGTTGACGCGCGCCCTCGAGCTCACGGTTCGCACTGGTGACCCAGAGCGGCTGGTGGGGCAGCTGCGCGATCTGCGTGCGGCATCACTGACCAAGCTGGGACGCGAGCCGGACGGGCTTCAGAGCTCCGTGCCGACTCCCGCCGTTCCCGGTCGGTGGGAGTCGCCAACCAGCTTGAAGTCCGGCGCGCTGGTCGAGCGGGAGATCAGGATCGCGGGTGAGCCGGCCGGGCAGGTTCCGGTCGCGGTGGCTTGGCTACCGGCGGACGAGTACGCCGCCTGGCCGCAGCGGTGGCCGGATCTGGCCGACAGCCCGTTGCTGCATGACGAGGTCGGCGAACCGGTCAGCCACGCGGTGTACTGCCGGCGGATGGAGGGTCGGCTGCGGGCTCACCGGGAGTCGGGGGTGGCTCGCTTGAGTGTCGTGCCAGTGCGGTCCGCCGAGTTCCACCCCTGGGTGGCCGACAACGCCCCGGAGGAGCCGGATCCCTCGCAGTTGCGGGCCCGGTACGCGGCCGACGTGGCGCGGGACCCATCGCGGAGGATTGCCTGGCCCCCGGGGCGCAACGAGGCGTGTTGGTGCGGGTCGGGCCGCAAGTACAAGAGGTGCTGCGGGGCGCCCGGCGCAGAGCAGTCCCCGCAGTGAGGACGATCAGGCTGCGGGTCACGATGCGCGACGTGGTGCCGCGGGTCGAGCGGGTGGTCGACGTGCCGGGCGCGATCACCCTCGACGAGCTCCACGAGGTGCTGCAGGTGGCGATCGGCTGGACCGATTCCCACCTGCACCAGTTCCGCACCTATGACGCCATCTACACCGTCCCGTTCGAAGACTGGGAAGAGGTCGGCGAGGTCGACGAGCGCGGTGTGCGCCTGTCGGCGTTGCCGACCCGCTTCGTCTACGCCTACGACCTGGGCGACAACTGGCAGCATGACGTCGAGGTGCTGGGCGCTGGCAGCGACCGGCCGGGCTTCGTAGGTGGCGAGGGGGCCTGCCCACCCGAGGATTGCGGTGGCGTTGGTGGCTATGCCGACCTGCTCGAAGCCCTGGCCGACCCAGGGCATGGCGAGCACGAGTCGATGCGCACCTGGGTCGGGGACCGGCTGGGACCGTTCGACCAGCAAGCCACCACCCAACGAGTCCGCGACGCTGTCGGTACGGTGCCCGGCAGCGTGCGCATCCTCCTGGGCGTGCTCGCCGACGGCGTCACGCTCACGCCGGGCGGGCGGCTACCCCGCGCCGTGGTCCGCGCTGTTCAGGAGCAGCGCCCCGGTTGGTGTCCGTCGGGACGGCTCGCCTCGATCGAGGAGGACCTGCTGCCCTTGGCCGTCCTGCACGACCTGCTGCGCCACGTCCGGCTGCTCAGGCTTACCGGCGGCGTGCTGCGCCCGACCAAGGCAGCGGCTGACGAGCTCGAGACGGTACGGCGACTGCGATCCTGGTTCGACCCCCAGGGGTTCTCCACGATGGTTTCGGAACGCGCCGTCGCCCTGGTCGCCGCCCGCGGTTCTCTGCAGGTCGCCGAGATCGCCAGCGACGTGCACCCGCTACTCGGCCACGGCTGGAGCCGCGCCGGCAAGCTCATCAACGCACGGGACGTGGAAGACGAGCTGCGCAGCCTGTCGCACCAGCTCCAGGCCCTCGACCTCATCACCGCCACCCGCTCGGTTTGGTCCGCGGGACCATCGGCGCGCTCGCTAGTGCCCGGGGCCAACCTGCTCGCCGACCTGCTCTGAGTGAAGGCAGCGGGGTGGCTTACGCCCCCGAGCGGCGCGGTATGGAGTCCACCCCTCTCGTGGAAGCGGGAATGGCGATGGGGTAGGCGATCCCGGGATCGGACTCACGGCTGTAGATGGACCTCAAGGGTCTGCCCAATTTCAGTGCTCACCCAGCAGCCCGGCTCGGACAACAGCCTCCCGGCTTCCAGGTGCCGTTGCACACCCATTACTGACGCGACCGTTAGTAGTCCGACTTTTGGGGCGTTTCTCGGTACAATTGGGTGTGCGGGATAACGACGGCCGGAAGTTGGACCACAAGACCCTCGAGGCAATGCGAATGAGGGCGGTGGATC
>JBAVLA010000338.1:0-8973 GCA_049688595.1 Candidatus Nanopelagicales bacterium | reverse complement strand
CCCCCCAACGGAGCCGGCTGCGGGCGGAGCGGCAGCCGGCTCCCCGCCGCCGAGGAGGCCGGGGAGCGTGTCGTGGGCGGGCACCTCGTACGCCCCGGTCGCTGCTTCGCGCGGGGACACCCGCGTCGCGTCAGAAGGCTCGTCCGCCTCCCCGAAGGCCTCCTCCGGACCCACGAGGCCCGCCAGGCCGGCAAGTGACTGCGGACCGAGCCGGGCGATGCTGAGCACCTCACGGGCCGTCGGGCGGGCTGCGGGATCCTTGGCCAGCATCCGGCGCAGAAGCACCCCGCGGGCCGGGTCCACCCCGGCCAGGTCCGGCTCGCGGCTGGCGATGCTCATCAGGACCGCGACTGACATGCCCTCCCCGAACGGTGGTCGGCCGGTCGCGGCGAACGCCAGCAGGGACCCCAGGGCGAAGATGTCGGACGCGGGCCCGGTGTGCTCGAGGTTCGCCTGCTCGGGGGAGAGCCAGGCCGGGCTGCCCGTGACCAGGCCGGTCGCGGTCAATGAGGTGGCGTCCTCCGGGACCGCGATGCCGAAATCGATCAGCACCGGGCCGCGCTCATGCAGGATCACGTTGCCGGGCTTGAGGTCCCGGTGGGTGATCCTGTGGACGTCCAGCACTGCGAGGGCCTGGGCCAGTCCCCTGGCCAGGGACCACCAGTCGTCCTCGGCAAGTGGGCCGTTCTCGGCCACCTCGTCGCGCAGGACGGGTCCGCTCAGGTACTCGATGGCCAGCCATGCTG
This sequence comes from Candidatus Nanopelagicales bacterium, assembly GCA_049688595.1. GTDB lineage: Bacteria > Actinomycetota > Actinomycetes > S36-B12 > CAIYMF01 > Prado023. Next base: position 8,227 of record JBAVLA010000338.1, on the reverse strand, counting down.
GCTCGGTGTCCAGGTCGGCGTCGATGAACTGGCTTATGTGCACGTCACGCACGGCGCGAAGGATCGCCACCTCACGAGAGAACCGCTCCCGGGTCGCCGGCGAGTCGAGAAGCCCCGGACGGATCACCTTCAGCGCGGCTTGGCTGCCGTGCGCAGTCGCGTAGTAGACCACGCCCATCCCGCCGGATCCCAGCCTTGAGTGCACCTGCCAGGGGCCAACGCTGCGGGGGTCGTGCAGTGACAGCGGCGACCCGACCGGCGGCTCGGCAGCCATCGCCACCTCCATCAGGTCGGGCGCCCCTGGGAGCGCGAACGCGGGACTCAATCTAGTCGATCCGCCGGCGCGCGGGGCGGACGTTCGGGGCCGGTGCGGGGATCGGGGCGGGCGCTCGGGTCCATGCCGTTGGCGGCGGCCAGCGAGCCTGCGTTTCCGATGATGGCTAGGCAAACCTCATCGGATGGGCCGCTATGGCTTGTGGGCGTCCCGCTGCGGTGGGAACATCGAAGGGCCAAGGAGGTGGCCCATGGAACATCCGCTGTGCACGCGATGCCACCGCGATGCGATCTTCGGGTTCGGAGCGACGTGGCTGTGCGAGGACTGCTACGGGATCATCGGCTCGTGCTGCATGGAGTTCGACGGAGACGACCTCTTCATGGAGGAGCTGAGCTGGGAGCAGACCCGGCTGGCCACGAAGCCCTGATCCGCCGCACTGGAATGCCGGCGGGCCGCCGACCCGGAGGACCCCTCGAAACACCTCCGGGGCTGGCGGCCCGCGGCTGTTGGATGCCCAGCCGGGGCGCCGCGCAAACTCCGACGCGGCTGTGACGTGGGACACTGCCAGCTCAGCCGGACCGGGATGACCGGCGTCGGGCTGGGCGCAGGGAGCGGCTAGACAGGCCGCTCCATCAGAGAGCTGGCCATTCGCCAGATGCGGCCGGAGCGGGCGCGGCGCACGGTGGCCCACGTGGCGGCGCAGCCCTCCCGCTCATGCTCCCGGAGCATCTCGGCCCAGAGCGGCTCGATCATCTGGTAGGTGACCCAGCGCTCCAAGTCGTGGAACCGGTCGAACCCGCGACCGGTCACTGTGAAGTGGCCGTCCTCCCGGTGCACGAGGCCGGCCGCGACGAGCGGGGGGAGGGCCGCGCGGGCAACTTGGGACCACCGGCCGTACGCGGCGTCGAGGGTGGCCAGGTCGATCCCACCGGCGTATGCCTGCCAGAAGGCGTCGTAGGCCAAGCCAGCAGCCGCCCCCAGGTGCAGCCAGCGGGCTAGCGGCAGCGCGCTGCCCTCGGCTGCCTCGATGTAGGTCTGGACCCCGAAGTGGTTGACGTAGAAGTCGCGGCCCGTGAACGAGGACGCCCCCGCACCCATGCCCAGGAACCGCCGCCGGGTGATCGAGGTGTATGTCGCCGAGTCGAGTCGGTTGAAGGTCCAGACCGAGCGGCGCTCGTAGCCGTGCTCCCTGGCGAGCTCGGCGGCCTCGGCGAGCACCTCGTGCTCCCGGCGCCGGTTCTGCGCCCCCGTGCCGAAGGGGGTGTAGCCGAAGCGCATCAGCGGGTAGGTCGAGGCCTGGTCCACACCCAGCTCGAAGCATGCCCTGAGATCTGCCAGGAACGCGCCGGACAGGGCGTCGTCCAGTTCGACGTCGACGATCAGGTCGACGTCGACCAGCGGGAACCGCCCGACCGCTGCCTGCACGGCGGCGCGGGCAGTCCGGGCGTCGTGCGGCCTGCGCAGCCGGTGCAGGACCTCGTCATGGAAGGACTGGGCCCCGATGCTCACCGCGGTGAAGCCGGCCGTGTGCAGGGCGTCCAGGCGGCAGGGCGTCCCATGCGTGGGCAGCACCTCGATGGCCCGCTCACCGGTGACCGGAAGCTGTCGGACCAGCCCGGCGAGCTCGTCGGGGAAGAGCGTGGGGGTCCCGCCGCCCACGTAGAGCGAGGTGAACCCGCCCGAGCCCGACACGTCCGCAGCCCCGGCGGCCAGGTAGCGGTCCACCTCCGATCGCAGGGCATGGAAGTAGCGCGTGGGTTGGTCGCCCCGTGGAACGACCTTGTTGTACGGGCAGAAGGGGCAGATCCGCTCGCAGAAGGGGACGTGGAGGTATGCCCCGACCGGGTCGTCGAGCGCTCCGACGACGTCGGCCGCGAGCAGGCCCGGGCTGTCTGCGGCCACACGCACATGCTTCCACGGTCGGGGGCCCACTGCAGGGTGCCGGGCGTCGCCGCCGGCAGTCCTGGAGTGGGTACCCGGCCGGGTAGCGGCCCGACTGCGGCGACGTTCCGGCGTTGGCCCTGCCACCGGCACCGTCGGAGTACCGAATCGCCCACGCAGTGGGTTTCAGCGGGAGCCCACCGGGGTATAGGAGGTCATTGACCGACAACATCGGGGACAGGGGTTGCAGTGAACGGGAGCACTTGGGCGGTCCAGGGACCTTCCTGGCTGATCGATCTCGTGGCGGCGCCCGCCCACTTGGGTGATCGCTTCTACACCCACATGGCGCAGTTCTGCGATGGGCTGCTGCTGTCAGTGGTGCTACCCCTCGCGCTCACGGTGCTGGTGATCGCAACCGTCGTGACGACCTGCCTCCGGAACCACTTCCTGCGGGTCACCGATGCCATGGCGCCGTCCCGACGCCCCAAGCCGGCGTCGGGCCAGCCGGCGGCGGCGCCCCAGGGGCCGGTGTTGACCCCCGGCCGACCGGGGCCCTCGATCGACCGACTGCCGACTGATGCGATGGAGGTTGCAGCATGACCCGCGCCGTTGATTCGAAATCCGCGCTCGCGCTGGATCCGCAAGCCGACTCCGGTGTGGATCTGCCGGTCCGCATCTGGTCGGTCGTCGCACTCGTGCCCGCCCATCAGGAGGAGGCCCAGGTCGCAGCCACCGTGCGGTCCCTCCGCGCGCAGACCTACCCGATCGAGGAGATCCTCGTGATCGCGGACAACTGCACCGACCGGACCGAGGAGTTCGCGCGTGCGGCCGGGGCCTCAGTGATGCACACGGTCGGCAACACCGGACGGAAGGCCGGCGCGCTCAACCAGGGCCTCGCGGCCATCGCTCATCGGCTCGACGAGTACTCGTTGGTGCTCGAGATGGACGCCGACTCCGAGCTGGCAGACGACTGGATCGAGCAGGCGGTGCGGCTCATGGAGATCGAGCCGGACCTGGCGGGACTGTCGGGGTACTACCTGGCCAAGGACGTCGAGGTGGACGGTCCGATGGCGCGCGCCCTCGCCTGGTGGCAGAAGGCCGAGTTCGCACGGGCCACCAGGACCCGCGTGCGCCGGGACGCCACGGTCCTCTCGGGGACGGCAACCATCTTCCGTGCCAGTGCCCTGATGGAGGTCAGGGCCGACCAGGGGTACGTCTGGGACCCGGCGAGCCGCGTGGAGGACTACCGGATCACGACCGAGCTCCGGGTCCGCGGCTGGGTCACCCATGCCACCCATCGGTGCCGTACCCGCACCGACGTGATGCTCACCCCACAGGCCTGGTGGCGCCAGCGCACCCGCTGGCAGCTGGGCACGCTCGAGGAGCTGGACGACCGCGGCTGGCGGACCGAGACCCGGGTGGACTGGATCCGGCAGGCCGGGCTCTACACCGGGAGCCTCTTCCGGCTCCTCACTATGCTCTTCCTCCTGGGCTTCCTGCTCCCGACCTGGGTCGTCTACGGCTTCACCTTCTCGGTGGCGTGGACCCTGCTGTTTCTGTCCCTCGGGCTTCGCCAGGCCTGGACGGTACGGGAAGCCGGCCCCGGATCGATGATCCTGGCCTTCCTGGTGATCCCCGAGGAGATCTACGGCACCGCTCGGGACATCGTCGCGGCGCGGTCAGCGTGGCTCTTCGCCACCGGGCGGGGCCCAAGCGGCTGGTAGGTGGCACGCTGTCCGCGTGCAGATGCCGCCCTCGCCCCAGCTCGAACCGATGCCATGCTGGATCGCGGGGCGCCCAGTGTCCCGGGATCACGTGGCCGAGGTCACCAGCCCCTACGACGGGTCCGTGGTCGGTCGGCACGTGGTTCCCGACGCCGAACTGGTCGAGCAGGCCGTGGCCGGAGCCTGGAACGTCCGGGCCCAGGTGGGCGCCCAGCCTGCGGCGGTGCGCGCCGAAGCGCTCGCCAACGTGTCCCGGCGGCTCACGGAGCGGGCCGACCAGATCGCTCGGCTGATCACCGCGGAGAACGGCAAGCCGATGATGTGGTCGCGCGCCGAGGTCGCCCGCGCGGCTTCGACCTTCCGCTGGGCGGGCGAGGAGGCGCGCCGCTTCGGCGGGCAGCTCCAGCGGCTGGACACCGACGCCGCATCCGCGGGCCGCGCGGCGCTCATCCGCCGGTTCCCGATCGGTCCGGTGCTTGGTATCGCACCGTTCAACTTCCCGCTGAACCTCGTGGCACACAAGGTCGCCCCGGCGATCGCAGTCGGTGCCCCGATCATCGTCAAGCCGGCTCCGGCGACGCCGCTTTCAGCGCTGCTGCTCGGCGAGCTGCTTGCCGAGACCGAGCTGCTCGAGGGATCGTGGTCGGTCCTGCCGCTGGGGAACGACGCAGCTGCGCGTCTGGTGCTCGACCCGCGGCTGCCGGTCGTGTCGTTCACCGGTTCGGACCTGGTCGGGCACCAGATCCAGGGGGCCGTGCCGGCCAAGCACGTGACCCTCGAGCTGGGTGGGAACGCGGCGGCCGTGGTGCTCGCCGACTGGGCGAGCGAGGCCGACCTCGCCTGGGCGGCCACGCGGATCGCAACGTTCGCCAACTACCAGGCCGGGCAGTCATGCATCTCGGTCCAACGGGCGATCATCGACACGTCGTTGGCCGACCGGCTCGTTCCGATGATCGTCGAGCAGGTGTCCGCACTGCGCACCGGCTCGCCCTGGGATGAGGCGACCGTCGTCGGTCCGATGGTGAGTCAGGCCGCTGCGCAACGCGTCCAGGACTGGGTCGCCGAGGCGGTCGCCGAAGGAGCGCGGGTGCTCACGGGAGGGGCGCGGGAGGGAAGCACCCTTGCCCCCGTCGTCCTGGTCGATGCGCCCGCTGAGGCGCGGGTGTGCACCGAGGAGATCTTCGGGCCGGTGCTGGTTGTGCAGGAGGTCGACGGTGTGGACGAGGCACTCGCGGCGGTCAACGACTCCAGGTACGGGCTGCAGGCCGGGGTGTTCACCCACGACCTGGTCGCCGCCTTCCGCGCCCACCGCGAGCTGGAGGTGGGCGGGGTCGTGATCGGTGACGTGCCGTCCTTCCGTGCCGATCAGATGCCCTACGGAGGCGTCAAGGCCAGTGGGTCCGGCCGGGAGGGCCTGAAGTCGGCGATGGTCGACTTCACCTACGAGAAGGTGCTCGTCCTGACCGGCCTGGCGCTGTAGCCGCCGGTCGGCGCGCACTCCGAGGGGCGACGCTTCGCCCAGCGATCGGTGACAATGGGGGACATGACCTCGCGCAGGGACGTGATCCTGTTGGGCAGCACCGGATCCATCGGCACCCAGGCGTTGGACCTGATCGAGCGCAACCCGGATCGGTTCCGGGTAGTGGGGCTCGCCGCCGGAGGGGGGAGCATCGAGCGGCTTGCCGAGCAGGCCGCCGATTTCGAGGTACCCCGGGTGGCCGTTGCCCGCGAGGACCAGGCGCCAGCCCTGGAGGTCGCGCTGGAGGCCAAGCTGCCGCCCGGGCGTCGCCCGGAGGTGCTCGCCGGGCCGGGGGCCGCCACCGAGCTGGCCGGTGGGCCCGGTGACGTCGTGCTCAACGGGATGACCGGGGCCGTGGGCCTGGAGCCCACCCTGGCTGCCCTGGGTGCCGGGCACCGGCTTGCCCTGGCCAACAAGGAGTCCCTGATAATCGGCGGGCCGCTGGTCAAGGCCGCCGCCGGGCCAGGGCAGATCGTCCCGGTGGACTCCGAGCACTCGGCGCTCGCCCAGTGCCTGGCGGGGGGGAGGCCCGACGAGGTGCGCCGGCTGGTCCTGACAGCCTCGGGTGGCCCCTTCCGCGGGCGCACGCGCGCGGAGCTGGCCGACGTCACCCCGGACCAGGCGATGGCCCACCCGACCTGGGCGATGGGCCCGGTCATCACGATCAACTCCGCAACGCTGGTGAACAAGGGCCTGGAGGTCATCGAGGCCCACCTGCTCTTCGACATCCCGATGGACCGGATCGTCGTGATGGTTCATCCCCAGTCGGTCATCCACTCGATGGTGGAGTTCGTCGACGGGTCGACCTTGGCCCAGGCCAGCCCGCCCGACATGCGCCTACCGATCGCGCTGGGGCTGGCGTGGCCCGATCGGATCCCGGACGCGGCGCCGGCCTGCGACTGGACCACCGCCCACACGTGGACCTTCGACCCGCTGGACGAGCGGACCTTCCCGGCGGTGTCGATCGCCCGCGCCGCGGGGGAGGCGGGCGGCACCGCCCCAGCAGTGTTCAACGCCGCCAACGAGGTAGCAGTGGACGCCTTCCGTGCCGGGGAGCTGTCCTTCCTGGGGATCGTCGACACCGTGCGAGCCGTGCTGGCCGACCACGATCCGTTGCCCACCGGGCAGCTCACGATCGCCGCTGTGCTCGATGCGGACCGGCGGGCGAGGGCAACCGCGAGGTCCCTGATCGGGGCGGGGATCAGTTGATGTCGCTGTACCTGTTCGGCGTCCTGGCCGCGGTCCTCGGGGTGGCGGTCTCCATCGGCCTGCATGAGGTCGGGCACATGGTGCCGGCCAAGCGCTTCGGGGTCCGCGTGACCCAGTACATGATCGGATTCGGGCCCACGGTGTGGTCCCGGCGCGGCTCGGAGACCGAGTACGGCGTCAAGGCGATCCCCCTGGGTGGCTACGTCAGGATGATCGGCATGTACCCGCCGCCCAGGGGCGCCGCCGCGCTGCGCTCCGGCGGCGGCGTCGCCGGGCGGTTGGAGGCGCTGGCCGAGGAGGCCCGGCAGGCGGCCTGGCACGAGGTCCCGCCGGGGGAGGAGCACCGGGCGTTCTACCGCCTGAGCGTGCCCAAGCGGGTGGTCGTCATGATGGGCGGGCCGACGATGAACCTGCTCATCTCCATCGGCCTGTTCGCGGTGCTGCTGGTTGGCCTCGGGCTGCCCGCACCGACCACGACGGTCGCCACGGTCCACCCCTGCGTACCTGCCCACATGGCTTCGAGGCAGGCCGCCGAGGCCGCCCTGGCCGACCCCGGGTCCCTGCCGGCTGACGACTGTCCGGAGGGATCCGCGCAATCCCCAGCGGCCGGGTCCGGCCTGGTCGCCGGTGACCGCATCACGTCCATCGACGGAACCGACGTGGACACGTGGTCGGAGCTGACCGACGTGACGCGGGTGCGCCCCGGGCAAGCCGTGGTCCTGGGCGTCGAGACGTCCTCCGGCGTACGCACCGTCGATGTGGAGCTCGCCACGGCCTACCGTCCGGCAACGGACGCGCAGGGCCGGACGACCGGGGGGATCCAGGAGACCGGGTACTTGGGCGTGTCCCCGCAATCGGAGTACGTGAGCCAGCCATGGTCCGCGGTCCCGGAAACCATGTGGGACATAACGGTCAGAAGCGGACAGGCGCTCGTCGCGCTTCCGGCGCGGGTCGTCGAGCTCGCCAGCGACTTGGTGACCGGGCAGGCGCGCGACCCCGAGGGGCCCGTGAGCGTCGTCGGGATCGGCCGGATCTCCGGCGAGGTGGCCGCTGCCGAGGACGCCGCCGTGACGAAGGTAGCCAGCCTGGTGAGCATCATCGCCGGGCTGAACCTCTTCCTGTTCCTGTTCAACCTGCTGCCGGTGCTGCCGCTGGACGGTGGGCATGTCGCTGGGGCCCTGTACGAGGGTGCGCGCCGCCAGGTGGCCCTGCGGCGCGGCCGCCCTGACCCGGGCCCGGTGGACCTGGCCAGGGCCCTGCCGATCGCCTACGCCGTGGGCATCCTGCTGGTCGCGCTGTCCAGCGTCGTGATAATCGCCGACCTGATCAACCCGATCTCGTTGTACGGCTGATCCGGGTGGGCGATCCGGATGGCTGGGTCCGGGCAGCGGGAATCGGGCTGGCCGCTGGGCTGCTGGCCGGGCTGTTCGGGGTGGGCGGGGGCATCGTCATGGTCCCGCTGCTCGTGGCCTGGTTCGGCCTGGATCAGCGTCGGGCCAGCGCGACCAGCCTGCTGGCCATCATCCCAATCGCCGGGGCCGCGGCCCTCGGCTACGCGGCCACCGGGAGCATCGACGTGGGCGGGGGCCTCCTCCTGCTCCTGGGGGGCGTGGTCGGGGG
>JBAVLA010000337.1:0-9322 GCA_049688595.1 Candidatus Nanopelagicales bacterium | reverse complement strand
GTCGAGGGCCAGGATCCGCCGCAGGCCGCGGCCCAGGTGGGTGCTGTCGCCGGACCTGAAGGTCAGGATCCGCAGGTGCTCGGGAAGGAACCCCTCGATCCCGGTGGCCACCTCGGCCAGACCGCTGTGCCTGGCCACGAGCGGCGGGCACCCGGTGGCTGCGGCCTCGGCGGCGACCATTCCGAACGCCTCGGGGAACACCGACGGCACCACGCTCACGTCCGCCAGGGCCCATAGGTGCCGCAGGTGCCGATGCGCCAGCGGCCCGGTGAACAGGCACTCCAGGCCGAGGCGCTGCGCCTGCCGCTCCAGGTTGGCGCGTGCGGGCCCGAACCCCACGACAACCGCGCGGGCATCGACTCCGGCCAAGGCGTCCAGCAGCAGGTGGACGCCCTTCTCGCGGCTGAGCTTGCCGACGTAGACCACGGTCGGCCTGCTCGCGAGGCCTGAGTCAGCTGGGCCCAGGAACGTCTCGATCCGCCCGGCGTTGCCGGGGTCCGGCAGGCGCTCGTCGCCGAGGTTCGCGGGATCCTTCGCGGACTCCGCGATCAGGTCGTGCCGGGCAGCCCGACGATCCTGGGGCGCCATCTGCTCGACGTCCACACCGGGCGTGACCACGGCCAGCCGGGCGGGGTCCAGGTCGACGAGCTCGGTCACGACCCGACCGATGTGCTCGGATCCGACGACCACGGCGCGGGCGCTCGACAGGGTCTGCGCTGCCCACTGGCACAGCCCGGGGTTGCCGCGCATCGCGTACTCAAGCTCGGACCCGTGCACCTTGACGATCCACGGCAGGCCGCTGCCCGCCCCGACCGGGCCGCCGAGCAGGGCGTGGTTGGTGATCAGCAGGTCGGCCGGACCGGCGGCCCGCAGCGCTGCCACCTGGGCGGCCACGAACTCGTCCGCCTCCGATCTCGGCATCTCGGGCAGCAGCACGGGCTCAGCATTCGCGTACCTGTCCGGGACGAACACCGGCAGCCTCCCAGGCAGGTCGGGCTGGACCGCCCTGGCGCCACCGAGGTCGAACTGGTCGGGATGCGGGTCCTGGCTGAGGACGACCACTTCGTGGCCCTGTCGGCTGAGCGTGCGGGCCAGTGCCCGCGTGTACTCGTTCGATCCGGTTCCCGCGAGCAGGTAGCCGTGCCAGATGTGGATACGCAGCGATCGCCCGGTCACAGCGCCCCGCCGAACGTGTCGCAGCGGTTCGGGTCGGCGCTGTTGAAGCCGACCATGTACCACTGACGGCGCTGGGCCGAGGAGCCGTGCGTCCAGCTCTCCGGGTCGACGCTCATCCCGGACTGCTCCTGGATCCGATCATCGCCCACCGCGGCTGCGGCGTTCTGGGCGTCGGCGAGCTCTGCCTGCGTGATGGAGAGGTTCCCGCGGTCGTTGGCAAGACGTCCCCACACGCCGGCCAGGCAGTCCGCCTGGAGCTCCATCGCCACGCCGTAGGAGTTGGCATTCCGGCGGTCCTGGGCCTGCAGCTGCCGGACCCGTGACTCGATCCCGAGGATGTTCTGCAGGTGGTGGCCGAACTCGTGGGCCATGATGTACACGTTCGCGTAGTCACCCTTCACGCCGAGCCTGCCCAGCTGTCGGGCGAACGCCAGGTCGAAGTAGATCCTCTGGTCGCCCGGGCAGTAGAAGGGCCCGACGGCTGTCGTGGCAGGCCCGCAGGCGGTGCTCACCGAGTTCGAGAAGAACGTCAACCTCGGCGACTGGTAGGCCTGGCCGCGCTGGGCGAGCTCCTGGGTCCACACCTCGTCGGTCTCGTTGAACGCCTTGGCCAGCAGGCAGTCCTCGTACTGCTGGATCGCACCCTCGGTGTTGCAGCGGGTGGCCAGGTCGCTGGCCGCGCCCTCCGGGGCAGTGGCGGTCTGGTCCGGGCTGGTCCCGCCGAGCATCTCCCCACCGAACACGAGGTAGGCGCCCAGCACGAGGACGACGAGGAACATGGACCTGCCGCCCCGGCCGCGAAGCAGTGCGGCCAGGATCCCCGCGACGGCCATTCCCCCCATGCCGCCGCCCCCGGCACGACCACCGCCCCCTCCGCGGACGTCGTCGATCCTGCTGGTGTCAACGCGGTCGTCGTCGAACTGCACTGACAGCTCCTTGGCAACTGGTTTCGCCCTGCGGGACCAGGGCAGTGCGGGCCCCTGTCGGGATCAGGGCTGTGGTTCCCAGAGTACGGCGCAGAGCGATCCGCGGAGGCGAGTGCGGTCTCAGGCGCCTGCCGTGACCTGGTCGGCGCGAGCCAGACCCTCGGCACGCTCCTTGATCCCGAGCAGCGTGCGGCGGAACATCACGAAGTCACCGGCGTCCATGGCCGCGGTGAAGGCCAGGGGTCGCAGCCTCGCACGGCCACCCACGCGCAGCCGCGTCACCAGCCGCGTGCGGCTGGGTCCGGCCTCCCTGACCACGAATGCCGCGCTGACGCTTGCGTCCGGCTCCCGGATGGTCAGCACGAGGGACCGCCCCGGGTCGATCGCCTCGACCCGGAACCCCGAGCCGTCCGGTGACGTCGGCATGACGTCCCCGATGGCGGGGTCCTGCAGCTCGGGGATGATCGTGGTGGCGCTGGGCCGGCCCGCGTTGTCGATCCGGTCGATGCTGTACCAGCCCGCGCGGGTGTATCCGCCCATCTGGACCAGCCAGGGCCAGACATCGGCCGGGGGAGCCTCGATCGTGATCGAGCGCGTGGCCGACCACCAGGGCTGGTCGACCAGGTCGTCACCCGGCAGCGGTTCGGTCACCTCCTGCGCCGTGGCGCCCCACGTCACGTTCCACCTGTGGTAGGCGGCGTACCCGGCGCTGACGAGTGCCGCCGTCGCAGCCAGGCGCCACGTCGGCCGAACGGCGAGTCGCATGCTTCCTCCATCGGATGGGTCAGGTGCGCACTGAGCCGTGTGTACGTCGAACCCGGCGCGGCGTCCGCAGGCCAGTATTGCGCGGCTCCGCCCGGCACCTGCCGAATGGTCGGCGACACGCGCGGGACCGCTGCCGCGTCCGTGCGATTCAGGCCGTGTCGGCGTGCTTGGTACTGTCCGAATGAGCCCTGAGGAGCGTCGTGGAGCACGGACCGGACGGAAGCGGGAGCCAGCGGCGGGACCGCGCGGGCCCCGTCCTGGGGGCATTGATCCTCCTGCTCGCCGTGAACATGATGAACAACGTGCTCGCGCCGCGCGGCTACCTGCTGTGGACCTCCTTGGGGGTGCTGGGCATGTTTCTCCTCGGCCGTGCGGACGGCCTGCAGCCGCAGCAGTGGGGACTCGGGCGGGTCACCCGGAGGGCGGCGGTCGCTGCGCTTGCCCTCGGCGCGACGACGTGCGTGGCGATGCTGATGGGCACGCGGCTTCCGGGCGTCTCCGAGGCGTTCACAGACGTCCGGGTCCTTGGCATGAGCGGCCCGCAGGTGACATTCAACGCCCTGGTCCGGGTCCCGTTCGGGACGGTGCTGTTCGAGGAGGTGGCATTCCGTGGCGTCCTGCTGGCAATGCTCGTCGGCAGGTTCGGCCTGGTCGCGGGTGCAGCCCTGTCGTCGCTGGCCTTCGGGGCCTGGCACCTGCCTCCCGCGTTCGGGGTCGTGACCGGGAACGCGGCTGTCCAGGCGGCCCTGGGGTCCGCACCTTTGCTGGCGGTCACCGTCGCCGCGGCCGCGGCTGCCGGAGCGGGAGCGTTCCTGTGCCTGCTGCGCATCCGGTATGACCACCTGATCGTGCCCATGGCAGTCCACCTCGTCGCCAACGGTTTCGGCTACCTCGCGGCTTGGCTGCTGGTTGGCTGAGCTCGATGACCGCGCCGGACGAGCTCCGGCCTTGCCGCGCGCTCGGGCGGGCGCTCCTGCCCGGTACCCTCTTGGGGTGATCGCCGCCACCGACCTGGAGGTGCGCGCCGGCGCCCGGCTGCTGATGTCGGGCGTGTCGCTGCGCATCGCCCCCGGCGACCGGATCGGGTTCGTGGGTCGCAATGGCGCTGGGAAGACGACGCTGATGCGCATCCTCGCCGGTGAGGCAGCCGCCGAGGCCGGCTCGGTCACCCGCTCGGGGACCATCGGCTACCTGCCGCAGGACCCGCGCACGGGCAATCTCGACCAGACCGCCCGGGAGCGCATCCTCGAGGCCCGCGGCCTGGGCCAGATCCTGCGGCGCCTGCGCCGCGCCGAGGCGGGGATGGCCGCTGACGACCCGGAGGCCCGGGCGGACGCGATGCGCCGCTACGACCGGGCACAGTCCGAGTTCATCGCCAGTGACGGCTACGCCGCGGAGGCTCGCGCTTCCGCGGTCGCGGCAGGCCTTGGGATCACGGAGCGCAACCTCGGCCAGCCGCTTCGCACGCTGTCCGGGGGCCAGCGGCGTCGGGTCGAGCTGGCCCGGATCCTCTTCAGCGAGTCAGGCACGCTGCTGCTCGACGAGCCGACGAACCACCTGGACGCGGACTCCATCGTCTGGCTGCGCGGCCTGCTGGCCGCCCACAAGGGCGGGCTGGTCGTGATCAGCCACGACGCCGCCCTGCTCGGCTCGGTCGTGAACAAGGTCTTCCACCTCGACGCGAACCGGTGCGTGATCGACATCTACAACGTCGGCTGGAGCGCCTACCTCAAGCAGCGCGAGACCGACGAGCGGCGGCGCCACCGGGAGCGGGCGAACGCCGAGAAGCAGGCCGCCGCGCTGGCGTCGCAGGCTGACCGGATGCGGGCGAAGGCGACCAAGGCCAGGGCGGCGCAGTCGATGCAGAAGCGGGCTGATCGGCTCCTCGCTGGGATCGAGGCCGAGCGGGTCGCCGACCGGGTCGCCCGGCTGCGCTTCCCGGAGCCGGCTGGATGCGGGCGGACGCCGCTGCGCGCCCTCGCCCTGAGCAAGTCGTACGGCTCGCTCGAGGTCTTCATCGACGTCGACCTGGCGGTGGACCGAGGCGCCCGGGTGGTGGTGCTGGGCCTGAACGGGGCGGGCAAGACCACGCTGCTGCGGATACTGTCCGGGATCGAGCCGCCGGACACCGGCGAGGTCCTGGCCGGTCATGGCCTGCGGATGGGCTACTACGCCCAGGAGCACGAGACCCTGGACCCGGACGCCACGGTCCTTGCCAACATGGCGCACGCTGCGCCCGACCTGACCGAGACGGACTGCCGAAGCGTGCTCGGGCAGTTCCTCTTCACCGGCGACGACGTGGACAAGCCAGCTCGTGTGCTCTCCGGCGGCGAGAAGACCCGGCTGGCCCTGGCGACGCTGGTGGTGTCGCGGGCCAATGTCCTGCTCCTGGACGAGCCCACCAACAACCTGGACCCCGCCAGTCGCGCTGAGGTGCTGTCGGCGCTTGGCAGCTATCGCGGTGCGGTGATCCTGGTGACGCACGACGAGGGTGCGGTGCAGGCACTGGCACCCGAGCGGGTCCTCCTCCTGCCGGACGCGGTCGAGGACCTCTGGCGCGACGACTACCTGGAACTGGTTGCCCTCGCCTAGGGCGCGCCTGGATGACCGGTCAGGACCGGTCTGCGTCGGCCTGGACCCGTCTTGCCCGCTGCATCGTGGCGAGCTCCCGGATCCGCTCGCCCTGTGCGCGCCGCTCGGCAGCCAACTGGGCATCGTGGGCGGCCGCATGGCCGGCGTGATGCCCGGCGTCGCGAAGCAGCGCCTTCGTGGCAGCCACCGCCCCCGGCAGTGCCGAGGCGCATGAGCGGGCGACCTCCAGCGCCGCCGCGTCCAGCTGTTCGCTTGGCACGGCCTTGAGGGCAAGCCCGATCCGCACGGCCTCCTCGGCGCCGACCCAGCGCCCGCTCACGACAAGCTCGAGGGCTCGCGAGTAGCCGACCGCCTCCACGAGCGGCAGGGTGCCCCCGAGGTCGGGGACCAGCCCGAGGCTGGGCTCCTTCATGGACAGCTGCACGTCGTCGGCCACGATCATGATGTCGCAGGCCAGCGCGAGCTGCAGGCCGGCTCCGATGGCATGGCCACTGACGGCGGCCACCGTGACCACGGGACTGCGTCGCCACCAGAGGAAGGCCTCCTGGAAGCTGGCGATCAATCGGTCGAGCTCCTCGGGCGGCATCTGGGCGAACTCCATGAGCGAACCCTCGCCGGGGATGCCCTCGCCGGTGAGCATCCGCCGATCCAGGCCGGCCGAGAAGGACGGACCCTCCGCGGCGAGCACGATGGCCCGCACCTGACCGCCCAGGTCGGTCCCGACTCGCGCCAGCTCCCGCCAGAGCGCGGGATCCTGGGCGTTCCTCGACTCGGGGCGGCACAGGCGCACCGTGAGGATCCCATCGGTGAGTACGGTCCGGACAGCAGGTGAATCAGCCATGCGCCCCAGTCAACCAGCAGTGACTACCGAGGTCCGGCCGCGGGTGGCCCCGCCCCGGCCCCGCAGCTCCACCCCGGATTCGCTGAGGAGTCCGTGGACGAATCCGTACGAGCGACTACAGCCAGCGGCGAGCTCACGTATGCTGGCGCCGGCCAAGTACCCCTCCACCAGTTCCCTGGCCAGTACCTCCCGATCCTCCCCCGTGACGCGAGGGGCTCTCGCCCTGCTGTCCATCGTTCCCTCCGTCTGCCGGTCCATCCCGGACCGTCGGGCCCAATATGGCGAACGCTGATCAAGATCGCACGCGCTGGATCGGGCATCTGGTGGCGAAGACGGCCGCAACGGCCCAAGCGGGCCGCGACGCAGGCGCGTCGGCGATGGACACTGGGCGTGGATGGAGGGCGGGAGCCGATGTCGGTGCCGATGGGCGGCGGTGGGCCATGGCAGACGTACAGGTCGTTCACCCGCGACCCCACCGTGGCCCGCCAGCGGATCAGCCGGGAAACCGTGCGTCGGATCCTCAGGTTCGCCAGCCCCTACCGCAACCTCGTCGCCTGGTTCCTCGTCACGATGGCCGTCGGGTCGGCGCTGGTCGTCGCCCAGCCCCTGCTGTTCCGGCGGATCATCGACGACGGAATCGCCGTGGGTGACTCGACCGTGGTCACGGTCAGCGCCCTCCTCGTGCTGCTCCTGGCGCTCGCCGACGCGGCGATCGGCCTGGTCGGCAGGTGGTTCTCGGCGCAGATCGGAGAGGGGCTGATCTTCGACCTGCGCACCAGGGTGTTCGGCCACGTGCAGCGCCAGCCGCTGGCGTTCTTCACCCGGACCCAGACCGGGGCCCTGATCTCCAGGCTGAACAGCGACGTGATCGGGGCGCAGCAGGCGTTCACCTCCACGTTGGGAGGGGTCGTGGGCAACCTGATCAGCCTCGTCGTCGTACTGGTCGCGATGTTCGCGCTGTCGTGGCCGATCACCTTGACCAGTCTCCTGCTGCTGCCCCTGTTCCTGCTGCCGGCCCGCTGGATGGGTCGTCGCCTCCAGGCGCAGACACGTGAGCAGATGCAGCTCAACGCGGACATGTCCACGATGATGACCGAGCGCTTCAACGTCTCCGGCGCGCTGCTGGTCAAGCTGTTCGGCCGACCCGCCGAGGAGCAGTCCGCGTTCTCCGATCGGGCTGGACGGGTGCGCGACATCGGCGTGCGGATCGCGATGTCGAACCGCTACTTCTTCACCGCCCTGACGCTCGTGGCCTCGGTTGCGACCGCGATCGCCTACGGGGTCGGCGGGCACCTGGTCATCGACGGCTCGCTGACGATAGGCACGCTGCTGGCGATCACCGCCCTCCT
Source organism: Candidatus Nanopelagicales bacterium (assembly GCA_049688595.1). Classification (GTDB taxonomy): domain Bacteria; phylum Actinomycetota; class Actinomycetes; order S36-B12; family CAIYMF01; genus Prado023. The sequence goes on along the minus strand of JBAVLA010000337.1, from coordinate 1,673 downwards.
GGCCCGCCTGTACGGGCCGCTAACGGCCCTGAGCAACGTCCGCGTCGATGTGATGACCGCGCTGGTCTCCTTCGAGCGGGTCTTCGAGGTGCTCGACCTCCGCCCCCTGGTCGCTGAGGCGCCGGACGCCCGGGACATCCCGGTCGGGCCGATCTCCGTGGAGCTGCAGGACGTCCACTTCACCTATCCAGCTGCCGACGAGGTGTCGTTGGCCTCCCTGGAGTCAGTGGCCCGACCGGACGCCCGAGGTCGCGGTGAACCAGTGCTGACCGGCGTCGGCTTCCGCATCGAGCCTGGACAGATGGTCGCCCTCGTGGGCCCGTCCGGTGCAGGCAAGTCCACGATCACTGCTCTGGTGACGCGCTTGTACGACGTGGGCTCGGGTGCGGTCCGAGTCGGCGGGGTCGACGTGCGGGAGGCGACCATGGCCAGCCTGTCGGCTGCGATCGGAGTCGTCACGCAGGACGCCCACATGTTCCACGACACGATTCGAGGCAACCTCGCGTACGCCCGGCCAGGGGCGACCGACGAGGAGCTCATGGCGGCCTGCCGCGACGCGCAGATCGGCGACCTCGTGGCCTCGCTGCCCGATGGCCTTGACACGGTCGTGGGGGAGCGGGGCTATCGGCTCTCCGGCGGGGAGAAGCAGCGCCTGGCGATCGCGCGGCTGCTGCTGAAGGCGCCGGCGGTCGTCGTCCTGGACGAGGCCACCGCCCATCTGGACTCGGAGAGCGAGCTGGCGGTTCAGCACGCGCTGGCCACCGCCCTCGCCGGGCGGACGTCGCTGGTGGTGGCCCATCGCCTGTCGACCATCCGCGCGGCCGACCAGATCCTGGTCATCGACGGCGGCCGGGTGGTCCAACGCGGGACCCACGAGGAGCTGATGGCCGCCGGCGGCCTCTACGCGGACCTGTCGCGCACGCAGTTCGGGATGGAGCCGGCTGAGGTCCCGGCGAGCGTGCAGCCGGAACCGACCGTCACGTCGTCGGTCTCGACGGCCTGACCCGACACTGGCCGTCGGTGACGACCTCCCACCGCAGGATCGACTCCGGCCGGCGGCCGCACGAGGTCACCTCCTGCCGCTCCCGGTGGGCCAGCCCGACATGGGCGACCCGGCCGGGAGCGCCGCCGTCAGGAGGGAGCGTGACCGCCACGACGCAGGCCAGGGCGCTGTTCGCGACCACTTCGGTCCGGAGCGGGGCGATCCCGGCGTGGCCGGTCCAGCTCCGGACGCGCGCCTCCGCGGCCTGCTCCGCCTCGTCGAGGGTGCTGTGCCCGCGCAGGGACGCAGTCGGGGTCCACCCGGAGCGGGCAGCGCCGAGCAGTTGCGCGGCGCTGCCGGCCGTGAGCCGGCCGTGCAGGACGCCGGCTGGCAGCAGCAGCGCCGTCGGGGCGAACCGGTGCCCGCCCAGGTGCGTGCAGGATATGATCCGATCGAGGTCGGGGCCCGCCCACAGCTGCTCGGCCATCCGGCGGCCGAAGTGCCCGCAGCATGGATCGCGGCGGCCGTTGCCGCACACGAGGAGCAGCGGCTCCGGGTCGAGGCGGCCCCAGCCCCGGTGGGATCCCGCGGCGATCCTGGCCAGGTCCCAGTCGGCAACCTCCTCGGGAGTCACCAGGGTCCCAACGCGCAGCTCCGGTTCGCCGGCGCAGTACGCCACCCACGCGCGGAC